>NZ_JAJNIQ010000003.1:0-360693 GCF_022386395.1 Mammaliicoccus sp. J-M40
CAGGATCAAACTCTCCATAAAAGAAGTAAGCTTGATTAGCTCTTGTTGATTGGTTAAGCCAATCACTCTTTGAAGTACTTTCAGTACTCAAATTATTGGAATTAACGTTGACATATTGTCATTCAGTTTTCAATGTTCATTTAAATAAATGTTCAAACAATATTGTACTAAAAACAAAGATTGTTTTCAACTTATTTTTCTTAACTATTTTTTAACACGTTTATAAATATATCGCATTTACAACGTCTTAACAAGAGTCAATTTTACACTTTCAATAAAAACTTTATTTATTGTTTTGTGTGTTTCGCCTGTCGTTTTCGGCGACTTTTATATAATATCAAGTGGCCAATAAAAAGTCAACGATATTCCTTAAAATTTTTACAAAAAATTAAAAAACACAAATTCGGATTGTAAATCATCCATAAATTTGTGTTTTTCTTCTCTATTTCGTCTTTTTGGTACTTGTACCTTTAATTTTTTCTTTCTTTTTTCTTTCTTCCAAAGATAGTTCATTATATTTGGGTAACATTATTAATTGATATGAATTACATAATAAAAGTCCAAATATCGTTAAATAAATCCAACTAGTATCCTCAACTCTTAAAAATGGGATTAATTCTACAGTTGTCATAACTATCATAAAGAACATAGAAGGAATCCATAAGTTCTTTTTAGATTGTTTATTTTTGATATTACTTGTAATAATCGCAAAAATAATTACAACAATAGGTAACCATATGAATGAAATAATTTGATCCGTGCCACCAAATCTTAAAAATCTAAAATAAACGAGGTCAAAAATCGCAAATACAGTTACAACGATTTGTACATGTGGCCATATCTTACCAAATATACCTATACCTAACTGATTGATAAACAAATAAATAAAATATGCTAGCTGACTTATTGTTGCAACCAGTAAGCCTACAACAACAAACCATATCGATGCTGCTACAAATTCGCCAACTTCTCCAGCGACTATATATTTAGTTACTTTATCATATCCAAATATCAATGAAGATATATATGTAACAATTACACCGATTAACAGAGTATTCCTATAAAATTGTATTAAATATTTAAGAGTCACTAACTTACCTCCGTATTATGATTCCGTTGTAATATCAATAACATTTTCAGCTATTTGATCATAAATTTTGCCTAGTGGTTCATGAGAACCATAAATAGAAGGAGAGAAATTCTCTTCATTCCATTCTGGTTGACTCAACGGTAATTCTCCTAATAATGGCGTTTGTAACTCTTGTGCTAATTTAGCACCGCCACCTTTACCAAACACATATTCCTTATTTCCAGTTTCTTTACTTTGGAAATATGACATATTTTCTATGACACCTAGTATTGTATGTTCAGTATGTTTAGCCATAGCTCCAGCTCTTGCTGCAACAAATGCTGCGGTTGGATGAGGTGTTGTCACTATTATTTCCTTACTAGAAGGTAACATCGTATGCACGTCGAGTGCCACATCGCCCGTGCCTGGAGGTAAATCTAAGATTAAATAATCTAATTCTCCCCATTTAACTTCTGTGAAGAAACTAGTAATCATTTTACCTAGCATTGGACCTCTCCAAATTACAGGTGCGTTTTCTTCAACAAAGAAAGCCATAGAAATAACTTTAACGCCTTCTCTTTCTACAGGTATGATATGCTCCCCTTCTACTTCAGGTTTTTCCTGAATACCCATCATATCAGGTACACTAAAACCATAAATGTCTGCGTCTACAAGACCAACTTTTTTTCCTTGTCTTGCTAATGATACTGCTAAGTTTACGGCAATAGTTGATTTACCAACTCCACCTTTACCAGAAGCTACTGCTATAAATTCAACCGGATTATCTTTAGATAATAATCCTTCTATTGT
The DNA here is from genome assembly GCF_022386395.1 of Mammaliicoccus sp. J-M40. Classification (NCBI taxonomy): domain Bacteria; kingdom Bacillati; phylum Bacillota; class Bacilli; order Caryophanales; family Staphylococcaceae; genus Mammaliicoccus; species Mammaliicoccus sp. J-M40. Next base: position 1,880 of record NZ_JAJNIQ010000003.1, read on the forward strand.
TTGTTCTTCCATTATTCCTTTGAATTTTTCTAATGTTTCTTCAGATAATTCATCGAAACGTATTCCAACAGTTTTAGCACCGTTGTCTTTTAATAGGTCTACAATTTCCATTTGTAAATCAAGTTGCGGTTGTCCACCCATCTTGGCAATCGCTATTTTAACACTAATGTGTTCTTTTTCTTCTTTAACGCTAACTTCTACAATTCCACCAGTTTCTTTAATTGGTACATCTACTATCGGGTCGTGTAACTCCCCAACTAATTCTTTAACCTGTTCTACAGATAACAATGCTACTACTTCCCTTCTTCTTGTTAATCTATTCGTATCATATTCAGTGTAACAAAAAATATAGATTAATTGTTAGTTTATTGTTCAAAAAAAGCAGGCGAGACATTAATTAAATGTCTTAGCCTGCTTCTTTTAAATTTAATTTGAATGATTTGGAATTCTTGTATTTTGGTGTTTGTTCTCTGTTTTTATAAACATAGAAAGTACTATACCAAAAAATACAATTACAGTTAATACTAGGAATGCAGTATTAATACCGTGTATCATTGCTTGAGATTGCAATATCTCAGCTTTATTTCCAGCGCTTGCCGCTTCAAATTGTTCTTTTGATGGGTTAAAGTTTTTAGCACCAATTGACATGATTGTTACTAATATACCTGTACCGATCGAACCAGAAATTGTACGTAATGTATTCATCATAGCAGTACCATGTGATAATAAGTCGTTTGGTATTGCATTTAAACCAGCTGTATTTACAGGCATCATTATCATCGATACGCCGAACATTCTAATAGTATATACTACAATTAAATATACTAATGAAGTGTCTGTACTCATAAATGCCAGCATAAACGTTGTAATCGTTATAATTGTAAAACCTGTTATCGCTAACCATTTAGCACCATATTTATCGAATAATCTACCTGTTACAAGTGACATTACACCAGTAATAATTGCCCCAGGTAATAATAATAAACCGGAAATGAGCGCTGAATATCCTCTAGCATCTTGCATATACATTGGCATTAATAAAGATGGTCCTATTAAAGATATCATAGTAAATACACTAATAACTGTAGTTAAAGCGAATGTTTTATATTTAAACACTCTGATATTTAATAATGGATTTGTTAATTTTAATTGTCTTGTTAGGAATATTACGATTGTCACTATACCTATTATTAATGAAACAATAACAGTTAGTGATGAAAAGCCCATCGATCCTGCACTACTAAATCCATATAAGAGGGCACCAAACCCTACTGTTGATAATATAATTGATGGTACATCTAAATGAACATCTTTTGGTTTAGAAATATTAGTTAAATATTTCGCTCCAAAACTCAATGCTACTACTGCAAATGGAATAATTGAATAAAACGGACTTCTCCAACTAAAATTATCAACTAAGTAACCTGATAAAGTTGGTCCTATTGCAGGTGCGAATGAAATAACAAGACCTGCCATACCCATTGCAAAACCACGTTTTTCTTTAGGGAATAAATTAAATAGTACGAATTGCATAAGTGGCATCATAACACCTGCGCCCATCGCTTGAAGTACTCTTGCTAACATTAAAACACTAAAAGTAGGTGCTAAAGCAGCAACTACCGTACCTATCGTAAACGATAGCATCGCCATTAAATAAAGTGGTCTCGTATTAAATTTGTCCATTAAAAATGCAGTGGCAGGTATCATAACACCATTGACTAGCATGAATCCTGTCATTAACCATTGCCCTTGGTTAGCATCAATATTTAAATGCACCATGATTTCAGGTATCGCTGTGTTTAATAAAGTTTGGTTTAAAATAGCCACGAAAGCACTGACTAACATGACAGCGACAACTAAATTTCTTTTACCTTTTGAAATATCCTGAACGTCCATGGTTTCATCTCCTTCTAAATATACCTTAGCTATTATGCACTAATTTATTTCGGAAATCAAAATAAACGTTCTATTTATTTAAATTTTTACTTTCTGGATAGAATATTTCAGTACAGATGTACAGAATCGTGATTATGATCAAAATTACCCAAAAATCAATTTTAATTTGAGAATAGTAAATATGAACGCAAAAATAAAACATAACGGTGCTCACCGATATCGTTAATAAGTGAAATGTCATACCTTTAAAATAAGGGTTATCATTTAATTTGGTTTTAAACCTATCTAGCAACAATTCAATGGCTACTAAAGTGAAATATCCGAATAGTATATAACTGCCGTAATAAATTAAATTGTCAATCATGCTTTTATTATAGTTAAACTCTGCTAAACCATAATATATAAGTATTCTGCTTAATCCAAACATACCAAAGGAAAGTAGCACGATAAATATAGCACCAGATATAGTAAATATACCTACGATAGCTAGTATCGCTAGCAAATGAAAAATATCAAAGCGTTTGTTTTTTCTTCTCATAAAGCGCTACTCCTTTTAAATATGTTTACATACAAATTAAATCTAACTTTTAACTTCTTTAAAAATAATCGCCCATACAAATGTTAATATCACTACAATTAACATGATGTATAACATAATATTTTGAATACCATATGCTAAAAACGGGACGTTTAATGCAAATATAGATGCAACAATTAATGAACCTGTTGTACTTCCGATTGTTTTGAACAATGTATAAATAGACATCATTGAACCTAAATGTTGAGGTGGTGACTCTTCTTGAACAATTACGACATCTTTTGTATATACCGTTCCAAATGAAGTTCCCATTACAAATACAGCAAAAGGTATAATAGCAATCATTTCAACACCTGTTAAGATGGCAAACGCCCCTACAAACATTGCTAAGAAAGCTAACATATAAATAAATTTCAAAGCCAACTTATCTAATTTACCTAAAACAAAAGTAATAATTAGCCAACCTACAGACATAGGGAAAATGAGTAGTCCACTTTGCAATGGCGTAAAGTCTTGTTCATTTTGTAGGTATATAGGCATAAATATAGTGTATCCCATCAGCATTGTTGAATAAATCAAATCTGTAAATAATACGAGTATTATTTTCTTATTAATAGATGCTATCGGAACAAATGGATTTTTAACTTTCTTCTCAACTTTAAATAGTAAAAATATAAAAACAATTAAAGTAACAATACTTAGTATTCTTACTATGGAAGGAACTTGTTCAGAAACAATACACAAGAAACTAGCAACAGCTCCATAGAATACAATTAGGCCTTTATAATCCAATCTCGTTTTTTCAATTGTATCTTGTTCAAAATTAAAATACTTAATAACAAGCCACATTGAAATAAGAGCGATTGGAATATTGATATAGAATAAGAAACTCCAGTTTAAGGATTCTAATATTGCGCCACCAAGTAATGGTCCTACAATACTAGAAATACCCCAAACACTTCCTACTATTCCCATCACTTTATATCTTCTAGGTATAGGGAAAGCAAGTTTAGGAACGACTTGGCCAAGTGTCATCATCACACCTGCTCCCATACCTTGAATAATTCTAGAAAAAACTAAAAGTGTAAAACTTTGCGTTATTTCTGTAAGTCCACAAAGTATACTACCTATAATAAAGGTGGAGATACCTAGTAAAACAACATACTTAATATTTATTCTCTTTACTAACTCACCAACTATTGGTGTCATGAATACAACTGCCATTAAATAAACAGTAAATATCAATGCTACTTCTGTACCAATACCAAAATCTTTTTGCATCGTTGGTGTAGCCAAAGAAACAATAGATGTTTCAATAGCGCTCATAAACATGATTAATACAAGCGCTAATACAATGCCTTTATTTTTAGTCATAATTTACTCTCTTTCATATACAATTTCCCCATTTACAACTGTTTTTGTTGCCTGAATTGTAGCTAATTCTTTTTTATCAATTTCAAATGGATTTTTATTTAATACTGTGAAGTCCGCTTCATAACCTACTTTAATCAACCCAGTTTTCTCAGTAGTTTGAGCTATCTTACTCGCCTGAGTTGTATAAAGACCAATTGCATCAAAAACAGGTAAAGCCTCCTCAATAAAATATGCACCATCTTGTCCATATGATTGTCTATTAACAGCAGCATGAATCCCTAAAATTGGATTAGGTATTTCTATCGGAGCATCTGAACCTCCACCTATTATAATATTACGTTCCAACATTGATTTAAATGGATATAAATACCTCGCTCTTTCTGAACCTACTTTGTCTTCAACCCATGGAAAATCGCTTGTTATAAATTGTGGTTGAACGTCACATATAACAGGTAATTTTGAAACACGTTCTAATAATTCTTCATTTAACGTACTAATATGGATTAAACGGTCTCTTAAGCCGTTTGGAACTGGATTGTTTTCTATCGCATCCAATACCATTTCGCAAGCCCTATCTCCTATCATGTGAACAGCTATAGCACCATTATGCTTTCTTGCAAGTTTTACTTTCTCATCTAGAGCTTCCGGTGTATAAATAGCTAGACCATAATTTTTCCCGCTCGGATCATTCGAGTAAGGTTCTTTCATTAATGCTGTACTCCCACCGAATGCCCCATCAGCGTAAAACTTCATCGCGTCTGGCTCTAGCCAATTTTCTACAAATGTAGCACCGTCTTGTATCATTTGTTCATACACACTAAAATGTCTTAACAGTCTAACTTTAAATGGTTTTTGATGTTGTTTATCTCCTATAACTGTTTTATATGCGTTTAATACATCTTTATAATCATTATAATAACCTAAATCTTCAGTATGTGCGCCAGTCACGCCAAATTGATATAAATAATCAACAGCATTTGTTAAATGTCTAGTTAAAGATTTTTCATCTTCAGTCATGGAAAGTTCTTCAAAAGGTTCCATTGCAGTATCGTATATCCACCCTGTTAACTCGCCGTTTACTTTTTCATATGATCCACCTTCAGGATTTTGAATATGATGATCAATATTTAATAATTCTAAAGCTTTAGAATTAACAAAAGCAGCATGTCTACATACACGTTTTACGATAACAGGATTGTCTTTACATAGTTCATCTAAATCATGTTTATTCAAACGTATACCATCAAGCAAATTTTCATCATAGCCTTCAGCAACAAGCCATTCACCTTCAGATAATTTTTCAGCTTTTAATTTGATTTTATTTTTAATTTCTTCAATATTCGTTTCTCCATTTAAAATTACGGAAGACAACCATACACCAGTTCCCATCACATGGATATGCGTTTCCACAAACCCTGGAAACATTGTTTCGCCTTTTAAATCAATAACTTCGTATTCTTTTTCATTTATTCGATTTAAATCATCTTGGTCCAAAACTTTTTGAACCTTGTTCTGATTAACAATTACGCCTTTATATGTATCATCAGGATTTATCATTGTATAGATTGTGCCATTTTTGAAAAGCTTTTTCATCATATCCATCTCCTTGTAAAATTGCTCTTACGCTAATTCTACATATTAAACCAAAAAAAATACAACGATAAAAATAATAAAACCAATTAAAATAACAATCATTCTTGGCGTTCAGCATAGTTAAAAGCTTTTTAAAAGCTGAACACCAAGTAATCAAGTTTATTAATTGGTTTAAATTTGTTTAATTTTCTAGTACATGCCTAACAGCTGTGATAAGCACTCTTGATCTTTCTTCCCCGAAATACTCTCTAAATCTTGCATCTTCATCATACATCTCCACCATTTCAAGATGTCTTTCTTCTGTATAAGTCGGCCAGCTATATGTTAACCATTCTTTGTGTAATTCTGTTGCTTTTTGCTGTCTTTCTAAAGTAGCTCCATTATCAACAATTTCATCCAGTTGTTTAAACAAGTTATTTTCTATCTCATTTTTGCTTTGAATTTCATCTTGAGACATATCTACATATTTATCATCCGCCTGATCGATATTCTCGTGACCAAATCTTTCTTCTACTTGCTCGCCTTGTTTTTCTTCATTTTCATTAAGTACCTCTCGATGGAACGCTTCATATTTTCTTTCTTTTGTCATCTTTAAAGCCCCCTTCTATTTCAAAAATAGCTTATATATATGTTTTACCCATTTTTTAAAAAGTTAATGAAAAATAAGAAAGGAGAGCAGGACAGAATCCTTATTTTTTCAAAAGATTCCGTAGTCCCGCTCCGGCAAGGATGACTAGGTTTGAAAAGTTTAATATAAGCGCATTTTCCAGTCAGCTACTGCCAATATAACAAAAGAGTCTGAGACAATTTTTATGTCTCAGACCTTTTCATTAATATTTTATATTTTATTTTAATCGTCTATCTTCATCGGTTTTTATATGTTCATTAAATTTTTGTTGGTTATTTCTTTTTTGATGTTTGATCAATAAAATCATGACATAAAGTAAACAAAGACCAAATATAAGGGAAATGACACCCATGAATTGTAAACCGCTTGCTCTACCATCACTAAATACAAAGTAATAAAAGAAATAGCATTGAATCATTATAATAATTGTCAAAACAATATAATACAAACGGTAATTCATGACTTACCTCCTACATAAAGTACATTATTGCAATGAAATGAAATATGGATGCAATCAATATAAAGAAATGCCAAATCATATGGAAATACTTTTTATCTTTTTGTGCATAGAACCATGCACCAATTGTGTAACTAATACCACCGAAAAGTATAAATAACATAAATAGAAGAGATGTTTTATTAATAATAGACGGTAGCATAAGAACACCCATCCATCCCATTATTAAATACATTGATAAACTCAATTTATGATTAACATTTTTAGCAGTAGATTTATAAACTATGCCCCATATTGTTATGCCCCATTGGACACCCATTATGACCCAACCTAACCATCCGCCTACTAGAGACAAAGCGATAGGGGTATATGTTCCACATATTGCAATGTAAATCATACTATGATCTATAATTCGCATAATATATTTCTGCGGAGACGAAGTAGACATAGAATGATAAACTGCTGATGATAAGAACATAAGCATGATACTAATAATATAAATAGACACACTTGTTGATTTTAGTGCACCATCTTGTATATAACTTGCAACTGCTGCATATGGTAAAAAGAATAACAGTATAAAAGCTGGTACTCCATGTGATACTGCATTTCCCACTTCTTCTCCAAAGGAAAGAGGCATAATATCTTTAAAGGCCTCTTTCACTTTTCCTTCTTTTTTGTGATGAGATTTTGCATTACTAGACTGTTCCATTCACTTACCTCTTTTACAATAATTGATTTGCTTCTAGATCTTGTTGTGCTGTTTCTATACTATCTTTTCCTTCTTTATTTTTTAATGGACTAAATTCTTCTTTTCTATCTACTTGTAGTGTAGCAAATGAATTTGCATATTGGAAAATATCAAAATAAAATAATTCGAATTTTAAAGTTTCTTTTTCTATTACACTAAAATCTTCATCTATTTGCTTAAGGTTTTTAATCGCTAAGTGATAAGGAAGTGGTTTAGAAGCCGCTTCAATTAAGAAATCTAATTTAAAGGCATGAATTCCAATATTAGCGTTTTCTAATTTATTAACCTCACCTTCAGGTAATTCTGAATACTCAAGGACTTGTTTTTTATCATCAATAGATACTATACGACCTACTTTTTCGTCTGGATATGCTTGTACTGATTTAGTTGTAATGTCACAATCCTTTTCTTTTATAAAACCGGCAAATTCTGGATCTAATACTTTAACTAGCACATTATCAATATTATTTAAGAATAAGTATTCTACACCATTGTCTTTCATTTCATTTAATAAATTAGCTTTTTCTAATGATTTAAAAACGCCACCGTTTCCATTCGGGGTACGCATAATATGTTTATCTTTATCTAATACAAGTTCCCCCTCTGTTGATAGGGCTACAACATGGTCTTGTTTGAAAAAGTGGATATAAGATTCATCATAACCAAAATAATTATTTTCTAAAAAGAAAGATAGTGTATCTTTATGATTAATATCACTCGTCATGATGTACCAATGAATAGGTGTTCCAGTTTCTTCGAATAATTTATTTAACTGTTCTGCTTGTCTTTCAAATAAACTTTTATCATTAAATGAGAAAGTGCCCTTAGGTGCTTTATGACCTAAACGCGTGCCTTGGCCACCAGCCATAAGTAAAACTGCAAATTTACCTTCTTTAATTGCACTTAAACCTAATGAGCGGTACTCTGCTAATTTCTCTTCAGGTAAGTTTTCTTTAATGTCATAATTAATTTGTTCTACATCATCTGCTATTTCAATCATTTTTCTATTTACATAAACATCTTCATATAATTTATCTACTTCATCTAGATCTATTCTGTCCATATCTATGTGTAGCTGTTCTTTTTCGCTTTGGCTCATCATTTTACAATATTCTAAAATGTGACCTTGCCCGTGTTGCTTTAAGATTGTTTCATCTAGCATTTATAATACCTCCAAAATTTGACTCATTATCATTATACGACTTTAGAATGATTTGTCTAAAAATATCATAAAATAATTAAAATTTAAATGATTACAGAAGTAAAATATGGGTATGATATATAATGTGTAGATTCTATAACACAAATAATCCTATATCTAATAGGTCAAGGAGGATTTTATTATGAGTTTAGGAGACAAATTTAACGACGCAAAAGATCAAGCAGTTGACAAAGGTAAAGAACAGGTAGACAAAAACAAAGACGAGTATACTGAAAAAGGTAAAGATTTTGCCAAAGACAAAGGTAAAGATCTTAAAGACAAATTCAGTAAATAACATAAGTATTATAAAACAGTCCGAGGCATATATAAATGTCTCGGACTGTTTCTTTAATATAGGCAAGGGTGACTATGAAATATTTTTACTAAAAGGAGATTCCCACCCCACTCCCTTCACTTTTAAATATTTATTTTTATAAAAATAATCTATAAATATCTTTCCACCATAATACCACTGTAATAGCGGTAAATGCTGTTGAAAGACTTAAATCAACTACTCCGCCTGTCCTAAATACAAAGGGCATTTTTACAGATATATTAATTGGATAGAATAATTTTACGCCTCTAGGTGTAAGCATATCTAAAATAATATGTGATAGCATCCCCATTATAATAGATACTAAATATGGCTCAGGAGCTTCAATTGCCTTTAACCCCCAAAATATTAAAAATAGAAATAGTAATGAATGTGTAAAAGTCCTATGTCCAAAAATTGTGCGTATAATTAAACTTAAAGGAAAAAGCTTTCTACCTATATTGCTTTTAAAATGACAAATATCTGGTACTAAACTAGCCACTCCACATAAACTGACAATTGTAAAAGACGTAAAGATATCCTCTCCATAATAAATACTTAATGATGACCCGATGAATATACCGCAAGCTAGATGTGTTTTTCCCGTCATATTAGTTTTCCTCGTTTCTATAAATTTCTTTATTAATTTTAACATAATAAAGCGAACAAGTATACGAACACTTTGTGACTTTGTTGTGATTTAAATCACGGTAGAAAAGATTTATTGACAATTATGTGAATTAAATCACATATTCATTGATTTCTATATAACACTTGGTACAATAACAGTGTAAGTCATATTAAACATAACCCTATACCATTGTTGAAATAACCCCCTTATTTCACACCAAAAAGCGCTCGTCAAAATTGACGAGCGCTTTTTGGTTAATCATTAACTTGCTGCTTTATTTTCATTTTGTTGATTATTTTGCAGATTAGACTGTTTGGGTTCTTGCTCTGAGTCATTATTGCTGTTTTGTCTATTCAAATCTTCATGAGATTGTTTATTAGAGTCATCTTCTGAAGAAGGTGTTTCCTGACTTGGAGTATTATCTCGCGATTGATTACTCTGTTCGTTAGGAGACTGTTGTTGATTGTTTTCATTAGTGTCCTGATTTTCTTCAGGTAATTGACAGCCCTCATCATTACATAAATACCCATCATGACTTAAATTTTGCCAAGCTCGAGTAAATTCAATTGTGTTTTCAACTTCATCACACTCCGCTTGAGAATCACCTTGATTCAATAAACAATTTCTTGCTTTTGAATAAGTCTCAGTATCAAATTCACTTTCCCCTGAATTACGATTCGGTTTAACACCATTAACATTTTCTTCAATCGGAATTTCTTCCGATGATTCATTTTCGTTATTAATAGCTTCATTATTATTCTGATTTGTATTTTCGTTCGTTTCTGTTTCTTGACTACTATTTTTCTCAGTCGTCTTTTCTTCCGTTGTTTTTTTCTTATTTGCGTTCGTTTCTGAAGTTTTTTCGTCTTGGTTTGATTTATTTGTATTCGTAGAAGTTTCATTATCACATGCTACTAGAAACATTAAGCAAACTGCTAAGAGACCATATATCCATTTCATAGAATCACTCCTGGGCCTTTTTGCTTTATTTTCCTTGCTACTCATAAAAGACACTTCTTTCTTATAAAATAATTGAGCATTAATTAAAACATAAGAATATCATACATGATAAACTAATATTAGTAAAAATAATTGTATCATCCCAAGGAGGTATTTGTTATGTATAAAGCTGTCAACAAAGATGAATGGACTGGTAGAACAGATAGCGAAACTTTACGTTCTGCTTTTAGATATCATCAAATTATAGACACAGTTAACTTAGAGCAAGAAGCAATTGAACCAATAAAAGAGTTTGACGATCAAATTAATATGGCTCTCATTGGTTTTGAATGTGACGAAGGTGTCGCTCGTAATAATGGAAGAACAGGAGCGGTCGATGGACCTAAACATTTTAGAAAAGCATTAAGTCCCTTGCCTATTCATAACGAATATTTACACTTAACAGATTACGGTAATGTCGTTTGTCATAAAACTAAACTCGAGGAAGCTCAAGCTGAACTTGGAGACAAATTATCTCAAATTCTTCCATATAACCATTACACTGTACTTGTAGGCGGTGGTCACGAAATCCTATATGGTCACTATTTAGGTGTTAGAAAAGCAAATAAGGACAAAAAAATAGGCATAATAAATATTGATGCTCATTTTGATATGAGAGATTATGATAAACAACCATCTTCAGGAACAATGTTTAAACAAATATTGGACCAAGATGATCAAGTAGGCTACTTTGTTCTAGGCATTCAGAAAAATGGTAATACAAAAGCTCTTTTTGAAAGAGCTGATGAATACGGCGTTCGATATATTCTTGAAGACGAATTAAGAAGTCATCTTTCAATTGAGACAATCACTTCTATAAGCTCTTTTATAGAAGAATATGATGAAATTATGATTACATTGTGTACAGATTCAATTGATGTAAGTTATGCCCCTGCTGTAAGCGCTCCTTGCATTATGGGATTACAACCTCAAATTGTACAAACTATTCTACAATTAGTTACGAATTCAAATAAAAGTACGAGTATAAGCATAGCAGAATTATCACCTAGATTCGATATAGATAATCGCACAGCTAGACTTTTAGCTAATATTGCATCGAACATTTATCACGACCAAGCTGAAGTAGTTCAGTCACATTGGGAGTCTTAATTTATGTCAGAAAATAAAAAAGGCATACTATTAGCTGGGTTAGCCTATACTATATGGGGTGTGCTGCCTTTATATTGGAATCTCGTTGACGAGATTGGTCCATTTGAAATACTTGCACACCGCGTTCTTTGGTCAGTAGTATTTATGCTTATACTATTGACAGTAACCAGACAGTTAAATATGTTTAAAAATGCGACAACAAAGTTATTCAAAAACAAAAAAATGCTAATCGCTATCATAGCAGCCGGATATATTATTACATTAAATTGGGGTACGTTTATATGGGCTGTTAATAACCATCATGTGCTACAAGCTAGTTTAGGTTATTATATAAATCCATTAGTCAGTATATTATTTGCTTTTATATTTTTAGGCGAACGATTTTCTATTGCACAATGGATTGCGATTATACTTGCTTTCATAGGTGTACTATTTATGACGTTTCAAGTTGGAGAATTTCCAACAGTATCCATCTTGTTAGCTGTCTCATTTGCGCTATATGGATTAATTAAAAAAGTAGTAGATATTGATGCTTTCAGTAGTATTACAATAGAATGTATTGTAACTTTACCTGCTGCATTGATTTATATCTATTATTTATCTGAAACGAATAATATTACATTTGGTATGAATACTTCTAGCGCTTGGTTATTATTAGCTGGTGTAGTAACAGCTACTCCACTTGTACTGTTTAGTGCTGGCGCAAGAAAAATCCCATTATCTTTAACAGGATTTTTACAATATATTGCACCGACCATTATGTTCTTCTTAGGTATATTCCTTTTAAATGAACATTTTGATATTAATCAATTTATTACTTTCATTTTTATATGGATTAGTATCATCATATATAGTTACTCGAAATACATGGAAATGAAGAAAAACAGAAGAAAACTAATAAAAAACAAATAGAAAAATCGTTTCGTTAGAAATAGCGAAACGATTTTTTATTTAACCATACTATCGATTATTTAAACTTAATTATTAATACAATTCTCCACATGTTGCTGCTAAGAGAGCTTTTATAGTATGCATTCTATTTTCGGCTTGTTCAAATACTCTTGAATAACTTGATCTGAATACATCGTCAGTTACTTCCATATTTGTTACACCAAATTTATTAAAACAAAGTTCGCCCATTTCTGTGTTTAAGTCGTGTATAGCAGGTAGACAATGTAAAAATAAAGTATTTGGCTGTTCTGTTAAATTAATTAATCGTTGGTTTACTTGGTAATCTTTTAACAATTCATAACGAGCTTCTAATTGATTTTCTTCACCCATCGAACACCATACATCTGTATAAATTACATCACTGCCATATACACCCTCTTGAATGTTATCTGTTATCAATATTTCACTTCCAGATAACTCACTTAATTCTATCGCTTGTTGTTGTACGCTTTCTTCTGGTTGTAATTCTACCGGCGCTACGATATGAATATTAACGCCTAATATTGCACTTGTAACTAATAGTGAATGAGCAACATTATTACGTCCATCGCCTACAAACGTAACTGTCTTATTCTCATAAGTACCAAAATATTCTTTGATAGTTAAGAAATCAGCTAACATTTGAGTAGGATGCCATTCATTTGTTAAACCGTTCCAAACTGGTACGTTAGAAAATTTAGCTAAATCTTCAACAGTATGTTGTTCAAAACCTCTAAAGGCTATCCCATCAAACATAGACCCTAATACAATTGCAGTATCTTCAATTGATTCCTTTCTGCCAAGTTGTAAATCTTCTTTACCGAGATAAGATACATGTGCCCCCATTTTAGTAGCTGCTACAGTAAATGCTGCGCGTGTACGAGTTGATTGTTTTTCAAACAATAAAGCAATATGTTTACCATTTAAAAAACGTTGAGGTATGTGATGTTTTTCCTTGAATTTTAGTTCTTCAGCTAATTCAATAAGTTGTTCTAACTCATCTTTAGAAAAATCAACCTCTTTTAAAAAACTTGTCTGATATAAATCTTTTAACTTTGATAACTTCGTCCCAATGAAACCAACTCCTTTTTATTTATAAATAACATCATATAATACTTTTTGCACAATGTAAATAGTTATACAGTATATTGCATAAAAATACTTATTTTATTAGTATGACACATTGTTTTAAAAAGGTAACACATTTTTACTGTTTTCTATTGAAAACGAATTCATAATACGTTATGATATAGCTATCAAACAAAAGGATGTGTTAGATATGGCAATGAGAGTATCAAAGGATAATAATCAAGTTCATATTCACTGGAGAGTAGCTGACATTACTATTCCAAATGACGAAATCAAAGAGGTTAAGGAAGATCAAGACATTCATGCATTGTCTAATGAAGACCAAGATCACGTTGTAAGAATTGGTTCAACTTTTGGTAAAACAAATCGTGTCATTATTAATACAGACGATAAAGAATACATTATATATACACATGCCGATAAGAAAATTTATAACGAATTAACTAAATAATACTTAGAAATAATAAACAGGCTGAGACATATTTTTGTCTCAGCCTAATTTATTGTAATAGCAGTAGATGACTGGGGGGGTGCGACGAAATCTTTTTTAAATAAAATTTCTGTATCTCTCCTTTCTAAGTAGTTAAAATATTATGCTACTTTTTCATAGCGTGCTAACATAGAGTTAAGGAGTGATGCCAATTATGTTAAGAAGTTTATCAGGCTTAAACGCCATTATCACAGGCGGTTCTAGAGGAATCGGTAAATCTATCGCAATTGCTTTAGCACGTGAAGGTGTTAATATTGCAATCACAAGTAGGAATCTTGATACTCTAAAAGAAACTGCTGATGAACTAAAAGAATTTGATGTAAATATATTTTATAAAGACGCTAATATTGCTCGCAAAAATGATGTACAAAAATTTATAGAAGATGCTCACCATGCACTCGGTTCTATCGATATTGTTATTAATAATGCAGGCGTTATGAAAAACAATCCTTTTTTAGAAGTAGATGAAGAAGAGTTTGACCAACTTTTTGATACTAACGTCAAAGGAATATACTATGTACTACAAGAATCTCTCCCTTATTTAGTTAAACAAAAAAGCGGAGATGTTATAAATATCGCTTCAATGTCAGGACTTAAAGCTAATGCTACAAGCAGTATTTACGCTGCTACAAAATATGCAGTCATTGGAATGACTGAAGGAATTATGCAAGAAATGAGAAAACATAATATTAGAGTTTCTTATTTAACACCTTCAGCTGTTCTCACAGATTTAATTGGAGAACCTAAGTTACAAGAAGAAACGATGACACATGCAGAAGACGTGGCAGATGTCGTTGTATCTCAGTTAAAACTTCAACCTAGAACTTTCATGAAAACAGCACAAATTTGGGCTACAAACCCAACACCAAAACAATAGGAGTGATTTAGATGTATGTTGTAACGAATAGAATTAAAATGAAAAAAGGCTATGCAGAAAAATTAGCACCAATGTTTACTAAAGGTGGCGCATTACAAGAAATGAAAGGTTTCATTAAAGTTGAAACTTGGAATATGCAAGATATAGAAGAACATGATTTATTACATGTAAATATGTGGTGGGAAACTTTAGAAGACTTCGAAGCTTGGAAAACAAGTGATGCTTTTAAACAAGCACATAATCGTGATGATAAATCTGAAGATGATAAATCCGAGAATGAACAAAGCGATTCACCAATGCTAGGTTCTGAACTCGCAATTGCTAAAGTTGAAACATCACTAGACCCTAAATAAAAATAATTAGACTTATATGCACAATAAAGCATAAGCATTCATAATAAAAAGTCCGAGACATTTATAAATGTCTCGGACTTTTTATTTATACAGGCATCCTTGCTGAGGTGGGCATACAAAATCTTTTTACCAAAATGAGATTTCTCAGCACTCTCTTTTAATTAAAAGAATATATGAGCCATGATAACAATAATAGGTAATGCAATGATTGTACGTATAATATAAATCATAAATAACTTACCTAAACTGACTGGTATTTTAGATCCTAAAATAACGCCCCCTACTTCTGATAAGTAGATTAATTGCGAGATGCTCAATGCTCCGACGATGAATCTTGTCATATCACTAGGCACATCACTAATTAATAATGATGGTAAGAACATATCAGCAAACCCTATTAATAAAGTTTCTGAAGCTTCATGTGCATAAGGTATTTGCATTAATTCTAATAATGGTACAAACGGTGCACCTAATATACTAAATAACGGTGTATATTCTGCTACAATTGTAGCCAATGTACCGATAGCCATTACGACTGGCAATACAGCCAACCACATATCTAATACAGTTTTTATACCATTAATGAAAAATTGTTTTAATCCCGGAGACACAACTGCTTTATCAGTGGCTTGTTGAAAACCCCATGTTAATGGATTGTGTGTCTTAGGAATCGTTTCATTTAATTTTTCAGTACTACCATTTGAATATTGATCCGGTATTTGTTTAAGTGGCCATATTCTTGGCATAATAAATGCGGCTACAACACAAGCTATAATTACAGATAAATAGAATTTAAAGAAGTGGTCTACAAGCCCTATCGTTTGAGCAATAACAATAGCAAATGTAATTGACACAACTGAAAATGTTGTTGCAATAACTGTCGCTTCACGTCTTGTATAAAATCCTTGTTCATATTGTTGACTCGTAATCATAACCCCTACTGTTCCATCTCCAATAAATGAAGCTAAATTATCAACTGTTGATCTACCTGGTAATTTAAATAATGGTCTCATAACTGGCGCAAACATTGGGCCTAGAAATTCTAATAAACCAAAATCCATTAATAATGGTAGAAACAATCCAGCAAAGAAAAATACCGCTAATAATGTTGGTAATAAGTCGTTATAAACCATTACCCCAGTATTTTCATTAAGCACAACCCCGGGACCGACATTAAAATATACCGAGATTGCAAACAGTGCTCCTAAAATTCTAATAACTACCCAAATCCAATTAACATTAAAAAGTTCATTCGTGATAGTACGTTTTGTAGAAGTCTTGAATACTGTAGAATAAATAATCGTTAATATCGCAGATACTGATATTAATAACATGATAATTAATCCTGATGAATTGCCTAAAAACTCTAAAGTTTTATTAGCTAAAAACGCTACTGGCAGACTTGTTGAAGTCTTCCCGTCCTCATCTGTTACTGAGACAGGTATTAAAAATAAATAAATTCCTAGTAACGATAATATTATAAATTTTAATCTACCAACTAAAACACTTGTTTCTTTCATATGTATGCTCCTTTACGCAAGATTAACTATACACAATATTTTATAAATATTCAATCCTATTCTTTCCTATTTTTATTATATATTTTTTTGTAAGCGCTGTCATTAAAAATCGGGAGAATATATAATAAATAAGACTATTTATAATTAAATAGTCTTATTTCAAGTCACTAATATATTTTAATCATTCAATAATTTGTATATTTCACGTATATTAACCCTTGTTTAATCATGTTCTACTATATTTTTAT
Source organism: Mammaliicoccus sp. J-M40 (assembly GCF_022386395.1). Taxonomy (NCBI): domain Bacteria; kingdom Bacillati; phylum Bacillota; class Bacilli; order Caryophanales; family Staphylococcaceae; genus Mammaliicoccus; species Mammaliicoccus sp. J-M40. The sequence goes on from NZ_JAJNIQ010000003.1 coordinate 18,878, forward strand.
ACATATATTATGAGTTGAATTCTCAATCGTCCGGTTATTAAATTTTGTCTGTATTTTTGCATATCACACTGTTATAATCATGTTTATATGTAAAAAAGAAGGAGTAATAAAATGTCAAAATCACGATTAGTCACATTTATGTTGAGTGTTTTTGTAGTAGGAATGGTTGAATTGATGATTGCTGGTATTTTAACACTGATGAGTGCAGATATGAATATATCAGAAGCAATTGTAGGACAACTTGTAACTGTTTATGCATTAACATTCGCTATTAGTGGTCCGATACTTGTTAAGCTTACAAAGAATTTTTCACCTAAATTAGTATTAATGATTAGCATGATTTTATTTATTATCGGTAACGGGATTATCGCATTTTCACCTAATTTTACAATTTTAGTGATTGGGAGAGTATTATCATCTGCCGCTGCTGCAATCATTGTTGTTAAAATTTTAGCTTTAACTGTTATTTATTCAAAACCAAGTCAACGCGGGAAAATGATAGGTCTTGTTTATACAGGTTTTAGCGCTTCAAACGTTTTAGGTGTTCCTTTAGGTACTAAGATCGGAGACCTTGTTGGTTGGAGAATGACTTTTCTATTTATTTGTTTAGTTGGCGTAGTAGCATTTATTCTAATTTCTATTAATATTTCTAGTGACAAAATAAATAATGCTGATGAGCCTACACCTCAAAATCATAGTTATAAGATCTTACAGCCTTTAGAAGTAGTCAAATATTTAAGCATTACATTTCTAATACTTGCTGCAAACTATGTTGTTATCACATATATTAGCCCATTATTATCTATATATGGTTATGACTTAAATATTGTTTCTCTTGTACTATTAGTCGCAGGAATCGGAGCAATTTTAGGTACATCTCTGGGCGGTTATATTACTGATGCTATAGGTAGTAAAAACTGGTTAATCATATCATTAAGTACATATACAGTACTTATGTTTATATTCCAATCTTTCTTACCTATATTAATCATCACTCTAATGGGTGTATTCGTTTGGAATATCGTACAATGGGGTTCTAACCCACCAGTTCAAATAGGTATTATTTCTCAAATAGAAGGAGATACTAGTGCAGCGATGAGTTGGAATATGTCTAGCTTAAACGCTGGTATCGGAGCTGGCTCATTATTAGGTGGTATTTTTGTAACTTACTTTAATGTAGTTTCAAGCTTATATGTAGCTGGAGCGCTTAGCTTTATCGCTTTATTGATATGTTTAACAATTAAAAAACAACCAAAAATAGTATAAAAAAAGGGAGCAAGACAGAAATCTTATTTTCAAAAAAGATTTCATAGTCTCGCCCCTGACAAACATGACACAGGCTGAGACATTGATATGTCCCAGCCTGTTTTTTATTCATTATTGTAATTCTTTGTTATTACCTTGTGATTGACCATCTTCATTTGAAGAATTTTTTTGTTCATATTCTTTCTTACTCATAACATCATCTACATGCATGTTTACTTCAACAACTTCAAGACCAGTCATATGTTTAACTTGTTCTTTTACTAAGTCAGCAACTTTTTTGAAAATTTTCGGAGCTGATTCACCATATTCTAAAATAACTTTTAAATCTACAGCAGCTTGTTTTTCTCCTACTTCTACAGAAACACCTTGTGTTACATTGTTTCCAGATGTGAAACGGTCAGTTAAACTAGAAGCAAAGCCGCCTTTCATATCTAAAATACCTCTTACCTCTCTAGCAGCAATACCAGCAATTTTCTCTATTACTTCATCAGAGAATGATAATGTATTTGAAAATTGTTGTTCTTGAACTTGTTCTTGCTGTTGTTGTTGGTTTTCACGTACTTGATCATTTACACCAGTTTGTTCATTGTAACTACTTTTTGCTTTATTGTTGTCTAAATTTGCCATAATAGAATCTCTCCCTTAAAATAGTTTAATTTAATTTATAGTTTCTTTAATTATTTAATAATGCAGTTTAACTTATTCGGTTTAAGAAATTTAAAAACTGCTGAGTACAGTCTTTAATGTACCCTAGTCCTATACCTATTAAACATAGGACAAGAATCAATACCGTTTTCCAAAAACCAATTGTTAAAAATAAAACTGCTAATATTAACATCGCAATAAACCCAACAATTCTCCATTTATACTCTTTAATAAAATTAATGAGTTGATTTGGATCTTGATTTTCATTTGGCATAACCGGAACCTCCTATCCTTAGTCTATAAAACTCTTGTATCACTTGTTTTCTGGTCTCTAACATTAATTTCAATATTTTTGACAGGTATTTCGGAAAAATGCTCAACATTTTGCTTAATATCGTTCTTCATATTTTCCGTTAATGATTGAATACCATTCGTTTCAGATACAACAAAGAAATCTGCTTTAATCGTTGCATAAGAATTATTTTTCTTATTGTACAACTTTGCTATAACATTTGGTTGTCGTACTTCGTCGTATTTCTGGATTGTACGATAAACACATTTTTCAATCGAATTTCTAGTAATGTATATGTGCCCATCCTCATAATCACGATGTAAGCCTGGTTTCTTATGTGTCGGTTTAAATGCTGCAAAGAACATTAATAAACCAAAGAATATTAAAACCCCTGCACAAGCAATCAATGTCGGTTGGAACCAATTATATTTTAATAGTTCCTGTTGATAGCTTGTTATTTGACTAATATCCAAGTACATAAAAAGAAGCGTGCCCACTACTACTATGATGAATAAGCCTAGGAAAAAATTCTTTAATCTTCTCACTGGCAACTGCACCTCCTATGTAAAGTTCTATTGCTAGTATTAGTTATACCCCTAAAATGATTTTAGAAACGTTTTCAACTCATTATTTCATTTTTTGGTAAAATTTTTACAAATTCTCCAACTTGCTCATAACCTATTTGTTTATAAATTTTATTGGAGGTGGGATTTTCAAGATCAGTATATAATGTCGTATATTTATAATCTTCTAATAAACGTTTTGTTAAGAGTGATACATTTTTAGCTGCATAGCCATTCCCTCTGTATTCATGAGGCGTATAAACCATAGCAACATGAGCAAATATTTCCCCAACTCCTGAATATTTAACGAAAGATACCGCCTTATTTTTATCAATAAATAATTGTCCAGCTTCATTTTCAATCCAATTCAAAATTATATTATTTTCTTCATCACGATTTAAATTTTTCAATTCAGTTACTAGACCTGTTTCTATCATGAAACTTTCATACCATTTTTTCAGCAATATGATATCTTCATTTTTAGTTATTCGGGAGTGCCCCTTCACATTATCGAATTTATTTATCACTTTATGACATACATAAACACCTTCATGAACTGCTATATACCAGTTACTATATAACTTTTCTGCTAGTTTAATTGTATAATCCTTATCACCTGCAATACCCATCTGAATATTGGAATAAGATGAAAGTTTTTCTGAAATATAATCTATTAATTTCATTTCATTATTCAATATTACAATTTGTATTGGAAACGGTGGTGTATGAATAATTATTCCAAGTACTTCCTTATTCTCAATAATTCCTGATAAATAATACTCTTTATATTTACCTTCTTTGATAAAATATATCAGTCGTTCTGCCAAATTAAATTTTCCATTTGTATTTTGCAAGCTCTGAAAAATTTCTTCAGGGACACGATTACTTTCATAAACTTCCCAGTACATATACCTCTCCTCTTTTCTTTTGTGTATATTTTACACTATTAGTAGGTTTTTAAAACACTTAATATAATTTAACTTTCCAACAATAAAAAAATCCCTAACCTGTTGAATTAAATCTTCCAACTGATTAGGGATTATTATTAAATATAAATATTGATATCTCAAATTATTATATATGTGCTGATTTTTGCATTAAGTATAAGAAGTATGGCGCACCTACTATTGCTACAATAATACCTGCTGGCAAGCCATTTGGTTCTAGTACTATTTTACCAATTGTATCTGCGACAACCAGGAGTATAGCTCCGTTTAATACTGCTATTGGTAAATATAGTTGATGTCTTGGTCCCACAATACTTCTTGCAATATGCGGCCCCATAAGTCCAACAAATCCGATACCACCTGCTACTGATACGGCTGCAGATGACAATACGACTGCTAAAAATACGAGTAAAATACGTTCTCTATTATTGTTTATACCGAATGAAACCGATATTTGTTCATTTGTACTGAGTACATTTAGTACATTAGCTTTATAAAATAGGAATGGCATAACTATGATTAACCATGGTATAAATGCAAATACGAACGGCCATTCATCACCCCAAATATTACCTGCAAACCATCTTGCGATAAATTCCATTTGATCTTGATCAAATGTAGACATAATTGTAATGGAAGCACCACTCAATGCAGTTGATAAGCCGACACCAATCAATACCATTCTCACGGGGTTAATGCCTTCTCCTTTTTTATAACTAAACATGAATATAACCATCGCCGTCGCTATACCACCGACCATACTTACCATTGGAAGTACATATACAAAATCACCTGGTTGTACAGTACCGACAACTAAGAATAAAGCAATCATAAACCCGCTTCCTGCATTAATACCTAATATACCTGGTTCAGCAAGGGGATTCTTAGTAACACTTTGCAAAATTGCTCCACTTAAAGCTAAACTTGCTCCAGCTAATATCGTTATTAACATTCTCGGCATTCTAAATTCATACAATACCATTGAATCTAGTTCATTACCTTGACCAAATAGTGTTTTAAAGAATTGAATGAATGACATCTTAAATTCGCCTGTCGTCATAGCGAATGCCATTGATGCGATTAATGCTATAATTAAAACGACAAGTGTTATTCTCTGTTTTCTAACTATTTTTGGATGTATCATAATATCTTACCGTCCCTTCTTACAAGATAAAGGAAGAACGGTACACCTATTATAGAAATTACAGCACCTATTGGAGCTTCTCCTAACATTCGTGCTATCATGTCAGCTAAAAGTAATATAAAACCACCCATTACTGCTGTTAAAGGTATAACACGTTTATAGTCTGTACCGACTATAAATCTTACTATGTGTGGCACCATCAAACCTACGAATGCTATTTGCCCTACTATTGATACAGCAATCCCTGCTAAAAACATCGTGGATACTAAACTTGTATATCGCACAACATTACTATTTTGTCCTAATCCTTTTGATAGTGTATCTCCTAGGCTAAGTATCGTTAATTGTCTGCTCATTATAACTAAAACAATTAAAATAACTAGAACAATCGGTGTAGAAATCGCAAGCTGTTTCCAGTTTGTACCACTTACGCCACCAACGCTCCAAAATGTTAAAGTTTGGTTTAATCTAAATATCAATGCGATTCCTTCACTTGCAGCTGTCAATAATGCAGATACTGCGGCACCTGCTAATACTAACCTCATCGGGTTAAAACCACCGCGTTTAGAGGAGCCTACGCTCATGACAAGAATACCACCTATACCTGCACCTATAAATCCTGCAAACATAAGGGTGAAATAACCTGCATTTGGAATAACTGCTAAAGTTAAAGCTAGCATCATACTAGCTCCAGCATTTAAACCAAGTAAACCTGGATCAGCTAATCCGTTTCGAGTAACACCTTGCATAACTGCACCAGATACTGCAAGTGCCATCCCAACGACAACAGCTCCTATTTCCCTAGGTATTCTTATCTCTCTTAAAATATTATGTTCTTCGATACTTGGATTATAATTAAATATTGCGTTATATACCATTTGTAATGATGTGTCTTTTGCTCCAAATAAAAATGACAGAAGTAAAACAGCTACAAGTAAAATAATTGTAACTGTTAAGATAATTGGATAGCGATTTTCTTTAACTGTTTTTGATTGACTCATATGTTGCCATCCTTTTATAACTTAGTATAGTGTTTACATAAAAGATTATAAGTAACAAGCATAGGTTTCCCAGTTCTAGGATCCGTAGATAATTCAGCGTCAATATTAAACACTTCTTCTAGAATTTCATTTGTTAATACTTGTTCTGTTTCGCCTTGAGCAACAATATCTCCAGCTTTCATAGCTATTAAATGATCTGAGAATCTGATTGCTTGGTTAATATCATGTAACACCATAATAATTGTGCAACCTTGTTCTTTATTTAACTCTTGTACAAGTTCTAGAATTTCGAGTTGGTGAGAAATATCTAAATATGTTGTTGGTTCGTCTAGGAATATGATATCTGTCTTTTGTGCGAGTGCCATAGCAATCCATACACGTTGTCTTTGACCACCACTTAAATCGTTAATTGCTCTATATTTAAAATCATGAGTGCCCGTAACGTTAAGCGCCCATTCTATTTCTTCTTTGTCTTTTTTTGATAATCTTCCAAATCCTTTTTGATGTGGATAACGGCCATAAGAAACGAGTTCTCCAACTGTTAATCCATCTGCAACGTCAGGTGACTGAGGTAATATTGCAATTTTCTTTGCGATTTCTTTAGTAGATGTTGAATGTAGATTTTTGCCATCTAAAACAACTTGCCCTGATTGTACATTTAAAATACGACTTAATGCTTTAAGTAATGTTGATTTTCCACAACCATTCGGCCCTATAATAGAAGTAATCTTCCCATCAGGTACCTCTAAAGTTAAATCACTAACTATTGCTTTATCTCCATAACCTATTGAAATGGCTTCTCCCGTTAATCGATTCATAGTGAACCCTCTTTCCGTTTAAAATAAATCTATAATATATGCGTTGCGTTAATTTTTAATTGTAGTTAAATGATAATGATTATCATCACTCGTACTTACGTATTATATCATTTAATAATAGTGATTTCTATCAATATATGAATAATTTCACTCATATTACACATTTAATAAAAATAAACATGTTAAAAAAGCTAGAACTTTTTGTCCTAGCTTTTATGTTTTATTCGTCAAGTAAGAATCCGTTCCCAAGTACATCTCTTACATCATGGACAACGACAAACGCATTTTCATCAAATTTTCTAATCATTCGTTTTGTTCTTGTCAATTGCGTTTTGGCAATGACAACGTATAATACATCAGTATCTTTTTTTGAATAGTAACCTCTACCATTTAAAATGGTACAACCTCTACCTATTTTTTCATCTATCATTTTTGCTATTTGATCTGGGTTTTGAGAAATGATTGTAACAGCCTTTTTAGGGTTCAATCCTTCAATTACAAAGTCCATAACTTTCGTTCCTATATATAATGCAACGACAGTTATTAATGCTTTTTCTACAGGCATAACAGTTAATGAAAATAGAACTACGATAAGGTCAAAAAATAGAAGAGCATATGATGTGTTCACATCTAAATACTTATGAGCAATTCTCGCTAATATTGTTGTTCCTGCTGTTGTGCCACCTGATAATACGATTAAACCTATACCTAAGCCAACCGTAAATCCGCCAAACACAGCATTAATAAGTATTTCACTAGAATCTAATGCCCATGAATCCGTCACTCCTAAGAATACGGATATGAGTATTACAGCAATAATAGTATATACTGTGCTTCTCTTACTCAAGAATTTATAACCTAATGCAATTAATACCGCATTTAAAATAAACGTAGACCAAGCTGGCGCAATATCAAACGCATAAAGTAAGATTAGCGAAATACCCGTCACGCCACCTTCACCTAGGTTAGCAGATATAATAAATGTATTAACACCTGCAGAAAAGACAAATGAACCTACAATTATTAATATCATATCTCTTAGTAATCTATTTTTCATGACCTTACCTCCTTTTAGATTTTCAATTGACATACTGATACTACCACAAACAGCTAATCGCCTCAACATGCCGATATTTATAAAAATGGGTCGTAAGATAATTTTTGCCCTAACTCTAGAAAGAGTTATTAGAAATCGCATATAAATACTCCTAATTCGTCAATTTCTTAATGAACGAATTAGGAGTACTATTTAAAGATAGGGATTCTTTATCCCGAACTCTTCATTATTATATTGTCAGTAGCTTATCATTTACTTAAACTCTTTTTCAAATGGTGCTTGAATGTCTTTTAGCACTTTTACTGAATTATCGAACAATCTTGTTTCTTCATCATTAAGTGGCATTTCAATAACTTCCCTTACACCTGTTCTATTTACAAGTGCTGGTACACCGATATAAACATCTTCGTGTCCATACTCACCTTCTAAATATGCTGAAACTGTTAGTACAACATCTTGGTTGTTTAATATTGCTTTAGTAATGCGCATTAAGCCCATTGCTACTCCATAAAAAGTAGCACCTTTTGATTCAATAATTTCATATGCTGCATCTCTTGTCTCTACAAAAATTTCTTCAACTCTATGTTTGCGTGTTTCATCTTTTTCAATTATAGAACGTAATGGTTTACCAGCAATATTGGCGTGTGACCAAACTGCTAATTCAGAATCGCCATGCTCACCAATAATATTAGCGTGTACACTTTGAGGGGCTACATCAAATTCTTCGCTTAATAAATATTTAAAACGTGCTGTGTCTAATATTGTTCCAGAACCTATTACACGTTCTTTTGGTAAACCTGAGAATTTCATCGTAGCATACGAAAGTATATCTACTGGGTTAGTCGCAATTAAGAAAATGCCATCAAATCCTGAATCCATTATTTCAGTTACTATATTTTTAAATATTTTCATGTTTTTCGCTACTAAATCTAATCTTGTTTCGCCAGGTTTTTGAGCTGCTCCTGCACAAATAACAACCAAATCAGCATCTTCACAATCTTTGTATTCTCCCGCTTTTACTTTCATTGGTGATGGCCCATACACTGAACCATGATTTAAATCCATTACATCTCCATTTACTTTCTTCTTATCTAAATCGATGATAACAAATTCATCACAAATACCTTGGTTAATCATTGAGAATGCATAACTAGAACCTACAAATCCGTTACCTACTAATACTACTTTATTACCTTTAAATTGTTTCATCAAAATCTCTCCTCAAATTTTAAATTTTTATATAATAAATGAAAGTACGAACGTCCAAATACAAATGAAGATGACTATTCCTACACTGTATTTTAAAGTCATTTTCAATAATTCTGATTCTTTTCCGACCTGACCTACAGCTGCTGTGGCGATTGCTATAGATTGAGGTGATATAAGTTTTGCTGCTACACCACCTGCAGTATTAGCTGCTACTAATAAAGGGCCACTAGTACCGATTTGGCTAGCTACTGAAGCTTGAATTGGTGCGAATAATGTATTGTTATTGACTACTGATCCTGTCATAAATACCCCAATCCAACCTAACACCGGAGATAGTAATGGGAATATACTACCAGCTTTTGCGATGCCAAGACCCATAGCTGCTGTTAAACCACCATAAGTAGTTACTTTTGCTATTGCTAATATGAAACAAATTGTCAAAATAGGTAACCATAATTCTTTGATTGTTAAACCTAATAATTGAAATGCTTCATTAAATTTGAAATGTTTGGAAATAAGAACTGTTATAATAATTGAAATTAATATAGCTGTACCTGTTGCGCTAAAAATGTCTATTTTTAGTGTTATAAGTTTGTTTGTGATTTCATTCATCGTACCTGGAATACTAATGTTCCATACTAAAAATGATAATGGTCCATCTGGTGCAAATAATGCTTTAAAGAATGGTGCACTCCATATCATCACAAATATCGTTAAAATATAGAACGGACTCCATGCATATAGAATAGACTTAACTGTATGTTTGTTTGCTTGTTTAAATTCAGCGTCTGAAACTCTAAATATTTTTTTCGGTTGGTAAAATTTAGAAAATACTGCTAATGCAACCATTGATAATAACGGAGGGATAATGTCCGCTAACTCAGGGCCTTGGAAATATGTCAATATTAATTGAAGTCCAGAGTAAGTGAGACTTACTACTAATAACATTGGTAATATTTCTTTTATACCCTTAAATCCATCTAAAATCATGACTAATAAAAATGGAATAATAAAGTTTATGATTGGTAAAGTTAATGTTGATATTTGAGAAACATCTAAACTACTTATATTACCTTGTAGGCCTAGGGTATCTATCACGACTACTGGGAGGCCTATAGCACCAAATGCTCCAGCTGCTCCATTAGCGATTAAACATAGCATTGCAGCTTGTAACGGTCTGAAACCAAGTTGTATAAGCAACACACTACAAATTGCTATAGGTACACCAAATCCAGCTGCACCTTCTAAAAATGCATTGAAACTAAAACCTATTAATAACAACTGTATACGTTGGTCTTGAGATATACCTGCTATACTATCTTGAATAATACTGAATTGCCCTGTTCCATTTGAAACTTTATATAACCATACTGCCATAACCACGATGTAACCTATTGGTAGAATACCTTGGAAGAAACCTTCTATAATTCCCCCTAAGGCAACAATTTTTGGTAATTCAAAAACTACTAAAGCTATTATTATCGTTACGATTAGCGTTGTAATAGAAGCATAAATACCTTTCATTTTAAAAACTGTTAAACATAATAAAAATAATATAATAGGTATGCTTGCCACAATTGCTGATAATGCAATATTGTCAAAAGGATTAATATTATTTATTAACACATTAGACATCTTCTTTCTATTTTATTTATTTTAAGATGCGCATCTTTCTTTTGTGATTCTTTTCACAATGTAAATATAGCACTTGGTACCACTGTGGTCAAGTGTTTTTGTGAATATTTTCACATAAATTTTTACGCCTGTTTTCATTAATTTTTATAACTCCTTATTTAACAATAATGTTTGCGTTTACATAAAAAATGTTCTTTAAAGTTATTTTCGTCAACTTTAAAGAACATTTTTTATAATTTATAATTTTATTCTACTAAACTTTGCGTCTTCACAAAATGTCTATATTTTTCATGGTTTTTAATAAGTTCTCCATGAGTTCCTTTACCTGTCACTTCTCCGTTATCTAAAAAGATAATTTGATCAGCTTTTTTAATAGTTGCAAGTCTATGTGCTATTACGACAGTAGTACGGTCTTTCATTAACTCATTTAAAGCCTGTTGAATATAGTACTCACTTTCACTATCTAAATTAGCTGTCGCTTCATCTAGTAACAAGATGTCTGGATTTTTAATAAAACTTCTCGCAATATCAATTCTCTGTCTTTGACCACCTGATAATTTTGTACCTCTTTCCCCAATTTCAGTTTCAAATCCTTGAGGAAATTTCATAATAAAATCATAACAGTTGGCCATTTTTGTGTTATGAATTAAAGTTTCATCACTTACAGTCTCATTTATACCATATGTTAAATTATCTCTAATTGTTCCTGACATCATTGCGTTAGATTGCATAACGTATCCAATTTTTTGTCTCCAAAATCTTAAAGGTATATCTTCAATTAATTCATTACCATATTTGATAACACCTTTATCTACAGGATAAAATCGTTCTAACAAGCTAAATAATGTACTTTTACCTGATCCAGAAGGACCTACAATTGCTGTTACTTCTCCTGAACGAATTGTTAAGGATAAATCTTTTATAACTTCTTCATCTTTCTCATAGCTAAATGTAACATTTTCAAATAATATGTCATTTTTTTCATGAGGTAAATAATTGTTTTCATCGCCTATTGGCTCTGTCGGTTCTTGATAAATTTCATATATTCTTTCGCTCGCTCCTACTGCTTTCTTATAGTCTGTTATAAACATGGAAAAGTTTAATATAGGAGCTGATAATTGAATAACATAGAATATCATAGCAACTAATGTACCAGCTGTGATTGCACCACTTGAAACTCGAATTCCACCAAAACCTAATATAATAGCCACCGTTAACATCATAATAATTCCTGATAACGGTGATATAATAGCTCTTATTTTAGCTTCTTTTAATCCTAATTTATAGATATCTAATAATGTTGTTTTTGTCTTTTCTAACTCTTTTTCCTCAGAGGTAGTAACTTTTACTAATCTCATTTCTGTGAGCACTCTGCCCAACAAACCACTAAAATTCGCAATTTCTGTTTGTGTCGCTTTAGAAATCTTACCCATACTTTTTCCAAGAGGAATCATAATAGCGATAAATAATGGCAATATGATAAATGTTATAAGTGTCATTTGCCAATCTAAAATAAACAACATAGCTACAGAACCAATCAACGTTAACAGTGAAGGTAAAACACTTGGCGCTTTTTCTGAAATGAATAAATTGATGACATTTGTATCGTCAGTAATTCTACTCATGAGTTGACCACTTTCATTTTTATCAAAAAATCTCATGTTCAGTTTTATTAAATGTCTCCACAATTTTTCTCGTATTGAATAAATCGTTTTCTCACCGATTTTACTCAATAAGTATGTACCAAAACCACTTAAAATAGCATTAGCTAGAAAAATAACTATAAATAACCAAACCATTCTTAAATCTAAATTTTCAGCATTGAATGTATCTACTAGTTGTCCCGTAAATAATGGAACTAACAATCCACTCAAACTGCCTAAAATAGATAGAATCATGGCGGTAACGACCATTTTCTTTGGCCAGTCTACTTTTTTCAGTAAATAAAACAACGAATTCTCTGTCTTCATTTTAAAACCTCATTATCTCAATTTATTATCTCATCATCATTTTACAATATTTCCCTATATTAATCTCTCATAATAGCTTTAAATTTACAATATTTTAATATACAATTGTAATTTTTTTCTAGGGAGAATTATAAAAATATGTTAAAATGATGTAGTTATTTTAAAAAAAGAATAAAGAGGTTTTATTAATGAAAAAATGTTTATTATTATTTTTCTCATTGGTTTTAATTAATATTACTTTGAACCAAAATGCTTATGCAGCTGATAATGAAAAGTCACCTACACAAGTAGCTAATGAATACGGGTATAACTTAGGCGAAATATATCAACCCGAGGGGGCTATTAACTACAGCTCAAAAACTGGTCAAATTATGTATGAGTATCAAATAGATAAAAAATGGTATCCGGCAAGTATGTCTAAACTTATGACTTTATATTTAACTGAAAAAGCAATTAAAAGTGGAAAGTTAAAAGAAGATGATACAGTTAAAATGACTGACGAAGAATACCGATTATCTACTTTACCTGAATTAAGTAATACTAAATTATACCCAGGTGATGTTTATACAATTTCAGAATTAATGCAAATTACAATATCTAATTCTTCAAATGCTGGCGCTATGATTTTAGGTAGAGAAACAATGAAAGCTGAAAATATTGGTTCTGCTAAAAAAATCGAAGATAAAGATAAAGATTCAAATAATAATACTGCCTCAAAACAACAGAAAAAAGATTTAGACTCTGATTTTATAGACTATATGAATGAAACTGCTAAAGAATTAGGAATGGAACATACTCAGTTTTATAATTCTAACGGCGCTGCCAATAATTTATTACTGGAATATAAAGCAAAGAGATATCAATCTGATGAAGAGAATTACTCTACTTCTAGAGATTTTGCTATATTAACGCAGCATCTTGTAAACGATTATCCAGGCATTCTGGAATACACTAAAAAAGTAGCACCTACAATACATTACGTTACATACTACACATATAACCATTCTCTTGAAGGTGCTGATATGTCTTTAGAAGGAACGGATGGATTAAAGACAGGATCAAGTGACATTGCCGATTACAATCACAGTCTTTCAACTAAGAGAGATGGACTAAGAGTAAACCAAATTTTATTTGGTGCAGGCGATTATAATACTGTCGGCGGTGAAAAAGAACGTAATATGATGGGTAACAGTTTAATGGAGAAAACTTTCGACGAATATGAATGGAAAAAAGTTCTTTCCAAAGGTGTTCATAAAATTAATGATAAAAAATATTACATTACTGAAGATTTATACGATGTCGTTAAAAAAGGTGTAGATTACGAAGTAGTTGTAGAAAATGGTGAAGCACATATAGATTATGATCGTTCATATATAAACGATAAATATGGCCCACCTACAGTCAAATTAGAATCACCATCAAAACATAAATTTAACCAGACAAAAGATAAAGTCACAAGTCCAGATAATAGACCTATCCTTATGACAGCATCTATCATACTTGCTATCGGCTTAATATTATTATTAACTTGGTTGATTGCGCGTAAGAAAAATACAAAATAACATTAAGTCTTAAGTCCGACAACAAAAGCGTCACTTTAGTGTAGAATAGTATTAGACTATTAAACACGAGGTGACGTTTTTTTGACTCGATTTTTACCGAACTTTTTATCAGAACCAATTAATATATCATTAATAACTATTACATTAATTGCCTTAATATATGTTTTTGTACATCATAGAAGACAACACCCAATATTGAGTATGATTGATATAATACTAGGTTATTTTCCGATTTTAATACATGAAATGGGTCATGTTATTGCCAACAAGTTGTCCGGTGGTAAACCCAAAGATCTAGTCGTAGTTTGGCGTAGAAAAGAACGAATGGAGACTGGTCGTCAAGGTTATGCTATTACAGGATCTAAATCTGGATGGAATCAATTCATCACTACATTATTTGGTTATATTATGCCACCTTTAATGTTAATAATAGGGGTTTGGATGAAGCATCATACATTCGGACCAATTTTCTTAATTTTATTATTAATCATGTTCTTATTTTATGTCACATTAACTTCAAGAAAATTTCTACCAAGTATTATATTATTAGTTATCGCAGTTGCACTTTATGAAGTTATTTCTGCTCCAAACATCCATGATTTTGCTCAAATTACAACTTATATTTATCACATAGCATTAGGTACGCTATTAGGTGAAGTTGCCCAATCTACAATAACCATCTTTTTATTAACATTTTCAAGACAGCGCCCTGAATGGGATGGTAGTCAACTTAGACAAATCACAAAAATACCTACTCTATTCTTTAGTATACTTTGGATTGTTATTAACATATATGCTGTTATGTATACATTTAATGCGTTATGGCCGTAAAAAACTTAGAGAACTATAATATCGAGTTAAGAAACGACCAATCTAGATTTCTCTTATAAAATAAAAATGGGAGTGGGACAGAAATCTCATTTTAATAAATAGATTTCGTAGTCCCACCCCGCCAAGGATGACTAGGGTTGGAAAAAGCTTGATATAAGCGCATCTTCAATCCAGTCAGCTACTACCATTATAATAAAAGAGGCTGAGACATGTATTTATGTCCTAGCCTCTTTTTATTTTATCCTTCTTTAGTTCCGAATATATATGAAGCATTTGTTTCGCTAATCATAATCGTCTTACCATTTAAACTTAATTCTATTAATTGATTAAGTTCATCTTTCTTAGTGATTTCAACGATATCACCTATTAGTAATTCTTCATTACTTAAATAGTCTAATAGATTAACATAGTCCATAACACGTTTGATTTTTATTTTATCGCCTACTTCAAATGTACTAAGTGGCGTATTATAAATCTCTTCGATTTGATTTTCTCTCGGTATAATTCCACCGTGTGGACATGTTTTAGGATAATCCATCAATTTATCTATTTTCTCAATGAAGTGTTCAGAAACTCTATGTTCTAAAATTTCCGCTTCTTCATGTACTTGATCCCATGTGTATTCTAATTCCTCTATTAAAAATCGTTCTATCAGTCTATGACGCTTAATAATATTTGCAGTATGATTTAAACCTTTTTGAGTTAATTTAACACCTTTATATGGACGTATATCCACATAATCCTCTTTCTTTAAACGTAACATCATCTCACTAACAGATGAGGGTTTTATATTTAAATCTTGTGCTAAATTTTTATTAGATACATAATCTGTCGTCCCGTTTAAACCAAATATTGCTTTTAAATAATCTTCTTGTTCTTCAGTCAACATTTGTTCTGACCTCACTTTTTTTAGCATATTTTTATTGTACCACGATTTATTTTTCCTTGCTATCTCTTGACTTTAACATAATTTACAGTTATATTAAAAACATAGTTTAGGTTACCCTAAACTTATTTTCGGAGAAAGGTGATAACATGTTACAGGTTAAGAATTTGAATTTATCATTAGGACATCAGCACATATTGCATGATATTAACTTAACAATTGAATCATCGGGAGAGTTAATTGGTATCATGGGACCCAATGGTGCGGGTAAATCATCATTGCTTAAATCTATCCTTGGTGAATTCAAAGCAACTGGTGAAGCATTATGGAATGATAAGCCAGTTAAACAACAGCTGACGGAACTAACTTATATTCCGCAGAGAAATTCATTAGACTTGGATTTCCCTATTACTGTGAAAGACAGTTTAATTACTGGCTATTATCAAACTTCAGGTTGGTTCAGACCTATGAAGAAAGAAGCTTATATTAAAAGAGATGAATTATTAAATGAACTTCAGTTAACTAATTTAAAAGATAAAATGCTAAATGAGTTAAGTGGTGGTCAATTACAACGTGTTCTTTTAGCGAAAGCATTAATGAAAGAGAGTGACTTTCTATGCCTCGATGAACCGTTTGTTGGTATTGACTTCAAAAGTGAAGAAATCATGATAAATCTGCTGCGACAATTAAAATCAGAAGGTAAACTGATTCTAGTTGTTCATCATGATATTCAAAAAGCTAAAGAATATTTTGATAGAATAATCCTCCTCAATCGATCATTAAAATTCTTTGGCTCTGCTAACGAAGCATTATCTGACGAAAACATAAAAGAGGTATTTTTAAAGGATGGCGTTGTATTATGATGAATGAATTTATTTCATCACTCGTAAATTATAATTTTTTAAGTAGAGCTTTGATTACTTCAATCATAGTCGGAATCGTTTGTGGTATTGTAGGTAGCTTGATTATATTAAGAGGTCTTTCATTAATGGGAGATGCAATGAGCCATGCTGTATTACCTGGTGTAGCGCTCAGTTACTTATTTAACATACCAATGTTTGTAGGTGCTCTTTTTACAGGTATGCTGACAAGTTTTTTAATTGGTTTTATTTCACAAAACTCTAAAACAAAAAATGATGCCGCAATAGGTATTACTTTCACAGCATTCTTTTCGATAGGTATTATTTTAATTAGTCAAATCAACTCCTCTACAGATTTGTATCATATTCTATTCGGAAATATATTAGCAGTAACAAAAAGTGCATTTTATACCACAAGTATTGTGAGCATTATTGTTATTTTATGTGTTGTGATTTTCTATAAACCACTGCACTTGTCTACTTTTGATCCAATTGCAGCTAAAATGAGTGGTCTAAATACAAGATTAATTCATTACTTTGTCATGATGTTATTAGCATTAGTAACAGTAGCAAGTTTACAGACTGTCGGTATTATCTTAGTAGTAGCGTTGCTTATAACACCTAGTTCTACTGCTTTCCTTATTACTAAGTCATTAAAAACTATGATGATTGTTGCAAGTACATTGAGTGCAATAAGTGCAGCCTGTGGCATGTATATTAGTTACCTATATAATTTGCCAAGTGGAGCTTGTATAGTCCTAGTAAGTTGTGCATTTTATATACTAGTATTTACTATACATAAACTTAAAAATAAAATTCAATTTAATTAGGAGGCATCTATGAAAAAATTATTATTACCTTTAATAGCAATTATTTTAGTTTTGGCTGGTTGTAATCAATCTAACTCTAAAGACGATTCAAAACTAAAAATTGTTACGACGAATTCAATACTTGGTGATATGACTAAAGAGGTTACTAAAGGTAACGCTGAAATTACTAGCGTAGTGCCAATCGGTCAAGACCCCCACGAATATGAAATTAAACCTAAAGATGTTAAAGCTATTACAGATGCTGACATTATTATCTATAACGGCTTTAACTTAGAAAGCGGTAATGGTTGGTTTGAAAAAGCATTAGAACAAGCAAATAAAAAAATCACTGACAAAAATGTTATTCAAGCTACTGAAGATGTAAAACCAATATACTTAAAAGGTGGCGAGGGAGATGAAAAGAAAATTGACCCTCATGCTTGGTTAAGTATTAAAAATGGTATTCAATACGTTAACACTATCGAGAAACATCTTAGTAAATTAGATGATGAACATAAAGATGATTATAAAGCTAACGCTGATAAATACACTGAAAAACTTGATAAATTAGACGATGAAATGTCGAAAGCATTTAATGACATTGATAAGAAAAAACGTGCATTTATTACAAGTGAAGGTGCATTTAAATACTTTGCAAAAGCTTATGACATTACTCCTGGTTACATTTGGGAGATAAACACAGAAAAACAAGGTACACCTGACCAAATGAAACAAGCAGTAAACTTTGTACGTGATCATAATCTTAAAGCATTAACAGTAGAAACAAGTGTAGATAAGAAAAGTATGCAGACTCTAGCTGAAGAAACAAACCTAAAAATTCAAGGTGAAGTCTATACAGATTCAATCGGTACTAAAGATTCCGATGGTAATTCTTACTACAATATGATGGAACACAATGTCAAAGTGATCCATGACACAATGAAATAATAACCCCTCCTCCTCATGTATATAATAAACGAAAAAGGGAGTGGGACAGAAATCTCATTTTAATAAACAGGTTTCGTAGTCCCATTCCGGCAAGGATGACTAGGGTTGGAAAAAGCTTGATATAAGCGCATTTTCAATCCAGTCAGCTACTGCCATTATAATAAAAGAGGCTGAGACATGTATTTATGTCCCAGCCTCTTTTTGCTAATTTTTAACTCCATTATTTTTCTTGTCTTTCTTGTTATTATAGCAACTCCTAAGCCATATTCCACTTTAGGATTTCCTCGTGATGATATACGAAAGTGATTTATTTTCAGGTCTGAACCAGAAGAAAAAGTTAATTCGTAAGTTTAGTCATTACATAATCCAATAGAGGTGTGTGTAGTTGGATTAATGTGTTAGTAAATCCAACAAGGGTGTGCCTAATGAAGTAGTAAATCCAATAAAGAGCGTCTAATTGGATTATTGAAATAGAAAATCCAACAAGGGTGTGTCTAATTGGATTAATGAAGCAGAAAATCCAATAAACGTGCGTGTACTTGGATTATTGTAGTAGTAAATCCAATAAAGGTACGTGCACTTGGATTAATGAAGCAGAAAATCCAATAAGGGTGTGCTAATTGGATTAATATCTTAGAAAATCCAATAAAGGTGCATGTACTTGGATTATTGAAATAGAAAATCCAACAAAGGTGCGTCTAATTGGATTAATGAAGCAAAAAATCCAATAAAGGTATGTCTAATTGGATTAATGAGATAGAAAATCCAACAAAGAGCGTCTAATTGGATTAATGAAGTAGTAAATCTAATAAAGAGCGTTTAATTGGATTTAAGTAGTAGTATATCCAACAATAATATCAACTCTAGCTTTTATTGATCAATTTCATCCAAAACGATCTAAGGATTTATGTCCCTAACTCGTTTTTTATATTAGCAGCGGTTGACTCGATCGAACCATACACTAGACAAGCATGCACGAACAAAATTCTAAATCACATAAAAATAACATCTGATTTCTAACTGAATAAATCATTGAAATCAGATGTTATTTATTTTGAATTGATATTTATGTTCCAGCTGTTTTATTTTAAAGTTGGGTCGTCTTTTTTCATAACTTGCTTATATTTACTGAATGTTTCTTTATCATTTTTAGAGAAAGCTTCGTTCATAATTCTTCTTTTCTCTGCTCTTCTTCGTCTATCTTTTTTAGATTCTTTTCGGTCATATCTAAAGTTCAACGAAGTTCCTTTTTTTGTAAATTCTTTCATAAACATATATGAACCAGAATTATATGCCGCTCGTATAATCATATGACCAGCAACTGGCGATGTTAAATATAAAAATAGTATAGTTAATAAAGTACGAACACTAAAGTAATCTTTCGTTACTAAGAAATAAAAAAATACACCCGTTAAACAAAGTAAAACAGATAATGTAGAGCTTTTTGTAGCAGCATGACTTCTTAGAAAGGAATCTCTAAATCTCACAATACCTATCGAACTAATTAAAGCAGTTATAGAACCTAATAATATTGATATAGCTGCAATTAAACTAACGATCTCGCTTAGATTCAAAGACACGACCCCCTTCAATGAAACGAGAAATTCCAACTGTACTTAAGAAGGCTAAAATAGCAATAATTAAACTCGCTTCTAAATAACTGAAGGTGTCATAAACAATGCTCAATATACCTACTGTAGAAACTAAGATTGCACCCATAGCATCAAATGCTATAACTCTATCAGCAGTTGTAGGGCCAATAATTGTTCTAAATAGAACAATTACAATAGATATACCATATATAACTAATGCCGTTTTTATGATAAACATGATAGCTATTTCCATTATTTAAGCACCTCCCAGATTAATTTCTCATACTTCTTAATTTGCTTTGTTAAAATCTTTTTCTCTCTTTCAGAAACATCAATCGCATGTATAAAGAATCGTTGTCCATCTGGTGATAACCTTAATACGACTGATCCCGGTGTTAACATGATTAATAACGTTAATAATGTTATAGCCCAATCTTGTTTTAATGTTGTTTCATAAGTAACAAGTCCTGGATTCAATTTATTTGTTTTAAATAAAATATAATTAATTGTTGTAATACTGGATGTCACAAGCTGATAGTTATAAACACAAATAAATTTAAAAATAACCCATACTTTTTTCATATAAAAAACATGTCCGAAAAATCTATGCATTAAGTAAACGATGAACATACCAATCAAGTAACCTGAAATAAATGTCGATAAATGAAATGTATCTTCGTCTTGAAATAAAGTCCACAAGAAGGCAATTAAAATATTTAATAATAGTTGTGCCATTATTATTTAGCCTCCACTTCTACATTTGGAATAACTTCTTTAAAATATTCAAGCTCATTCATGTTAAACTGAGCTGCCATTTCAGAAATATTTAATACATATTGAGAAGCAATACCTAATATTATTGTTGTTACTGTTAATATTATCATTGCATATAATTTATTCTTAACAAAAACAACTTTACCAACTTGAGGTACACTTTCTCTGCCGAAATACATTACTAAAAATACGCGTAATAAACTATACATTGCAATGATACTTGAAATAATCATCACGATAACGCCAAATGTATAACCATTTTCAAGTGCGCCTTTAATAATTAATAATTTCCCAGGAAATCCACTGAGTGGTGGTACGCCTCCAATTGATAGTATCGTAATAAAGAATATGACACCTAAACTTGGATAATGTTTAATTAAACCACCAAATTGGTCATAATATCTTGTACCTGTTAATAATACAAAAGTACCTATGATTAAGAATAATAAAGTTTTGATAATCATATCATGTCCGACATAGAATATAGCACCGGTAATCCCTGCTAAATTGTTTGCGCTCAATCCTAATACTGCAAATCCAATAGATAGTATCACTTGGTACGCTGCTATTTTCTTAATATCTTTAAATCCAAGAACACCTATTGATCCAATAATCATTGTAAGTATCGCCATAATGTAAAGTAAGAAATGTGTTACTTCTGGCTTTTGATCAAACATAAGTACCATCACACGAATAAGTGCGTATACACCTACTTTAGTCATTAAACTCGCAAATAAAGCAGCTAATTCTGTATTCAATGCTGCATATGCTTTCGGAAGCCACATAAATACGACAAGCGCTGCTTTACCTCCAAATACAAATATCATGATAATTGCGACTAAAGTAGTCGTGGTAGGTTGGTTACTTTCACTAATTCTCATTGCAATATGACCGAAGTTTAAAGTACCTAACGTACCGTATATATAAGCAACGCC
The DNA here is from genome assembly GCF_022386395.1 of Mammaliicoccus sp. J-M40. Classification (NCBI taxonomy): domain Bacteria; kingdom Bacillati; phylum Bacillota; class Bacilli; order Caryophanales; family Staphylococcaceae; genus Mammaliicoccus; species Mammaliicoccus sp. J-M40. Next base: position 40,622 of record NZ_JAJNIQ010000003.1, read on the forward strand.
CATTAAGAAGAACCAAGAGCTCACAACGTTAATCACGACGTAAATGATACTTGCTCTTAACTGTTCTATTGATTGACCTAATGTTAATAATACAAATGAAGCTAATAACATTATTTCAAACATTACATATAAGTTGAATATATCAGCAGTTAGAAAACTACCATTAACCCCACTTAATAAGAACAATATAAATGATGGTAAAAAGTAGCGGTTAGCTAATCTTTCTCTCTTACCAAAACCAAAGTATATAATCACTGTGACAACAAAGCAGGAAATAGTAGTGAATAATAAGCTGAGCTCATCACCAACAAACTGAATCCCAAATGGTGGTTGCCAGTCTCCGAAGTTGATAACAAGTGCTTTATTCATACTGACATCGACTAATAACCAACCACTTACAATCGTCGTAAGTGCTAGAAAAGTGATGGCGATACGTCTTGTTAACGCTAATCGTTCTTTAAAGAAGAACAATATTAAACCAATAAATAGTGGTACGAGTAATGGTATAAGTATTAAATTATTCATCTACGTCTTCATCCTCACCGCGTAACGCCTCTATTCTGTTGACTTTCGTCAATTTAAATGTTCTATACACTAAAACAAGTAAAAATGCTGTTATCGCAAAACCAATAACAATTGCTGTTAAAATTAATGCTTGAGGTAAAGGATCGACATAGTCTTTTCCTTCACCATTTATGAGTGGTACATTTCGACCACCAAATTCGCTCATTGATAAAATCATTAAGTTAGCTACGTGTGTATAAATAGCTGTACCGATAACAATACGAATTAAGTTTTTAGATAAAATCATATACGTTCCAACGAAAGTAAGTACACCAATGATAATGACTAATATTAAATTCAACTGTTATCACCACTTATCGCAAGCATGATTGTTACAATGGATCCTACTACTGTAAGTAATATCCCGAGTTCAAATAATGTTACGCTTGAAAGATGAATTTCACCTAATAGTGGGAACGTAATATATCCATCTTCATGTGTTAACATTGGATGCCCAAAGAACATTGGTATAATCGCTGTGCTCATTGACACTAGACACCCTATAATTGTAACTGCTCTAAAATCTATCGGTAATGATTGAACAACTGTCTCAACATCAAATGCTAAGAACATTAAGATAAACGCAGAACTAAAGACTAATCCACCAATAAATCCACCACCAGGATTATCGTGTCCCGCAAGGAATATATAAAAGCCGAATGTCAGAATGATAAATATTGCGATTTTTGATATGGTTTCTAATACTACATCATTTTCTTTCATCAGGCTCATCCTTTCTTATCTTAAATTTAACGAGTGTATAAATACCTAGTCCGGCAATCAATATAACGATTCCTTCTAACATTGTATCTAACGCTCTAAAGTCTCCTAAAATACCATTTACGATATTTTTAACACCTGCTAATTCATCAGCGTTATCATAATAATAAGAAATTTTATCGAATAGATTATCTTGTTGCATCATGATAACAAAAATTACGACAAATACCGCCATTAAGAGTGCGATTGCTAATTTAACGATTTCTGCTAAAACATTTGGTTTATCTTTCTGCACGTTTGGCAAATGGAAAAATACTAATAAAAATAAGACTGTCGTAATAGTTTCAATAACCAATTGCGTTAAAGCTAAATCAGGTGCTTTCATAAATATGAATACAACAGCAATCGAATAACCGATTACACCATTTAAAATAGTCATTGTCATTCTTTCTCTAATAAACATTAATGCTGTCGCTGTAATCACAATGTTAATCAATATAATAATCTCGAATGTTGAAGCTTCTGTAATATGGTAATACGCAATATCGTAAATACCGACATGATATATGCCATATGCCATAAGTACGAAAAATATTACATAAATGATGTGTAAATATTGGTTCAATCTATTATTCATTACAATTTGAATTAAATATGCGCTTACTCGATCCAGTAAAGTCATACCTTTATTATAAATTGTATTGATTTCTATATTTTTTGATACTTTGCTATAAATAAATGTCCAATTTGGCCATATTACTAATAATGTACCTATTAAATATATTCCTATAGTTAAAAACAATTCAGTTGTAAATCCATGCCACGCTTGAATATGAGGTATATATTCCATTACTTTATCCGATTGGAATATATCACGTAACGCTGGACCTATTAAATATTTTCCTAATACATTTGGAATAAAGAAAAATAACGGTACAAATATTACAATTAAAACAGGCGCTATAAGAAGTCCCCCGCCATCATGACGTGGTACTTTAGGCAATTGTTTTTCTTTCATTTCCCCAAAGAATGGCTCTTTTATTAACTTTAAACAATAAACAAAAGTAAAAATACTACCTATAAATCCTGCTGCTATCATCACAAAAGACATCGTTTGATTGAAAATATCCACTTGTCCTGTCTCTACCAGACTAGTGAAGAACTTTTCTTTACTCAAAAAACCATTAAATAATGGAATACCTGCCATAGATAAAGCAGAGATTGACATTACAATTGCTGTAATAGGCATTACTTTTCTTAACCCGCCCAATTTATTAACATCTCTTGTTCCTGTTTCATGGTCTATAATACCTACTCCCATGAACAGTACACTTTTGAAAATAGCGTGGTTAATTAAATGAAATAAAGCTGCAAATAAAGCTGCAATAAATATTTCATGTCCCGCTTCAAACCTTTGATTTAAAGCTAACAAGCCTAAACCAATCATAGACATAATCATACCTAATTGACTGATTGTAGAATATGCTAATAAAGCTTTTAAATCTTTTTTACTTACTGCAAAGAATGATCCTACTAACATTGTAACTAACCCGACTGTCACAACTGTATACACGACCCATTCACTTTGACCAATAATAGGTGTAAATCTAAGTAATAAATACAAACCAGCTTTAACCATAGTAGCTGAGTGTAAGTAAGCACTAACAGGCGTTGGCGCTTCCATAGCATCTGGCAACCATATATGAAATGGAAATTGTGCTGATTTTGTAAACGCACCGAGTAAGATTAAAATGACTGCAAGTACAAACCATGGTGATTGAAACACTTCATCAATCATACCGACTTGTTCAGTAATTGTATTCGTACCCGTAATGCTATATAACAATATCAACCCTACGAGCATAGCCATACCACCAAAAACGGTAATCAAGAAAGATTTAAGTGCCCCTTCTTGGCTTCTTTCTCTTTGATACCAATATGCAATGAGTAAGAAAGAAGATATACTCGTTAATTCCCAAAATGAATATAGCAAAATTGTATTATTAGAAAGTACAACACCTAACATTGCCAACATAAACATTAGCAAGTATGTGTAAAATCTTGGGAGATTATCTTTTTCATGAGAAAGATAATAAATAGCGTAAAGGAATACACCTGCGCCAATGAGTGAAATAAGAAGTGCAAAAATTAAAGATAAACCATCTAATCTCAAATCTAAATTAAAATCAATTATAGGTATCCACTCTTTAAAAAAAGAAACAGTATGCCCACTCGATATGTATTTAATTTGACTCAAAAAATAAATGGAACTTATTAGCGGCGCGATTAAACTTATCCAACCAGCAAAGCGGCTAAATTTAGTATTCATAGTCATAAGGACAATAGCCATTACAACTAAGATGGTGAAGAACAACCATATTAAAGCCATACACGAACTCCTTTCTTTTTATATATTTAGTTCTATTGTTGTTTCTTTTTTTATTGTGGTTACATCTATAAATTTTAAAGTTTCTAACAACGATTGATGACCTAAATATTTTTGTATTATTGAAACTGATACACCCGATTTAAATGCATGAAACGCAAAAGTTTTCCTTAAGGAGTATAGACCAATATTTTTCAATCCAACTTCTTCTGCAGCAACATGAATGATCCGATATGCTTGTTGTCTAGACAATTGTTTCTTCGTCTTGATAGATCTAAATACAAAGTCTTCTTTTCCTAACATTTCCATACGTATATAAGATGACAAACTTGATCTTAAGTGCAATGGAATCACTACTTTAATCAAATCCTTTTTATCATTTACCCAGTTAGAAATAATGTCGTTATCTTCATCTAGTAAATCTTGAACAGTTAAATTTAATAATTGATTTACTTTAATACCTGTATGAATAGCAAGACTAAATAATAAATAATCTCTTTCACTGTGTGATTTTAATACTTCATACATCGCTCTAATATCATCTTTATTCTTAATTGGAGATACTTGTTGCATGCATTTCGTCCATCCTTCCTAATTAAGGTACATATTAATAATAATATATATTTGAGTAACATGAAAGAATTTTTAACTAATTTGTGGTCGTTTTTTTAATCTCATTTCGATATATAAAGTGAAAGGAGGTTAGCAAAATGGCAACAGTTAAAGACATCAACATCATATTGTTACATCAGTACTTAGATGAGAATGCCAAAGTAAAAAATGTTCAAAGAAAATTTAAAGCAATTAAATTAAATGTAACAAATGAACAAGTTAAAACTTTTAAAGGCATTATCGAAACGTTATCTGACGAAAAGTTCCAAGATGCTTATATCGTCAAAACAATTCAGATAGAAGATTAATTCTATCCTCTAAATCTACCAAGGAGGTGAATTTCATGAAACTCGTATTAGAACTTACTTTTAAAACTTCAACAGATAAAACTTTCACATTACAGATCCAAAACCCAAAACGTGATCTCACTGAAGAAAACGTACGCCAGGCGATGGATAGTATTTTAAAATTAAATTTATTTGATTTATCTAAAGGTGAATTAGTTTCTATTCATTCAGCGCACTACGTAGAACGCTCAACACGTTCTGTAATCAAGTAATTTTATAATACCCTTTTAAATCATTTTTAAATTCTATAGAAAAACCCAAAGAAAATCTTTTCACTTGAAAGGATTTCCCTTGGGTTTCTTTTTGAATAATTAAACCTATTGTTGTTTTATATGTCTTTTGCTATTTGTTCGTATTGAGCCTTTTGTTCGTCTTCCATGTAATAGTAAACTTTTCTTTCATCTAGCTCACTTCTATATTTATTAATATAATCTTTTCTATATAATTTAGCTAAATTTGTTCCAATGTTAGAAGGTTTCGTTTGAAGTTCTGTTAGCTTCCCGTTAAGTATTTCTTTAATTGTAATTTCTTCAGATCTATAGATTTCTTCTAATATTATAAAATCAACTAATGTTAAACGTTTTTCGTTTTTTAAATTTGCGATTTTATTCTCATAATCTATCATATCTTGAATAATCTTGTTGAAATTCCCTGTCATTCTATATACCTCCATTTTAATATTTTCCCCGTTTTTAATAGTTTACAATACAACAATAGCATTAAGTATTATTGTAAACCGTTTTAATTTCAGATTTTGATTAAATCAATTCATTTATTTGATTTATTATCATCTTTCTTATAAAAATTATTTAATAATCCAACTTTTTCTTACTTTTTTTGATATAATAGTTTAAAATGTAATAAAAATATGACATTATTTGATATAAAATGTAATATCTTAGTGAAGATGAGGTGAAAAAGTGTACAATTACGACATTTCATTGCATAAAGAAGGCATTATTAACCCTAAAAAGTTAGGTTATGGTGCATTATGTTTTGTGCTAGAAGGAAAAGCAATATTAACTTTAAATCAAAAAACATATACATTTACCGTCGGTGACTTATTTTATTTACAGGATAATGACAATTACTTACCAGTAATAAACGACGGCTTAGTCGCAGTATTACATATTGGATATTCAATGATGGAAAGTTTAAGTGGCGAAGAGTCTTACCTATATTGGATACCGAAAACTACAAAAACAAATCAATTAAATAAATATAAACATCAAATAAAGGATTTATTTATAAGAGCTATTTTAGCAGATTTAACGAATATAAAGATCAGACGTAGCCATTATATCGTTGAAATTTATAAAATTATGTATGAGCGTTTTAAAGAAGAAACAAATTATTATGGACAAACAGAAATGGAATTAACAGGACTTATACGTAAAGTGAAGCAATATGTTGATAAGCATTACCAAGAAAAACTATCACTGAACCTCGTAGCTGACTTTTTCTTTATTTCTCCTGAACATTTATCACGTGAGTTTTCTAGACAAATAGGTACGACGTTCACTCAATATTTGAAAGAAACACGTTTGTTCCAAACTACTTACGCCTTGTTATTTACACAATTTAAAGTCGAACAAATTGCAGACTATCATGGATTTTCTAGTTACCATAATTTCAATCGTCAATTTAAAGAACAATTTCAATTAACCCCTAAACAATATCGTTTAATGTATCAACAGAAAAAAATAAGTAAAAAAACTGAGACAATGACAGAAGATGAGCGTAAAACTTTAATTTCTAAATTGCAAAAAATGATGCATAATAAGTCTCTCGTTCATGAGTACAAACATTTAACTTTTAAAGATTTACCTTTACAAAAATTAAAGGCTAACCATAAAACTTATTTACATATCGGTGACGTTAATGATTTTTATACTCCATTCCTTGGTACAATATTGGAAACTGTAGAAAATATACCTCGTCAGCCTATCATTGTTATTCACTGTTCATTAAAATCATTTTTCTGCGATATAGAAAAACATAAGTATCGACATAATTTAGCTTTTTGTTTAAGCATGTTTTCAGATACAAATATAACGCCATGTATAAAAATATATGATTTTGATGTACAAGATCATACGTTCAAAAGTAAATGGTCAGAATTTATAGATGTTATACATAACTATTTCGTTAATAAACAAGGTGAATTTTACTTTGATATCAAGTATGACGAACTCACGCATATACAATCTCAAATTAATGACTCTAAAGAAAGCTTACCTGATTTACAAATAATGATAAATGGACCTGATCCATTTAAACATGATTATGAGCAACTTGATATAGATATGCAACTATGTAAAAATGTCGATTCTTTTGCAATATCTTATAGCTTTAATGAGTTATTCGACTTTAACAAAATGAATAATCATGATATAGCGAAAATAAAAAGTAACTATACTGAAAAGCTTATTCACAATTTAAAATTCATGAAGAACAATAATAAAAACGTAGTACCTATAGAATGGAATGTCATTCATGGTGATTCGAGGACGATGAGTGATTTTTATTTCAATGCTGCTATTATTGTAGATCATTTATTAAGTATCACAACTTATGTGTCTGGTTTAGGCTTCTGGTTATTAGAGGAAACTTCAGCCGATCTCGCAACTATAAATCAACCTTTATCACTACATTTAAAACACCACTGTAAAAGTCCTGTTAATTATTTAATATATATATTAACGTACTTTAACCAACAAGAATTCGAAAAAGGACAAAATTATATTAAGTTCGAGCAACACAATAAAATATTTTTCCTTTTATTTAATTATGAACTATATAATCCAAATGATATCAACTACCAGAATAATGTTGGTATTAGTCTTTCTTATCGTGACATACCTTTTAATACTTTTAGAGTAACTAACATTACATTTGATCAGGATAACGGTAATATCTTCAAAGCAATTAGAAAATTAGATAACGAACGTTTTAATATTGATTATTTCAACACAGTTCTATTAGATAAATACTGTTCTCCAGATATAGAAATGGCTGATTATAATTCTAAGGATGTAGATGAGACATATTATTTAAAAACTAACGCTATCAAATTGCTTATTATTCAAAAAAGAAGTTAAATACAAAAATGCACCTCAAAATTTGAGGTGCATTTTTTGTTTAAAGATTAATATTTTCTAATATTATACTTTATTCCAAACCTAGATTTTCTCTATATGAGTCTACTATATCTTTCTTGCTAGCGTCACTAGGTACAAAATAATATAATCCATCATCTAAAATTGAATCTTGTCCTTCTAACTGATTACGGTCTACATTATCTAAAGCATCATTATATTTAGATCTTAAATCATTTAGTTGTCCAATCTTCATATCTGTTTTAACATTATCACCTAAAGTATCAAAGATTTGATTAATTTTAGGTAAAGATCCTACGCTAACTAATTCGTTAGCTAGTGCTTGAATCACTAATTGTTGACGTTCTTGTCGACCAAAGTCTCCACCAGCGCCTTCTTCTTTTCTACTTCTAATAAATGCTAACGCTTCTTCACCATTTAATTTGTATTTTTGGCCTTTAACATATGATTTCCCTTTAACCGTAAACGTAGCATTACTTGTAACATTTACGCCACCTGCATAATCTACTAAATCTTTAACCCCATCCATATTAATTGTTGCATAATGGTCTACCGGTACGTTCATTAATTTTTCTACAGAGTTAATCGCCATTTTAGGGCCACCATATGCATACGCATGGTTAATTTTTTCTACAGAATCATTGCCAACAATTTCCGCTCTAGTATCCCTAGGAATACTAACCATTACAGTTTTCTTCTTATCTGGGTTTATAGATAATAAAACGATTGAATCCGAACGCTCTCCTCCACCTTCTGCTGATCTTGTAGAGTCAGAATCAATTCCAAATAAAGCTATCGAAATAGGATCTCCATTAGTATCTACTGCGTTCTTTCTAAGTTCAGATTTATCTCTATCCAGTGGGTTATGTATCGTATTACCTAATGCAAAAAACTTATACACAAAATAGCCAATAATAATTAAAAACGCAATTAATAACACAATAATAATAGTTGTTACAATTTTAAATGCTGCTGATTTAGGTTTCTTTGCAGAACGCTCATATTGATTTGCCACGTATTCTCAGTCCATTCTTATTTTATTTTTTCTTTATTATACATTTATTAGATGTAATTTGCCAATATACACATAATTATTTCACACTATACATTTCTTTAAAAAATATATAATATTATCATATTAAATGATATATCTTTTTTCTGTAAAATCTATACATTTTATGTTAGAGTACTTATATAAGTCTACAACGTTACTTATTTAAATTTTTTTAGACATATTAAACGGGAAAGAGGATGAGATTCGGCGATCTCATCCTCTCTTTTTTCTGTTCTTTTTAGATTTATTAGATTTAATAACTTTTGTGGTCATTTGCATATCTTCGTCTTCAGGATATCTAATCCTTACAACATCTCCATAGAAGAGTCTTTCTTCTCCGTATCTTTTACATAAAGATAATTCAGGGTATACTTCTTCTATTTTCGCAATATATTTATAAGATTTATCACTCTTTAATACATCTATAAAATAGCCAGGTTCTAAATATCTATCTGAACCTGCATTTACAACAAACGAGGTATCATCTAATATTCTTATAATTTCTACTTGTTTCATAATAACACGCTAACTTTCCTTAATTCTTAAAATATGATGTTTATGATGAGCAATTAGTTGACTGATTTTAAAGTTTCATAAAGTTGAAGAACGTTTAGTATAAGATTTCTCTCTTCGTTTCTATCAATTTTCTTAGAATTTATTAATTTTTTAATTGTTTTCTTTTTGACATTACATAATTTGGCAATTGACTTATTTGGTAAATTATACTCTTTTTTCAATGTTTTTTCAATAAAATATTTAGTATACTTTAAAGCATCTTCGTGCTTACCAATAGATTCAAAATAATTTAAACGCTTTTCAATTTCGTTTCTTTGTTTGTCTGTTAAAACACCTTGATTCCCATGCATAAGCAATTCATACTTTTCTTTAGGCAAGTTTAATAGTTTTCTCATTTGCTTATCTTCTAGACTAAATGCATCAATTACATTGTTAATTCTACTGGTGTAATTTTTCTTCTTAGATTTTGCCATCATTATGCACCTCCACTCATAATATATATACCCCGTGACAGTCTGTATAAGCGGAGAAAGTGTAATAAATTACTTTCTTTCATCTTTTTTCAGTTCTTACATATTATTTAAATACACTGAGAGTCCGGGACATAAATTGTTGTCTCGGACTCTATCAAACATTTATTCTGTATATAATTCAACTGCATCTCTCGTTTTACTCATCGTTATTACATGTTCATCATAATCTCTTGATAAATAGCTATAAAATAATATATCAAGCGTCATCAATTGCGATATAAGAGAACTCGTAGCTGCTAATCTTAAACTTTCTTCTGAACTTGCATCATGTGTTAATTGATAGTCAGATTGTTGTGATAAAGATGAACTTTTTGATTGAGTCAGACTTATTACTTTAACATTATATTTATGTGCAACTTTAGCTAAAGATAATGTTTCACTATTCTCACCAGAGTTAGAAATTCCTATCAAAATACAATCTTTATTATGTGAAGCTATTGCTGTAGCTAAAAAGTGAGTGTCTAAAGAATGAATAACTTGTTTACCAATTCTAGTAAATTTTTGATATAAATCTTGTGCTACTAAACTTGAAGCACCTACACCAAAAACTATAATTGTTTTTGCCTCATATAATTGATCAATAATGGCATTTACACTGTTACTCTCGATTAATTTTTCAGTCATTTCAAGTGTATGTGATGCTCGTGTAATAAGTTTCTTACTAATAGACGATACTGTTTCATCTTGTTTAATTTCTTGATATATACTTTTTTCATGTTGAGGCATATACCTAGAAATAGACAGTTTCAAATCAGTAAAACCTTTAAAATCTAATTTGTGCGTACAACGTATAACGGAAGCAGCACTTGTGTTTGTTATCGTGCCTAACTCCTTAGCGCTTAATTCAATTATCTTTTCAGGATAATCGACAAAGTACTGTGCTATACGCTGTTCTCGTTTAGTTAAACGAGACATATTTTCTTTAATAAACATAAGTACGTGTTGATGTTCGCTCATATTAATCCTCATCCAATTCTTGTGGTGCTGTCATTTCTTTGTTCGTTCCAAATAAATATGTGAAAATAAAGCCTCCTAAATAAGCTGCTAATAAACCTGCAATATATCCTACATACATATTATGAGATATTAACGGTATAAGGGATACGCCACTCGGCCCAATTGCACTTGCACCAATATGTCCGATGGCGCCTATAACTGCACCTCCGACTCCACCACCGATACAAGCTGTAATAAATGGTCTACCTAGAGGTAAAGTTACCCCGTAAATCAATGGTTCTCCAATTCCTAAAATTCCTACTGGTAGAGCACCTTTTAGAAGGTTAATGATTTTTTTATTTTTTCTACATCTAACCCATAGGGCAAATGCTGCACCTACTTGACCTGCACCAGCCATAGCAAGTATTGGTAATAAGTAAGTAGCACCTGATTGATTAATCATTTCTATATGAATTGGTGTTAACACTTGATGCAATCCAAACATAACTAAAGGTAAGAACGTTGCACCTAATATAAATCCACTAAATGCTCCACCTATATTTAAGACCCAATCAATTACGCCTAACAAGCTGTTAGAAATAAAACCTGCTATAGGCATTATTACAAAGATTGTTCCTAACCCCATAATAAATAATGTAATCGTTGGAGTAACAATAATATCTACAGCAGTCGGTACAATTTTGTGTAATTTTTTTTCAATTAAAGATAACAACCAAACAGCTATAATAACCCCGATTACACCACCTTGCCCTGCTTCAAGTGGTTCGCCATTAAAAATATTTTTCAGCGGACTTTCTGGATCCATTCCAGTCAACATAGTTGTACCACCAATTACACCACCTAAGCCAGGTGTTGCACCAAATTCTTTTGCAGCATTAATACCTACATAAATGACTAAGTAAACAAAAAGACCATCTTTTATAATATTAAATACTAAAACAAATTGTTCCCATGATGCTCCATCGATTGTGCCGGCTGTTAACAGGTTAGAAAGTACAGCAGAAATACCACCAATTAAACCGGCACCCACAAATGCAGGAATAAGAGGTACAAAAATATTAGCTATCGATCTCAACACTCTTTTGAAAGGTGTTTGATTTTTCTTGTTAATATTTTGTTTAAACAGATCCGCTTCTTGTTCTACTTTCTCTTTATTACTTTGATTTTTCTTAATTGTTTCGCCTAGTGGTACGCCAATAATAGAACTCATTTCATTGGCTACTTTATTTACAGTCCCCGGTCCAACTACCACTTGAATCATATCATCTTCTACAACCCCCATCACACCTTTGATATTTTTTAAACCTTCAATATCAACTTTAGTGTAGTCGACGATACTCATTCTAACCCTTGTCATACAATGAATGACTTTTTCTAAATTGTCTTTTCCCCCAACTTTATCAAGTATCTCTTTGGCCATTTCTTTTTCTTTAGACATATACATACACCCCTTGTTTACGTATTTCTCACAAACCCTTTAGCTTTTTCTAATTTCTGAATGGCTTCTTCTTTACTCACATTGTGCATGCCCATAACAATTGCCACTTTTACTTGTTCATCGCTTTCTTCAAAAAGTTTCTGGCTTTCTTCATATGAACACCCTAAAACTTCTTGAATCATATTAATAGCACGTTGTACAAGTTTTTTGTTGGTTGGTTTAACATCAATCATTAAGTTTTCATAAACTTTTCCTATACCAACCATCGCACCAGTTGAAATCATATTTAAAATGAGTTTTTGAGCTGTGCCTGCTTTCAACCTTGTTGAGCCTGTTAAAACTTCTGGACCAACATCAACTTGAACCGGAAAATCAGCGTAATTTCCTACTTCTGATTGTTGATTACATGTTACACAACCAGTAGGAACGCCTATGCTTTGGGCGTATTTTAATCCACCTATAACATATGGTGTTCTTCCACTAGCAGCAATACCTATAACCGTGTCATTTTCGTTTATATTTAAATTTCTTAAATCTTGTTCCCCTAATTCTAAATCATCTTCAGCCCCTTCTACTGCAACCGTCATTGCTTCTGGACCACCTGCAATTAAACCTATTACGACGTCTGGCGTGACACCAAACGTTGGGACACATTCCGCAGCATCCAATACCCCTAATCTTCCGCTCGTTCCTGCTCCCATGTAAATTAACCTTCCACCATTGTTTAAGCCCGTAATAGCTCTTTTAATCAATTCGGCTATCGCATTATTCTCTAACTTAATTTGCTCGGCTACTTTTTGATCTTCTGTATTCATCACTTCAACAAATTGTTCTGGCGTTAAAGTATCTAGTTTTGATGAATATTTATTTCTTGATTCAGTAGTTAGTTTTTTTATGTCCATCACATTATCCCCTTTTAATAAATTGGAAAGCCTGTCCAGCACCAATCATATTTATACAATCTAAATTGCTACTAGAAACACGCCCAATAACATTCACGGCTTCATTTGCTTCTAAATCTCTCTTGACGATTTGCAGTTCGTTCATGTATCGCCCATATTTCAAGTTATCTAATGTAACGGTCCCCTTAACTCTTTCAGTCGTATTATCTGGTTTAACTTCCCCTTGAAAACTCATCCTTGCCTCTTCCGCTCTTACTACATCTCTCGCTTTGTCTTTCCTATTATGAAAAATTCTCCCTATTACATCTTTTAAAGCAGGTGTTTCCTCTTCAATATAAAGACTTACGATTCCATTATTAAAATAATCATGAAATTGATTTATGATATCTAAGTCTATGCTTGTGTCCCCAATACAAACAACGTCGATATCATATTTTAATAATTGATAAGCAGCATATAAAGGATGTATATTTCTGTGTGCTTCAAGTGTTGGTAATCCTCTAAAGATAGGCCCTCTTAATTTAGTACCAGGGACAAATGCCATAATTTTCACATCCGGAAAAACATCCCTTATTTCTTTGTTTTTAGAAATGAAAAACTCATTTTCTAAACCTGTTTCCGGTCGTGGGTAATAATTATGTGCAACCATCACTTTTGATAAGTCTATATCTTTAGCTTTAAGTTGATAGAGCAATTCGACAGCGTCAGTACTTGCGTTACATACTACATTAACTTCATTTAATAAAGATATAATATCTTCTATCTCCAATGATATATCTAATCTTATAAAATCTATTCCAGCATCTTTTAAAGTAGTAGGCTTTTTATACGACAATCCTAAAGTCTTAAACGTTTTAGGATTTGCATCTGCAATAATCTCTGCTCTACCATTTACTATTTTATTTAACTCTTTTAATTTGGTTAAATACAACATTGGATCATCTTCTGGTATTTGCAATGAAGTAAATACATATTTGGCACCTTCATTAAGCATTGTTTCAATATAAGTCTTATCAAATGGTTCTCCTAAATAAACAGAAAAGCCTAGCATTTCAACACACTCCTTATTGGAATCGCTTACATTATCTCACTTTTGGAATGAAATTTCAATATAATATTAAAATATAACTAGAAATGAAATGAAATTACAAAAAGCTTTAAAGTTCAAAATAAAAGTTCTGAACTTTAAAGCTTTTTAGATTAATAATAGTATTAAGGCAAGTATATTCATGACATAGCCACTTTATAATATGATTTCATTTTCCTTCTCATGAATCATTTCAATAATTTCATTACGTTCATTCATTACTGCTACTTTAGGTGATAAATTTTTAGCTTCTTCGTTTGTAACTTGTACGTAATTCATAATGATAATAACATCATCTACTTGAACTAAACGTGCAGCTGCACCATTCAAACAAATCTTACCGCTTCCTCGTTCACCTTCAATTACATAAGTTTCTAATCTTGCACCGTTATTATTATTAACGATTGCTACCTTTTCATTCGGCAAAATATCTACTGCATCAAGAATATCTGCATCTATAGTAATACTACCTACGTAATTTAAATTTGCTTCAGTTACCCTCGCACGATGAATTTTTCCATACATCATAGTTCTTATCATGCTTTTCATCTCCATATGTTTTTTTATAGTTATTATCATCATACAATTATATTTTCATACGTCAACAATTAAATTCTGAGACGTCTTTCTTCTATTATATAGTTGTTAAAGTGTATTCAAATATCATCATAAATGAAAAAGCACTAACTCGTTATATATAATTCAACGAATTAGTGCTCAAAATTTATATTAAAAAATATTTATTTCTTTTCCCACCATCTATCATTTTTGGCATACCTGATAGAAAGTGTACGACGTTCTCTTTCTTTATGAAGTCGAGAGCGTTCTTCTAGTTTAATACGATCGTTGCTTAGCGTTTTGATGAAGGATACCATCAGTAATATAAATATTATAATCAATGGCACACCTGCAATGATTGAGGCGGTTTGTAACAGATTTAAAATCTCATCCCCACTGATTAGCATAAGTGCTAACGGAATAAATGATAACGCAAATGCCCAGAATAATCTGTTCCAACGATATGGCTCGTCATCTACTTCAGTTTGTGTTGCTCCTGCTAAGATGTATGAACCTGAGTCGAAAGTAGTCGCTAAATAAATGACTGCTGTAATTACGAATATAACGATAACGACATTACTCATTGGTAACTGCTCTAAAATGGACATAATCGCAGCGGGTCCTTCTTTTTCTTGAAGTACTTTTGTAACAGAGAATTTACCAGTAATCTCTAGCCATAAACCATAGTTACCTAATATTCCGAAGAATAGTGTACAGCCAAGGGTGCCGTATCCAAGTGTACCTAAAATAACTTCTTTTAACGTACGTCCTTTAGAAATACGGGCTATGAATAATCCTACGAATGGTGCGTATACTAACCACCAAGCCCAGTAGAATATTGTCCATGATTGTGGGAAGTTGTCTTTTGAAATATTACCAAGCCCACCAAATGGTTCTAACCATGTTGCCATTCTGAAGAAATCACGGAACATTAAACCTACACTGGAAAGCGTTGTTTCCATTATAAATACTGTTGGTCCAACAATAAATACAAATAATAATAATATAAACGTTAACCAAATATTAATGTCGCTTAATATTTTAATACCGTAATTAATACCTGAGTAAGAACTTGCTGCAAATATCAATGTTGATATGCCTAGTATCGTTAATCGTAGCCAAGTTGAACTACCATCTAAACCTGTTAGTGAGCCAACTCCTTCAGCAATCATTGGTGTAGCAAGTCCTAAAGTAGTACCTGCACCACCTAGTAAACCAAAAATGAAGAGAACATCAATCATTTTACCAGGCCATTTGTCAGTGTATTTTCCTATTAGTGGTCGACATGCATGACTAATACGTATAATAGGTTGTTCTTTTACATAAAGCGAATAAGCGATTGGAAGTGCTGGCAAGACATATATTGCCCAAGCAATAGGTCCCCAGTGAAACATTCCATATGTAGCAGCATAATTAATTGCTTCTTCACTACGTGGTTTGATATGAAACGGTGGACCATCATAATAATATGCCCATTCGATAATACCCCAATATAAAATACTAGAGCCGATACCTGCACAGAATAACATTGCTGCCCAACTCATCGTATTAAATTCAGGTTTATCATTAGGTTTACCTAGAACAATTCCACCATATTTACCAAATGCGATATAAAGTATAAAGATTAAAACAGCTAGACCAATTCCTAAATAAACAGCACCTAATTTTGAGGTTATTAGATCATTAAGTGATAATATTACTTGACTACTTGCATCTGGAAATGCAATTAAGGGTATAACTACAGATAGCAATATAAGTAAAGAAATTGTAAATGTAACCCAATCCATCAATTTAAATTTTTTCACAATTTACTCATCCTTTAATTTAGTGATTTTTTTCATATAATAAGGACTATCTGCATCATACAAACAGTCCTAGTTATACTTTTATTTACGTTTAATGCCTATTTGACGTCCTAATTCACGTGGTAATGAATCGTCTTGTTTCTTAACTGACTCATTTTTAATTTGCTCCATAATATTATCTGGAAACGCACTAGGACGGCCACTTTCGACATCGATTCCCATTAACATTACTTCATAAGTAGAGCATAATTCGTTTGAACCATTAAACATATTCATGAATACATGACATCTCTTCTGATCAAAGTCTATTAATTGTACACTGACATTTAACGTTTCATTTTTAGGTACTTCTTTTTGGTAAGTAATATGATTTTCTAACGTAAATACAGTATATTTAATATCTTTAATCGTTTGAACATCTAACCCTATGTGAGCAAGCCAAGCATCAGTTGCTTGACTGAACACACGGTTATATTCTGCATCATTCATATGGTTGTTATGATCTAACCACTCATTCTGAACAGTTGTTTGATAGTTGAAAAAGTTAGACACGACATTAAACCTCCGTCTTAGTGAGTTGTTTTTTCTTCATATAATCACTATTTTTTGGCCAATATTCTTCTGCAAGTTCTTTAACTTTAATTAAAAATTCATTTCTTTTTTGGTCTAATTCTGACATTGAATAACCAAATGATGATTGTTCACAGCCTTCAACAACTGCATTGTATAAATCTGTTGTTAATTCTGGTGCGACTAGTTTCGTCCAAGGTTTCTTCAGAGCAGGACCAAATTGTTTTAACATGTGACGCATACCACCTTGACCGCCAGCTAAATGGAAAGTCATAAATGGTCCATATTGTGCATATCTTAAGCCAGCTGCATGAGTAAATGCTTTATCTACTTCTTCTGTTGTAGCAATGCCTTCGTTTACAATATGCAATGATTCACGCCATAAAGCTTCCATAAGACGGTCTGCAATGTGACCTTCTATTTCATGACGTACATGAAGTACATCATTTCCGATAGCTTCATAGATTTCTTCAGCTTTAATAACTGTTTCTTCGCTCGTTTGTTTACCTGGCACAATTTCCACTAAAGGTAAAATATAAACAGGATGGAAAGGATGAGCTACGACTAATCTTTCAGGATGCTTTAAATTTCTTTGTAATTCTGTTGGTTTAATACCTGATGTACTAGAACCGATAATTGCATCTGGACGTGCATAAAAATCAATATCCGTTAATACTTTATCTTTAATTTCTTCTACTTCTGGTACATTTTCTTGTATAAGGTCAGCATCTTTAACAGCTTCTTCTAAATAAGGTGTGAATGTTAAATTATCAAGTGACGCATTTGGGTGTAAGCCCATACGTTCAGCATATGGCCAATTTGATTTCACTTGTTCTAACATTGTTTCATATGCACTTTCACTTGGGTCTGTCGCTACAACTTCATGTCCATGAGCGAGCATACGTGTAATCCAACCGCTTCCGATTACACCTGTTCCTACTACTGCAAATTTCATGATTGTCCTCCTTTAGGGTCTCTTAGTTGATAAAATTCACGCGCTTCTTGAGGCGTCATAGGGTCTATATCTAATTCTTTTAATATTTCTACAGCTTTTTCTACTAATGCTTCATTTGTAGCTTTAACACCTTTAGATATATACAGGTTATCTTCTAATCCAACACGAACACTGCCGCCACGTTTAGCTATTTCTTCTACAGTTGGTAATTGCATTCTACCTATACCAAATCCTGACCAATGTGCATTTTCTGGTAAACGTGTTTTAAAGTATTCAATCGTTTCTGCGTCGTTATCTGCTCCCCATGGAATGCCTAGACAAAATTGGAACATTGGTTCTCCATCAATTAAGCCTTCTGAAATTAATTGTCTAGCAAATCGAATATGACCACTATCGAAACATTCAAGTTCTGGTTTAACACCAGCTTCTTGTACAAGGCGTGCTTGTTCACGTAGCCAATCTGCAGGGCTTAAGTAAACCATATCTCCGAAGTTAGTACTTCCGCAGTCTAGCGTACACATTTCTGGTAGTAATGTTCCGATTGGTTCATGACGCTCTTCAGGCGTTTGCATGTCTGAACCTTCCCCAGCAGTGTATGGATTTTGTAAATTCGGGATGAAATCTCCACCACCACCAGATGTAATATTGATAATAATATCTTCACCCGATTCACGGATTAATCGTATAGCTTCTCTAAATAATTCTGTATCGTGACTAATACCACCAGTTTCTGGGTCACGTGCATGAATATGTGCAACTGTTGCCCCAGCACGTGCACATTTAATTGCTGAATCTGCAATTTCTTCCGGTGTAACTGGTACATTTTCGTTCTTCTCAACAGTATCTCCAGCGCCAGTTATAGCCGCTGTTAACATTACTTTATTCATTATAATCCTCCTGAAATGATGTTTTTAAAAAATTCAACGCTTGTTAGTATACCAACTAGACGGTAAAGTTTCAAGCTGTTATTCAAATTCTTTTTTAAACACAAAAAAAGCTGGGACATAATAATGTCTCAGCATGGTTAACCACTATAGATTAAATATTTTAAATTGTTTAATTCTTATTTGTATAATTTGATAATTGGTTTAAAACTTCTTCACGTCTTGATTCATCTATTGCATCAAGGCCGAATAATTCTGTTAACCATAAGCCATCGATAGCAAGTCGAATAATAGTTGCATCTACAGGGTTCAAACCATCGTCTTCAATAAAATGTTGCCACTCTTGATAAGTTTCTTGTAATGGTTTTAAAAGTGAGCGGTCGTTTCCTTGTGCTGCTAATACAGCTGAACTGATAGCAATATTATTGTCACGATGACTTCTAGTAGCTTCAATATACCCTCTTAACAATTTACCAGTATCGTCATCATCTTGAACGTTTGTATCGACATTATTACGATAAGTGGCACTTGCATAATCGACTAATCCTTGAATTAAAGCTTTTTTGTTTTTAAAGTGATACAAAAGTCCGCCTTTGCTCACCTCTGCACGTTTTGCGACAGCATCAAGTGTAAGAGAATCAGTGCCTTGTTCATTTACTATTTGAATTGCTGCTTCAAGCATCTGTGTACGTCTATCGATTTTACTCATACTTGTCATCTCATTTCGGTTTGTAATTATAAAAGATATTGTATACTAAATAATCTTTTTTATAAACATAGACTATTTCAAAAGTTGTAACTTATTGTCAATTTTTATTAATTTAAATATCCACCTATAACAATACCCTGTTATTTCTATATATATCATTTATTGCTATTTGTAAATTATTATTTCAATATTCGTTCATAATTCTACTAAGTTATAAAAATTTATTTTGATATTAATAGTTTAATCAAAGTCCATGAATCACTTATTTGACAGTCTTTGTTTAGCTTTCACTATATACATTAGTTACATTAAATAAATATACAATTAATTATTAGAATATATAAAAGTTCGATTTATTATTGTATTTTACAACAATAATAATTTCGTAAAACTTAAACCTTTTTAATTAGATTTTCAAACAATATTATTGTACTTTTCTCTATTTTTGGTATTATTTAGTATTATAAGGATTTATAGTTATATTTTGACAATACTATTTGGGGGGCACATCAAAATGAATGATCAATTTTTAAATGAAAATGCTCAGATTTTCAAAAGTTCCCTAGTGAATTTATGTAGTAATTTGCATTATCTATGCAAAGATGTTGCGCAATCCCATGGCATATCCTTAAAACTCGCAAATTTACTAGAGATTATTTATGAACAAGATGGTATTACTTTGAACAACTTATGTAGAAAAATCGATGAAGACAAAGGAAATTTAAGTCGCCTAGTCAATGACTTAATGAAAAATTCTTATGTCATCAAAAAACAATCTGAACGTGATAAACGAATTTACTATATTTATATAACTGAATATGGTAAAGAAGCTATCCTAAATTTAAAACAAGTTTGCATACATAATATGGATAGCTTGCTGTCTATATTGTCTGAGGAAGAACAAAATCATTTTATAAAAGCTCTAACAAAACTTGATAATCACGTATATGACTTAACCATTAAAAAATAGGAGACGATTAAATGAAACAAATTATTTATTACGAACTATTTAAGAAAGATATCCTTAAGACAATTTATAATGAAAAGAAATTAAAAAGAATGGACATTTTAACTTTATTCTATCTATCTGAAATAGATGAGGAAGAAGTCTATGTAAGAAAATTGAGAGATATTATGTTCGATCCGCCCTCTTCAGAAATTACGAATTCATTAAAAACACTTGAACACTTCGGACTATTAAAGAAAGCTAGAGACCCATTTGATGAAAGAGCACTTATACTTAAAGATATTCAATTAAGTAAGATTGATGAAATCCTAGATTATTGTGAAAAAATCGTACAACATCATATAGATAGTATTGATTTAGTTCAAAAGAAAAAACTGATATAACATACTTAAAAAAACTTCCTCATAAATTTTGAGGAAGTTTTTATGTATAAATAATTTTTATTAAGTAATCTTATTATTTTTAAATACATTTTGATACTGCACATAACCTGAAATATAATGCTCCACATCATCTATGCGCACTCTGAAGCCATGATGCTTAATAAAGAATGTGTTCATTATTCTTTCTGGATTTTTAAAATACATTACTATTTCTGGATAAAAATATCCAGTTCTTTGATAATTTGCTCTTGAATGAATGGTATCAATCAATTTTCTTTCGTCTATATACTCTGTTACTAAGTGTTTAAATCCACTATTTTTAGCTGATTGTACAAGTTTGTATGTCGCTACAAGCATTTCTAAAAATGTAGGAAATGTAGTTTCCCTTTGCTTAATATAGTCCAAATGACCAGCAGCATTTTTCATACCAAATATATAGTACTTTTCTTCATGGTTTAACTTCACTAACTCATTTGTACAATAACTTAACCAGTGATCATGATATTTCCAATAATTCTGTTTTATAAACTTTTCAAATAAATGTTTAACTAGATTGAGCCAATTTTCATCTCCATCAACTTGGTACAATCTTAATAAAGCAAAGGCAGCTTCCCCATCATAATATACAATGCGATACTTTTCTTTTACTTTTAATGTTGGATAATGCAATACATGTATCGTTTCTGCATCATTATCATCAATCATACTTTCAATACCTTTAGCCACTTTTTGCGCTATTTCTACATAGTATAAATCATCTGGTCGATGCCTTAAATACTCACAAATCGCTAATATAAATGCTGCATTTTGCCCTAATTTAATTTCATTGATACCTTTCGTATCATCAAAAACATAAGCGATACCATCATGTTCGTATAAATAGTTTTCGATAATATAATTTAAAGGTTTCTTAGCGACTGAAATATCTTTATTCAAATAAGATAATCCTTCTATTAATGCATATGTAGAAGAAGAATGTCTTAAATTATTATAAAAATTAATTTTCTTATCAAAATGAGGAAAATATCCATAAATATACTTACCATTACTTTGAATTTCATTCTTTAAATAATTCACACTTTGTTTAATTAATTCATCTATTTCTTCGTGAAAATTATCAACATCTCTTAAATTTTTCTCATAACCTTTTTCATTTAGCTTAATAATTCGATCTTCTTCAACATAAAAACCTTTTGTATAGAATTTAATCACTTTTTTATTATTATAGTAAGACTTATTAAATGCCAAGTTATTTTTCGTATACTTTCTTAAATAGTTATTGATATTTTTTTCAGATAGATATAATTTTTCATCTTTATTATTAGGTCTTATAAAAGCATTCGCATTAATGATTTCAGGTAAAAATGCATACCTCCAACTATCATCAAGTGAAAAACCATAGTCTACGTAATTTCTACGAGTCTTTTCCAAATCATTTACTAGTATATTAAAGTCAATTTGCTCTGTATGCGTAACGATATCCATTTTAATCCAAACTGGTTCTTTACCCGTTTTTTTCTTAAATTGAGCGCATGCTTTTAATATATCATCTTTTAAATATTTTTTTCTTTTCAAAACTGAAACTATAGCTTTAATATTTGGTAATCCTAAAGATAGAAACGAAATATCAAACTCTAGATTTTCTTCATTTACTGTTGCTAATAATTTATCAATTCGCTTTTCTAAAAACAATTTATTCCCTCATTTCTCGACTTTTGAAATAAGTTGAAAATAAATGGAACCAGGCTAAAAAGCCTGGTAGTAAAAATACTTTCATATTTATTTATACGCTATTTACTTTTCTTTTTTACGACGTCTACCAAACAAGAGCAATGAGCCTAAACCAGCAAATAGTCCACCGAACAATAGACCATTTTGTGTATTTTCTTCACCTGTATCTGGTAATGTCTTATTAGATTTTCCATCTTTACTAGTACTAGCTGCTTTACCAACATTTGATCCAGAATGCGGTCCATTATCTATATTAGACCCTGGAACCATATCATGATCTACATCACCGTCATTATCAGAATCGGCATCACTGTCTGAGTCTGCATCGCTGTCTGAGTCTGCATCACTATCTGAGTCTGCGTCGCTGTCTGAGTCTGCGTCACTATCGGAGTCTGCGTCACTGTCTGAATCGGCGTCACTGTCTGAGTCTGCGTCGCTATCTGAGTCTGCATCGCTATCTGCATCGGCATCGCTATCTGAGTCCGCATCACTGTCTGAGTCCGCATCACTATCTGAGTCCGCGTCGCTATCTGAATCAGCATCACTGTCTGAGTCTGCATCACTGTCTGAGTCTGCGTCGCTATCTGAATCGGCGTCACTGTCTGAGTCCGCGTCACTATCGGAGTCTGCATCACTATCGGAGTCTGCATCACTATCGGAGTCTGCGTCACTATCGGAGTCTGCGTCGCTATCTGAGTCTGCGTCACTGTCTGAGTCTGCATCACTGTCTGAGTCCGCATCACTGTCTGAGTCTGCATCACTGTCTGAGTCTGCGTCACTATCGGAGTCCGCATCACTATCTGAGTCTGCATCACTGTCTGAGTCTGCGTCACTATCGGAGTCCGCGTCGCTATCTGAATCGGCATCACTGTCTGAGTCTGCATCTGCGTCAGAATCTGAATCATCGTCGCCATCACCAGAACCAGAACCTTGTTTTACGATATTTTCATTGTCCCAATAATATGTGTTTTGATTTCCATAATAATCTGTATTACTATGAGTCACTCGTGTTCTTACACTTTCGCCACTATTGTCAAAGTGTCCGTCTACTACTACAACATAAGTTTTTGAAGTATTACTGAAATCTATTATCGCTGTATTGTCTCTATAAGTAATTGCGTTACTAAACTGATTTGTTACATCTACATAATTTGAATCTTCAGGATTAATATAGTAACTATCTGTTAATTTTGTATTATCTTGAACTTCGTATACTTTAAATGATGTATTATTTTCATCAATTAAAGTACTACTTTTCGTAGGGTCTTCATGATAACCTTGGATTTTAACTGTAGAATAATTTAGTTTATTGCCTTTAGGGTTAACGTATATAGATTGAGTATATTCATTTTGCCCAGAATGTAAGTCTATCTCTGTTATAAACGAAGTAATATTTGATCCATTTTTACCTCTATTACCTTGTACTGGACTTCCATAATTAATATTTATATCTTCATTAAATGTTTCGCCAGCTACATCAAACTCTAAGGGATATTCACCAGATTGAGGAGCATTTTTTCTATCTGTAAATAACGGAAGTTCAAATTGACCATTAATATTCTTCTTACCATTTATAAAATCAGTAAATGTATACGTACCTGTTTTATTAGTAGTGTTGTACATTCCTGTAGCAATGACATCACCATTTGCATTTTTTAGTTCTGGTAAATTCATAATATTATTTAAATTTGAATAATCTACATCGCCATCAGCTGTTAAATACTGAGGTAATTTAAACGTAAAGTAGTCTCCAGATTTAACTTCTCCATCAACTTGGAATTTTGAATTAAAGGAAGTGTGCCCACTATTATTCGGATTGATATCTTGAGAATTAAAATTAAACTCAGTCGTGTTTACTTTATCATTTACTAATGTTCCAGAAGGTTGCTCACTTGCTTCCTCTGTACTTTCTTTGTCATCTGTATCAGTTGCTGTATTCGTTACAGCATCATTAGTATTTGACTCTTCTCTATTGGCTTCTTTATCAGTTTGTGTATTTTCAACTGGTTCTTCATTAGTTGATTCAGTGTTGTCTTCTACTTTATCTGTTACCGGTGTTTCTGTTGGCTCTTCTCTTGTTGCTTCTTCGTTATCTTCTACTTTATCTGTTACCGGTGTTTCTGTTGGCTCTTCTCTTGTTGCCTCTTCGCTATCTTCTGCTTTATCTACTGACGGTGTTTCTGTTGACTCTTCTCTTGTTGCTTCTTCGTTATCTTCTGCTTTATCTGTTACCGGTGTTTCTGTTGGCTCTTCTCTTGTTGCTTCGCTATCTTCTACTTTATCTGTTACCGGTGTTTCTGTTGTCGTTGTTTCATTATTAATTTCGTTATCGTTTGATGTATTTTCAGCTGGTTCCGCAACTGGCGGTACTTCTTCACTTGTTGTATTTTCTGTAGTTTTCTCAGCTGTTACCTTATTTATATTACCGTTATCGGTTATGTGTGTTGTACTACTAGTAGTAGTTTCTTCAGCTTGCGCTTCATTTCCTTGTCCTAAAAAGATTAGTGAACCTATAATAATTGAAGCTGTACCTACTGTGAATTTTCTAATTGAATACTTGTTTAATCGATTAGGGATGAAATCTAACCTTCTTGAATTTGGTTTCTTTTTCATAATAATCTTCTCCTTCCATTGTTAAAACTTCATTAATCGTTGTTAATTACAATAATTAGTAAACTTTATTATTTAAATAATAATTATAATAAATTAACAAATTTTTACACTCCCCCTTTAAAAAATATAATATCACATTTATTTTCTTAAATGTATATTTTTTACAAATAATTATGTTTATAATTTCGTTAACAAACCTTATTCAATTACAAAATATCTCAAAATAAAAAACGTTCGAACACACGAACATTTTTCAACCTTTAATTTAAATTACCTTATTATTCTTATTTGTTTGATTTGTTATTCTTGAATTTAGTATAAATTACTATACAATTTTAGTATCACATAAAAAAGAAGGGATATACGTGCAACAAAATAAAATGAGCCGCTACCTAAGTAAAATTGAGAATATAGGTAATAGACTTCCACACCCAGTTACGATATTTTTAATATTTATCGTTATTTTATTTGTTCTTTCACATATACTTTATTTATTTGATGTGTCCGTATCATTTAAAGGTATAAACCAAGAAACTGGAAATGTAGAAAACCAAACTGCAAAAGTTATTAGCTTGCTGACACCTTCTGGTATTTCACATGTATTTACAAGTGTCGTTGAGAACTTTACATCTTTCGTAGCACTCGGCCCTGTTTTGGTCGCTATGCTCGGTGTTGGTGTAGCTGAAAAAACTGGTTATTTAAGTGCATTAATTCAAAAGACCGTTGCACATACACCACGTAAATTCATAACTCCAATTGTTGTGTTATTAGGTGTACTTTCTAACATTGCCGCTTCAGTAGGATATGTTGTATTAGTGCCTCTTGGAGCAATGATTTTCTTATCATTCAAACGTCATCCTATAGCGGGACTCGCTGCTGCATTCAGTGGTGTAGCAGGTGGTTATTCTGCAAACCTATTCCTAGGTACAAACGATCCAATATTAAGTGGTATGACGACAGAAGCTGCACATATACTTAATGCTGATTACATTGTAAATGCTACAGATAACTGGTTCTTTATGTTTGTTTCTACTTTTCTTGTTGTAGGAATTGGAACGTTTATTACAGATAAAATTGTTGAACCTAGTTTAGGAGAATATGAAGAACCTGAAAACACTAAATTTGATGAAATTAATCCTAAAGCTTTTAAATGGGCTAACATTGCTTTAATTGCCGTAATTGTTGTTATCGGTAGTATGGTTATACCATCTAATGGATTATTAAGAGGAGAAAATGGAAGTTTTATCGATTCACCATTTATACACAGTATTATATTTACGATGATGCTCGTATTCCTTATCCCTGGTTTAACTTACGGTGTTATTAACAAAACAGTTAAAAACGATAAAGATGCAGTTGAACTCATGAGTGGGTCTTTAATGACAATGTCTGAATTTATTGTTTTAATCTTTTTCGCTGCACAGTTTGTTGCATTATTTGAATACTCTCATATTGGAACAATACTTTCTGTAAACGGTGCTGAATTACTGAAAGCTATGCATGTAAATGGACTAACAGCGCTAATAGCATTGATCATAATTACAACAATTATAAATATTTTTATCGCTGCAGACTCTGCAAAATGGGCACTCATGGCACCAATATTTGTGCCGATGTTTATGCAATTAGGCGTTTCTCCTGAAGTTACACAAATAGCATATAGAATTGGAGACTCATCAACAAATATCATTTCACCACTAATGCCATTCTTCCCTTACATCGTGTCAGTAGCAGAAAGATACGGAAAGAAAAATGGAATAGGCACAGTCGTATCCGTCATGCTGCCATACTCTATCGCAATTCTCATATTATGGACAATTATGTTTGTCATTTGGTACTTACTAGGAATACCAGTCGGACCAGGCGCACAAACGAATATTTAGTTAAGTTTAAAACTCCCTTCAAACTCGGTTTTGAAGGGAGTTTTTTACAGCATGTCTTATTAATACTTTGTTCACTCAATGATAAAGTTGTGCGTGGACCTCGACTTGCAACTTTCATAAGTAGCATCATCACATCATAAGCAGATTTTAAAACAATATTTATTTTTAAGTTATACTTTAATTAAGAGTAAAAGGAGCGTGGTTGAATGAAACTCAGTGTACTGGATCAGGCACCTATTTCTAAAGGTGACACGCCTGAGGAAACATTAAGGAAGACTATTGAATTAGCAAAATGGACAGAGTCGTTAGGTTATCACCGTTATTGGGTTGCGGAACACCATAATACGAGTGGATTAGCGAGTTCTTCACCAGAGATATTAATGACAAATATAGCCGCTTCGACAAATCAAATTCGTGTTGGTTCTGGTGGTATTTTGTTACCTCAATACAGCCCTTATAAAATTGCAGAAAATGCTAAGACATTATCAGCATTTTTTCCTAATCGTATAGACATCGGATTTGGTAATTCACCTGGTGGTTCGCCTTCTACACAAAAGGCTTTAACGGATAATCACATTAAACCTATTGATGATTTCCCTAGACAAGTTAGTGATTTACAAGGTTTCTTATATAATTCACTTCCCCGAGATCATAAATTCAGACTTGTGAAAGCTGGACCTCGTATCGATAATCCTCCTCCAATGTGGTTATTAGGATTAACTGAAAATGGTGCAAAAAATGCTGCGAATTTAGGAATTGGTTTTGTATTTGGTCATTTTATCAATCCTAAGTATGGAAAAATAGCAATGGAGCGATATTATAATGACTTTAAATCTTCTGTTAGTCAGCAATCACCTTCTAGTATTGTATGTATTTTTGTAGTATGTGCTGAAACTGATGAAAAGGCTGAAGAACTTGCTCTAAGCCAAGATAAATGGTTAATTAATGTTAGCAAAGGTCGAGGGACTAAAGTATTGTCTTCTGAAGAAATCAACTTTGAAGATTTTACAGATGAAGAACAGGATTTAATTAAGAAAAATAGAAAACGTTGTATTATCGGGTCTCCAGAAACAGTCGTAGCAAAATTAAAAGAACTTGAAACATATTATCAAACTGATGAATTCATGATTATTACTAATATTTATAATTTTAAAGACAAGAAAAAGTCTTATAAATTACTTGCGGAAGCAATAACTGAATAATCACAATTATTAGTCATTTTTAATAAAAGTTATATGCTTTTTTGTATAATTATACAAAGAACTTGAATTAATAATTTGATACAATTAAAAAGGAAAAGTGTAAAGGAGAGAACTTAATATGAGTGAATTGAAAATAGCAAAAAGATTAATTATGACACCAGGTCCTGTAAGTGTGGACCCACGTGTTTCACAAGCAATGAGCAACTCTATACTTGGTCAATTTGATCCGGACTTTACAGCTATAATGGATGAAACAATGGAACTGATTAGAAAATCATTTTTAACAGAAAATACATGGTCATTCCCTGTTGATGGTACGAGCAGAGCGGGATTAGAAGCTGTTATTTCAAGTATCGTCGAGCCAGGAGATCGTGTTTTAGTTCCAATTATAGGTAGGTTTGGACATTTATTCGCAGAGCTAGTTCAACGTGCTGGAGGTATCGTACATACTATTGAATGTCCTGTAGGAGAAGTTCTACCACAAGAAGAAATTATTAAAGCATTAGATATCGTAAAACCTAAAGTATTAGCAATTGTTCACGGTGAAACATCTACCGGACGCCAGCAACCTATTGATAAGATTGGTAAAGCTTGTAAAGAACGAGGCGTTTATTCAGTAGTGGATGCCGTTGCTACATACTTAGGTACAACTATACCAGTTGACGAATGGGAATTAGACGCTGTTATTGGCGGTGCTCAAAAATGCTTATCTATACCGTCTGGCATCACACCAATTACTTTTAATGAGCGTTTTAGTGAAGCAATTAATACTAGAAAACGTGTTGAAGAAGGTATTAGAACTAACGAAGAAACAGAGAAAGAAGTTTTCATAAGAAGTAATTACTTTGATTTAACACAACTTCAAGATTATTGGAGTCCTAAACGTTTAAACCACCATACAGAAGCAACAGCTATGGTTTATGCATTAAATGCCGGCTTAAAAATTGCTGTAGGAGAAGGCGTTGAAAATAGAGCTGAACGTCATGCTTACCATCACGAAGGTTTAAAACGCGCACTAGAAGCACTTGGATTAAAAATTTATGGAGATGCAAACCATGAAATGAAAATGGTCATTTGCGTTGAAATCCCTGAAGGTGTAGAGCCTAACGAATTTAGAAAATCATTATTAGAAAATTACGGTGTAGAAATCGCTGGATCATTTGGCGAACTACAAAATAAAATATGGAGAATTGGCTTAATGGGCTATGTAGTAGAAAAACAAAACATACTTACATTCTTATCTATTTTCTCTTTATTTTTACAACAACAAGGCGTACAAGGATTAAATCCTGTTAAAGCATTAGATACACTTATTAAATATTATGAATCATAATTTTGATTAAAATAGGGAGTGGGACAGAAAGGTGTCTCACCCTCTTCAACTCTTATTGGATTTTCTTTTTCATTAATCCAAGTACATGCTCTCTTATTGGATTTTCTACAACAATAATCCAAATAACCACACTCTTATTGGATTTTCTACAACAATAATCCAAATAACCATACCTTTATTGGATTTTCTACAACAATAATCCAACTAACCATACCTTTATTGGATTTTCTAACTCAATAATCCAACTAACCACACCTTTATTGGATTTTCTATCTCAATAATCCAACTAACCACACCTTTATTGGATTTTCTAACTCAATAATCCAACTAACCATACTCTTATTGGATTAACTACAACAATAATCCAACTACACACACCTTTATTGGATTTTCTATCTCATTAATCCAAGTACAACAAAAAACTATTGCAATCCCTAAATATAAACAAATACTCCTAATCCGTTAAATCGGATTAGGAGTATTATTTTATAACTTTTATTGATCTTCTACATATACATCTTGTGCTGCTTGTATAGCAAATATAAACGTTAAAACAGATATAACAAGTAATGCGATTATGCCTACGTCCCATCCGCCGAAGTAATCATGTAAATATCCAACGAAGAACGGTCCAATTGCTGCAATAAAGTATCCGATAGATTGTCCGAATCCAGACAATGACATGCTACCTGCACTTGTTCTTGCTCTTATTGAGAAGAATGTCATACATATACTGAAACATGCACCCATTCCTAGACCCGCTATAACCATACTAATTGCTAGTAAAACAATTGATTGGCTAAATAGTAAACTGAAGCCAACTAAGAATAACACCGTTATAATTGTTACGAGTATTTTTTGATTTTTCATTTTAGAAGCGATTATTGGAAATAGAAATGTCATAGGTACTTGTGAAAATTGGTTCAACATAAGGAAATATCCAGCTGTAGTTGGTGATAGTCCTTTATCTATTAGGATGGAAGGGACCCATGCAACTACTGTATAAAACACCATAGATTGAAAGCCCATTGTTAACGCAACAACCCATGCTAACTTAGAAGTTACCATTTTAGGTTTAGGTCCTTGTGCTTTAGCTTGCATTTCTTTAGTAGCTTTAATTTCCTCGGCTTTTCCACCTTTAACTTGAGGCATCCATAATATAAGCGCTAATACTGCTAATATAATCCAAAACGCTAATGACAAACGGAATCCTAATGGTGAGATTTGGGATAAGGGATAACTTAGTCCACCACCCAGACCAGCAGTAAAGTTCATCGTCGCACTATAAATACCGGTGAATAAACCTATTTGTAATGGGAATTTCCATTTCACATAACTAGGTAGACAAACGTTTCCGAATGCGATAGCCACACCAATTAAGATTGTACCGAAAATAAATAAATTAATACCGCCAGATACACGTAAGAATAAACCAACCATTAATAAAATTAGTGCATAAACAATTGCACCTGACATCGTTAACTTAGTAACAACTCTCGATACTAACGGAGATACAATCCCGAATATAAGTAAAGGTATTGTTGTTAAAAATCCAGCCAAACTATTATTGATTTCTAATGTAGATTTAATTGAGTCAACAACCGGACCAACAGAAGTTAATGGTGCCCTTAACGTTGAAGCTACAAATATCATACCTAATAAAACAATCCAAATATCTTTAAAATGATATTTTTTCATTTGTTCTTCCAAATCCTCACCTCCATATAAAATTTTTAGAGTCTAAGACATAAATAATTGTCTCAGACTCTTTCATAATATTGACAGTAGCTGATTATTTTACAATGCGTGTGCCAGCTTTGCCTTCTAAAGCATCTACTGCTTCGCCTAATGAACAAATAATAGCTTCATTACCTGTCTTAGCAAATTCAATAGCAGCTTCAATCTTAGGTAACATACTACCTGCTGGGAATTGTCCTTCGCTCACATATTGTTCAGCTTCTTCAACTGAAATTTGTTCTAATTTCTTCTCATTCTCTTTACCATAATTAATATAAACATTTGGTACATCTGTTAACATCATGAACACGTCTGCTTCTACTTGTTCAGAAAGTTTTAAGCCTGATCTATCTTTATCGATTACAGCTTCTACACCTTCAAGATTTCCTTCTTCATTACGATATACAGGGATACCGCCACCGCCTGAAGAAATAATAATTGATTTACTTAGTAAACTTTTAATTTCTTCAACGCCATGAATAACAAGTGGTTCTGGAGAAGGTACTAATCTGCGGTAACCTCTACCTGCATCTTCTCCCATTGTGAAGCCTTTATCTTGTTCTAGGCTTTTTGCTGTATCTTCATCAAAGAATACGCCTATTGGTTTAGATGGGTTGCTGAACGCTTTGTCATCTTTATCCACTTCTACCATAGTTAATAATGTACTAACGTTTGCATTAATTTTATCTTTATTCAAATGATTTTTCAATGCCATTTCCATCATATAACCAATCATACCTTGTGATTCTGCACTACAAACGTCTATTGGTAATGCTGGAACGTTATCTTTAGCATACTCATTTTGAGCAATAATATTTCCTACTTGAGGTCCGTTACCATGTGTAACAACAATTTCATGGCCTGCTTTTCTTATTTCTATCATTTTCTCTGTAGCTGTTATGACATTGTTGTATTGATTGTCATATGTTGCTTCTTGTTTAGGTTGTAAAATAGCATTTCCACCTAAAGCAAGCACGACTCTTTTACCCATTAATTCCACTCCTTATGTAAAGCTAGAGAAATACCATAAAGTGTATCCATTCCTGAGGATGAACCAACTGATATTAATTCTTTTATCGCTTTTTCCGATGCTTCATGTTGAAGCTTTGTAATTTTCGAACTAAACAACCCGTCTAAAGCACAATTTAAAAAGGCTTCACTAACGACTGTTGTAAGATGTTCATTCAATAATTGTTTTAATTTTAATAAATTTGATGTCTCTATAAATGGTGTTAATTTATTTGCATAAAGTATTCCAGTTATAATATCATCACCTGTTGGCGTCAGACCTTGTCCTCTACCAATGTAATATCTTAAATAAGGTTCAATATCTACTTCTTTCGAGCTCAGTGCTACTAAAAATTCATCTATTTTTAAACTTGTAAATTCTGATTCTTCATAATCTGCAAAAGAAAATTTATCCAATTGTTCTTTTAATAACGGTACATTACATTGATCAAAATCTTGTTCTAAATCGAGCACATCAACTTTCCAGTTTAACTTTAAATGATTAATATTTAAGGTATGATGTTGAACTTTCAGTTGTGCCCCAATCTCAATTTCAGAAATGAGCTGATCTCTCGTATATGAATCGACAAGTATACCGAAAGGGAACCGACCATTTTCGTCAGTACCTATGAATATTAAATCTTGTTGATTCGTTATGATATTAAAGCCTTTTTTAAATACACTGTGCACATAAAAAGCATCATGCTTTCTTAATAAATCAAGTGCGACACTACCTGTCGCACTTGCATTTAAAATCATCTTAGAATCCTAATTTCTCAGCATAAGCTGTAATTGCTTTTTCGAAACATTCGATTGGAGGATGTACAGTACCCGCTCCAATTTGTCCAAAGCCTGCTACTTTATGTGCAATACCAGTATTAATAACTGGAGTAATGCCTGTTTCTACTACTTTTCTAGCATCAATTCCTAATACAGCCCCTTTGAAATTCCAAGTTGGAATAGCAAAGTTAGGATTTTCACCAATAGTGATTTCTGTCATTTCATTACTTGTTTGTAATGCATCATTAAAGCCGCCTGTGCCTACAAAGCGTGTCACTGCAGGAGCAGCAATCATTGCCATGCCTCCTACACCTATTGTTTCTGTAATTGCAGAGTCTCCCATATCTGGGTTTGCATCATCTGCTGAGTAACCAGTGAAATATAGTCCTTGTGGTGTGTTTACTGGCCCAGTGAACCATTCGTCTCCCATACCAGCGATACGGATACCGAATTGATTACCGTTACGTGTCATAGCTGTAACTACTGTACCAGATTGAATAGTTCTTGCTGCATCCATCATTGCTTTACCAGTTGCCATAGCAACGTTCAAGAAGAATTGGTCTGTATCAGATAAGAACTGTATTACTTCTGTACGTTTTTCGTTATCAATGTGGTCTAATGAAGATATAACTGGTGCTATATCACGTAAGAATGCGTATGAAGAAGCAATATTACGTTGGTGGAATTCGTCACCCATAGCGATAGCTTTTGCGATAAGCACGTTTACGTTCATGCCATCTTCTAGTGAACGAATTGCTTCACCTAATACAGGACCAAGTACATCTTTCATCCAATGTAGACGATTAATAACTTGTTCATTGTATGCACCGAAACGCATAACCGCACCGATACCTTCGTTCATTTGGCAATATGCTTCGTTACCATTTTCTCTGTTTTCTACAACAAGTACTGGCATGTTCATTGAAGTAATACCGCCCATTGGACCCACCGCGTTTACGTGGTGACATGGTATCAATGTAATTTCATCATTTTCTAACATTTTTCTAGCAGTTGCTTCGTCATCAGCCCATTCTTCAAAAAGAATCGCACCGACACATGCACCTTGCATTGGATCTGTCATATCGTCATATGTCATTGGAGGCCCTGCATGTAAAAGAACATTCTCTTTTAATTCTGGAATTTTAGTTTTTGCTGGGACTACATCTACTAAGAACGGTGCAGCAGCAACCATTTTATCTATAACGGCTTGATTGGCTTCATCAATTGTTTTAAATCCCATTATACTGACTCTCCTTCATAATTATTTAAAAATTGTAAGACTTTCATTAATTTTTCATTTCCACCTGCTATTGGACGCCAGTTAAATTGAACAACTTCTGATCCACTGTTTTCAACCGCTTCAGCGAAACTTTTCAGTCCTATGTTAATAACACTTGGTTTCATATTGATAAGGTTCATAATTTTTTCATCAACTGTTAAATCAACTTTAGTTGCTTCAAATGTTTGAACTTGTAATTCAGGTTGTTCTACTTTTCCACCTACTAATTCAATAGCTGTACGAACCATTTGATCGTTTGTATCACAAATAATTGCACCAGCTTCACGTAATGTTTCTTGTTGTTGTTCATAACCTTGATGATCATGTTCAGTACCAACTACAGTAGCTAAGATTGCAATATCTCTACCTTCTGATTGAACTTTAGATTTAATACTTGAGATTGTTGGTGCTAATTCATTTGCCATATCATCATGGCTACCATATCCAATTACGTTATCAAGCATAATGACAGCAGTTGTTTCTTGATCTGCAGATTTTTCTAACATTTCGATACGTTTTCCAGGATCAATCATTGGGTGTGGTCTACCTTGAGTATACATATCATCACCTAAGTCGATTACTTCGTGATTATTTGCTTTCAAAGTAAATCCTTCAGCTTCTTCACTTTCAACATTTAAAGCATCTTTAACTAACATTGCTGCTTCAGAAGCTAAAGTACCGCCTGAATAATAACCTTTAATACCAGTTTGATTATCTTTTAGTTCAACATTAATATCTTTAAGTGTTGAAGCTGCAAAGTTCGGTTCTTCGCCGTTAGATAACTGTACAGAAACACGAGCTGCTTCTTCTAATGTGTATGCATGATGAATATTTTTCTCAGTAAATTCTGGTTTATGACCTAAGAATAGTGTTACAACTGGTTTTTCAATATTACGTAAAAGATTTAATACTTTTTCTTCTACTTCTTTAGCTGGGGGCTTAGAAATTACAGTTATCACTTTTACTTTAGGATCTTGGTTTAAAGCTTTGATTGAATCTAACATTGTAACCGCACCAACTTCTGTTGATAAATCACGGCCACCTGTACCGATTGCGTTTGTAACACCTTTGCCTTCACGGTCAATAATTGTTGTAACTTCTTGGATACCAGTACCAGATGCTCCTACAACACCAATGTCGCCTTCGTTCACGATGTTTGTAAATGCTAAAGGTACACTATGAATAATACCTGTACCACAGTCTGGTCCCATAACCATTAAACCTTTTTCATTAGCTTTTTGTTTCAACGCTACTTCGTCTTCTTTAGCAACGTTGTCACTAAACATGAAGACGTGTAAGCCATTGTTTAAAGCGTTATCTGCTTCCATAGCAGCATATTGACCAGGTATAGAAATCATTGCTAAGTTAGGATTATTTGCTAAATCTAAAGCTTGGTTCCAATTTGAAGCTTCTTTATTATTTGATGCTTCTTCCTTTTCACTATTGCCTTTTAATTCTTCATCTACTGCTTTACTTACTTCTTCTACTTTTTCTTCATCTTCTGTATCAACAACGATAGCAATATCGTTTGGTTTAGCATCTTCTAATTCTTCTGTTCCTAAACCTGATGATTTAAATATATCTTTATTTGCTGGTGTTCCCATCATTATTGAAACTTTATTCACACCGTCAATTGCTGATAATTTATTTGATAATAACATTAATACAATTGAATCTTGGTATGTGTTTTCTTTAATAATTGTATATAACATTTTCTTCCTCCAATTATTATTCGGCAAATCTATTTTTGCCGTGATATCTATCGTAATGTACGTCTTCAGATATTAGATAATTATAAATATCGTCTACTATCTCTATGCCTTCTTCGTCATACTTTTCACTTCTTAATTTGCCGCGTTCACCTGGATAATATATTTCTCCATATCCTTCAGCTGCCGGTTGCTCTTTTAGTTCATCGAGCATAGTCGTGATTTGTTTTTTAAATTGATTTAAATCTGTAAAATAAGAAGGATTAATAACAATGTGTAATTGTCCTAAGTCTCTTCCTTTAGTTAAATCTTGATACATAGATGAAACATGTATACCGTGTGGCACACCTAACAAGCTTCCAGAAAGGATATCAACCATCATCATAAGTCCGTAGCCTTTTGGACCTGCAACAGGTACTAAAGCATGTACATCTCTTGAATCAGTTGTTGGCTCACCTTTGTCGTTTACTGCCCAAGTATCAGGAATAGATTCGTTTTTACTGCGCGCATCTAATACTTTCCCCCAAGCTTGTACAGTCGTTGCCATATCAAAAGTAATAATACGATCATCATTTGATGGTGCACTAAATGCAATTGGATTTGTTCCGAAATATGGCTCAGTTCCACCAAAAGGTACTACCATTGGGTCAGATTGACACATGCTTATCGCTACCATGTCTTCTTTAGCTGCCATTTCAACAAAGTAGCCTAGTGCGCCGCTATGAGAAATATTTTTAACACCTACTACTGCAACGCCATTATCTCGAGCCATCTCTATCGCTTCTTCCATAGCTTGCTTTGCAGCTTGATGTCCAGGACCGTTATCACCATCAAATGTGGCAGTTGCTGGTCCAGTCTTTTCAAATGTATAGTCTGGATCAGCCGTTATACCTCCTTTAGCTATTCTTTCTGCATAATATTCAACACGTACTGCGCCATGTGAATGAATACCACGATGGTCAGCAAATGTTAAAACATCTGAAACATCAGACGCTGCTTCTTCGTTTAAACCAGCTTTAATTAATTTTTGTTTCATAAGATTGAATAGTTCTTGTTTTGAAAGACGCATAACGCCACCTCTTCTCCTTTGGATTAATAAACGCGATCTGAAATTAAATATTCGTATATTTCTTCTGCTACTGGAATACCAGTTTCTTGGTATTTTTTAATAACATCTTCTTGAATTTCACCTGGATAATAAACTTTGTCATATCCTTTTGCTGGTGGTACTGCATGTAACTCTTCCACCATTTGTGAAATCTGTTCTAAAAATCTTTCTTCGTCACCAAAATAAGCAGGATTAATAACAATGTGTAACTGACCTAATCTACGATATTCTGTTAAGTCTTTATACATTGAAGTAACATGTTTACCAAACGGTAGTCCT
This sequence comes from Mammaliicoccus sp. J-M40, assembly GCF_022386395.1. Classification (NCBI taxonomy): domain Bacteria; kingdom Bacillati; phylum Bacillota; class Bacilli; order Caryophanales; family Staphylococcaceae; genus Mammaliicoccus; species Mammaliicoccus sp. J-M40. Next base: position 78,350 of record NZ_JAJNIQ010000003.1, read on the forward strand.
AATAAACTACCTGATAAAATATCAACCATCATCATTAGTCCGTAACCTTTTGGACCAGCTACTGGTAATAAAGCGCTTACTTCATGTGGGTCAGTTGTTGGTTCACCTTTGTCATCTACAGCCCAAGTATCAGGAATAGATTTATGTTTACTACGTGCATCTAATATTTTGCCCCAAGCTTGAACAGTTGTTGCCATATCAAATAATATTGGTGAAGCATCTTTTCTTGGTGCGCTAAACGCTATTGGATTTGTACCAAAATACGGTTCAGTTCCACCAAAAGGTACTACCATCGGATCTGATTGACATACAGTTAAAGCAACCATACCTTGTTCAGCTGCTTGTTTAGCAAAATAACCAATTGCACCACTGTGACCCATTTCTTTAACACCAACGATACCAATACCTGATGTTTTTGCTAATTTCACTGCTTCTTCCATTGCTTCATATGCAACATAATGCCCTAAAGCGTTGTCACCATGATAAATACCAGAAGCAGGACCTGTTTGTTCAAAATTTAAATCTGGTGATAATTTATATCCGCCTTTTGTAATACGTTCTGAATAATATTGCATTCTCACGGTTCCGTGAGAATGCACACCTCTTTCATCAGCAAATATTAATAGATCCGCGGATTTGTCAGCTTGAGTTTCTGGTAAGCCTGCTTTTATTAATTTATCTTTCATAAGTTGACGTAATTTATTACGTTCAACATATACTAAAGCCTCTTCCGTCATTGCCGATTATCTCCTTTATATTTCGATGTCTCTATTTGCATCTTTAGAATAAATATAAGCGAATGGCTCATCTAAACCTACAGCATAAGTAGCTTGTGGTGAATATGCACCCATGAAGATATAGTCGCCTTTATCAACTGGTAACCAGTCATTGTCTAGGTTATACATACCTCTACCACTTAATACGTAAGCACCATGTTCTTGTACGTGTGTCTCAATGTAACCGTGAGAAGCGCCAGGTTTGAATGACAAGATATGAATATTCATGTCGTATGCAATTTCTTTAGGTAGTAAGTCTTGAACAAGTACTTCTTCCATACCTTCATACGCTTCTTGTTTTAAATCATTTACGTTATCTGTAACAACTTCTGGTGTATGGCCTTCGATTGGTTGGTAACGTTTTTTGTATAAGAATACTCGGCTGTCTTCGCCATTGTTATTGTTTTCAAATGTAAGTTCTAAGTGAGGTGGTACATATAAATAGCCGCCTTCATTTAATTGATATTGTTTGCCATCTGCATAAGCATTAATTTTTCCGTAAACAACATAGATAAATGTTTGAACACCATTTCCACCAAAACCTTCTTTATTTCCGCCTTGATTCTTCAATGTAACTAAGTAGTCAACGAAACGTGCACCTAATCTTGGTGAACCTAAAATTGTAATATCGCAATCTTCAAAGCCAGGTACAACGTTATTTACTAAACCGTCTGGCGTAATTACCGCATAATTGTCTTTCTTAATTACTGAACGTGTCTCTAATAAACCTTCTCTGTATCCTTGATTATGATTTAAATATCCCATTATAAAATGCTCCTTTATTTTTATATTTTTATTCTTTATAAGCTAATTCATAAAGTGTTTCTTTTAATACTTCGATTCCTTTAACAAGATCTTCGATATTTGTTTCTTCTTTGACGTTATGACTAATACCATCAATAGATGGAACAAATAACATTGCTGTTGGTACATATTTCGCAAATATTTGTGAATCGTGACCAGCTCCTGATGGCATAACTTTATATTGATCGCCAACTTTTTTCTGAGCTGATGACTCAATGACTTTAACAATTGATTCATCCATTAATGTTGGTTCTTCATCCATCCAACGATCGATATCACATGTTATACCATCTTCATCACAAATAGTTTGAATAGTTGTTTCAATTTCGTTTGCAAATTGATCCAATGCTTCTTGGTCAATATGTCTGCAATCAATTGAGAATGTTACTTCACCAGGCACTACATTTACAGTGTTTGGAACTGGCGTAACATGGCCAAATGTTAAAACTAACGGATCCCCTATTGATACTGCTTTTTCCGTTAATTGAGTTGCAATTTTACTAAAAGCAACTACCGTATCTTTTCTTAATCCCATCGGAGTCGTTCCAGCATGGTTTGCTTCACCTTTTAGGTTAACTGTATAACGTTTTTGACCAACAATACCATTTACAACTCCAATTGATTTGCCTTCAGCTTCAAGAACTTTTCCTTGTTCAATATGCATTTCAACAAAAGCCTTGATGTCATCTCTGACTGTATCGTTTTGTCTAAAACCAAATCCTGCATCACGCATAGCATCGACAAATTTTATACCCTCTGCATCTTCAATATCTTTAACATCTGCATTGTCAGCTAAATTAAAGAAGTTCTTACTTCCCCAGAAAGCATAAGGGAAACGACTGCCTTCTTCTTCAGCTAAAGATAAAACCTCTAATGAACGCAGTGGTGCACCAAATTCTTCTTTTAAAGATTGGATGGCAACTAATGCTGACAATATTCCGAATTGCCCATCTAAATGTCCACCTTCTGCCACTGTGTCAATGTGTGACCCTGATACGATAACTTCGTTAGGATATTTAGTGCCTTGCAGTCTACCAGTTAAATTCCCAACATCATCAAATTGTGCATCTAATCCAATTTCTTTAAATGCTGTTTCTAATTGTGTTACCGCTTCTTTCCATTCTTTTGAATAAAGCAAGCGCGTAATGCCGCCTTGTTCTAATCCACCAAAACTGGTGAATTGCTTGTCTAATGCTTCAAAAGACGATTTTATATCCATACAACACAACTCCTTTGTTCGTTCTCTTTCATTATAAGATTTATTTTTTGTCAGTTCATCTACATTTCACACAAGAAACTAATAGCTTTTTATGCATAATCAACAAATACTATTTTCTCTTTACTTGAGATAATATAGTTAGAGAAATATACATTTTTAAGGAAGTGATTAAATATGTCTCATATAATAGAGACAGTGAAGGCTCAAGACGGCTTTTTATTAAACATGAAAATATTGTCATCAAAAGATTCAAAAGCTTTAGGTAGTATCGTTTATTATCATGGCGGTGGTTTTTTATCCGGAGAACCTGATGACTTACCTAAAGAATATTTAAACATTTTAAATCAAAGTTTCAATATTATTATTGCGGACTATCGTTTAGCACCTGAAGTGGATTTAAATTGTATTATCCAGGATGCTTTTGAGGCTTATGATTTCGCGCATAATTACTATAAAGATTTGCCAATTTACGTTTTTGGACGTTCAGCTGGAGGTTACTTGGCATTTCAAGTTGCAACTCACAAAGAAACTGCAGGTATTATTGATTTTTATGGCTATGCTCGTATTCACGTACCCCAATTTTTAAGATCTCATGCTCAATATAAAAAATTAACCGAAAGTATTACGCCTGATTTAATCAACAGTATGATACATTCTAAACCTATTACATCAATTCCAATACAAGAACGATATATTTTATATTTATACGCTCGTGGTAATGGAAATTGGTTTAAATATTTAGGTGTAGAACATTCAACTGATTCAAAATTTAATTTACAACCAAACCAATTAAAAAAATTACCACCTACATTTATTGTACATGGTAAACACGACCCAGATGTTCCTAGTAGTGAAAGCAACTTTGTTGAACAAAACATACCAGTGACTGAAAAGGTTATCGTACAAACTGAGGAACATGATTTTGACCGTACCCCTACATCTTATAGTGAATCAATTTATGAACAAGCTGTTGAATTTTTGAAAAATATAAAGTGAGGTTCGAAATGAATATTAAAAGAGTTTTATCTACTTTAGAAACATTTAATCAATATGGTCGCAATGATGATACAGGCGGTATAAACCGAATTGCTTTTACACATCAAGAAAGATTATCTGCGCTCAAGTTTTCAATGTTATGCCAACAAGAAGGTATGAATGTTTATTTTGATTTTATGGGAAATGTAATTGCACGACGAAGCGGTATATATAATGACTTGCCAGCAGTCGTAATCGGTTCTCATATAGATACAGTCATTGAAGGTGGTGAATACGATGGACTACTTGGTGTTGTTGCAGCATTAGAGGTTGTTAGACATTTAAACGACTATAATATTGAAACTGATCATCCAATAGAAATTGTTGCTTTCACAGTTGAAGAGTCAACGCGATTTAACCAGGCAACACTCGGTAGTAAATATTTTTGTGGATTTCTAACAAAGTCACAAATGGAACAAATTAAAGATAACAACGATGAAACATTATTAAATGTCGTTCAATCACTCAAACAAGATGTCAGTACAACAGTAGTCCCTAGAAAGAATTCAGATATGAAAGCATTTTTAGAATTACACATCGAGCAAGGACCCATTCTACAAAATAAAGAGAAAGATATAGGTATTGTCACACATATCGCCGCACCTCACAGATTTAAATTAAAACTAAAAGGTGTAACAAGTCATTCTGGTTCTACACCGATGCCAATGAGAAAAGATGCTTTAACAACAGCTTCAGAAATCATATTAAATATAGAGAAAATTGGTAATCAATTTCATAAAGAAGGCATCGTCACAACAGTCGGCTATACAAAAGTACATCCAAATTCCATGAACGCTATACCCGGTGATGTAACATTACTTATAGATGTTCGAGGAAAATCAATCGAGCCAAGAAATGAAGTAGTACAAAAAATCAAAACAAGCATAGAAGATGTAACAAATGCACGTGGTATTGAATATACACTTGAAGATTTAGGTCACGATAGCCCTGTGACATTAGATCATCAAATTGCTAAAGAAATAGAAAATGTAGCACAAGACTTAAATATAAGTTATCGCTATATGTTTAGCGGTGCTGGTCATGATGCAATGAACCTTGCAAAAATTTGTCCAACAGCTATGATTTTCGTGCCATGTAGAGATGGTATTAGTCACTCACCATTAGAAAGAACAGAACCACAACAAATAGAAAAAGGTATTCAAGTATTGATTGATACCGTTATTGAAATTTCAAAATCATAAATACACATATAAAGCCACGCTGTTAGACGATGAACAGCGTGGCTTTTTTGCAGATTGTTGATGCTTGGATGGTCTTATTGCCGCTTTTTATCAAACGTGTCAATAACAGTAGCCTTATTGTCACTTCTTATCAAACGTGTCAATAACAGTAGCCTTATTGTCACTTCTCATCAAACGTGTCAATAACAGTAGCCTTATTGTCACTTCTCATCAAACGTGTCAATAACGGTAGTCTTATTGTCACTTCTCATCAAACGTGTCAATAACAGTAGTCTTATTGCCGCTTCTTATCAAACATGGAGTTGGACAGAAATCTCATGTTTAAATAGATTTCGTAGTCCCACTCAACCAGCTACTGCCAATACAAAATTTAATCTATGCCCACGATGTTCCAGAGATTAAAAATCTCCTAACTCGTATATTAAACGAATTAGGAGATTTTTTGAGCATGAGGTTTAGGTCTCAAACTCTCTTTGTATATATTAGGAAATTTATAATGAGTTTATAGGTTTATCAACGTTTTATAATTAAATGAATTGACCGATATTTTCGTCAGAAATACCTTTTTCTATGTCATAGATTTCAGTACCACGTAGAATTGTTTTAACTACTTGCGCACCGATAGTTCTACCTACATATGGACTAATTTTATTACGGTAAGCTAAATCTTCAGTTTGTAATGTGTAAGGTGAGTCTTTTTTGATAAATACAAAGTCAGCATCTTTACCTACTGAAATACTACCTTTTGAATCAAGTCCAAAACGTTTTGCTGGGTTTGTCGCAATGATATCAGCAAATTGTTTCAACGACATGTTACGTTTTTGTACACCTTCGTCAAATAACACATCAACGTTATTTTGTACGCCTGCAATACCGCCCCATGCTTCAAAAGCATTGTCAGTATCTTTCAAGTCTGGTGTACATGGTGAGTGGTCTGAAGTTACAAATGAGATATTGCCTTCAAATACATGTTCCCACATACCTTCTAATCTAGATTGTTCGCGGATTGGTGGTGAACATTTCACAACTGGTCCGATTGAATCTAACTCTTCTTTATAGAAGTATAGATAGTGCGTACATGTTTCACATGTGATATCTACACCTTCTTGTTGTGCTTTAACAATTTCTTCTACGCCTTCTTTACAAGCTACATGTACGATGTGTACACGACATCCTGTTTCTTTTGCGAAAAGAATAATTTTACGAATTGGTTCAACTTCTGTAAATACTGGTCTTGAATCAACATATGCGCTTAAAGTAGTTTCGCCATTTTCTTTAGCGATTTCGCCTAAACGATCAGTGATTGTCGCATTTTCAGCATGTACTGATAGTATTTTACCTGTTTTAGCAATTTGTTTCATACCTTCATATAATGAATAGTCATCTACATTCATGAAGTCTCCTTCAATTGAACGATCTCCACATGTAGCTAAAAAACATTTATAAGCAACAACGCCGTTATCAGATAATTCTTGAATGCCGCCATTTAAATTGTAAGGTACTAAACCGCCGTAGCTTGCAACATCGACAGATAGTTTACCGTTACCTGCATCAAATTTTTCTTGAATAGATTTATGATCAACCGTTGCTGGAACTTGGTTCAATGGCATTTCAATAAATGAAGTTACGCCACCTTTAGCAGAAGCTCTTGTACCAGTTTCATAGCCTTCCCAACTATCACGGTATCCGCCACCTGGTTCAGTAATATGAACGTGTGCATCAACCATACCTGGAGATACAATCAAACCTTTAGCATCTACAACATTATCAGCTTCGCCTAACTCTTTTCCAATAGCTGCTATTTTACCGTCTTTAATACCTACTTCTACTTCTTGTTCGCCATCTTCTAAAATGACTAAACCATTTTTTATAATAGAATCAAATTTCATAACTATGCATCCCTTTCTGTTCTTCTTACAGATTTTAATAACCAATATAGTAGACCAGATGTTAAGAATCCAATAAACCAAGAAAAGTCAGATATAACGCTAAATCCTGGTAAGAATCCTAGTAAACAAATGATAACACCCACTATTGTAGCAACATATGCTGGTAGGTTAACTTTAGGTATTGCTTTTTGTTTAGCTTTTACATCAAAGTACAACTCATCAATATTGATTTTACATTTTGAAACAATGAAAAAGTGTATAACCATAACGCCTGTAACAGGTCCTAGAATAGCACCAATCATATTTAAGAATACAAATATGCTATCTTCGTTCTCCATCATTTTCCATGGCATAATCAATACGCTGACCACACAAGCTATGATAACACCTGTTTTATAATTAACAAATTTCGGGAATAACGCACTTAATTGATAAGCTGCTGGAATAATGTTACTTGTAGCATTAGTTGAAATCGTTGTTAATAATAATACGCCTAATGCAACCAACACAGCCCAGAAGTTATCCCATTGATTGATAATCGTTAAAATGTTCCATTCTTGATGTCCAATATAAATTGAACCACCTATGATAATCGAAACACTCGCTACAGCAAATAATGTTTGAGCTACAAAAATACCTGCTGTTTGTCCGATAATTTGTGATTTTGTAGATTTAGCATTTTGTGTAAAGTCTGCCACACTTGATCCGGGTCCAGCCCAAACGCCAAGTAATGAGTTAAATATGAGGAAGAATGCCAACAATGAAGGATATAATAATCCACTGTTTGACGATAATTCATAATTAACAATATTACCGAATCCGCCGGCAGTATAAATGCCCCAAATCGTCATACCACCAAATACAATATAAATAAGGGGATTAAGTATTGCAGTGAATTTATTTAGTGTATCTCCACCACCAAAACCAATTGCAAAATTAATTACCCAGAAGATAATAAACGCAATGAAACCTGGTAATGTTATGCCGAGGAAAGTGCCTCCTCCGCCAATCTCGCTAAATCCTGGTATTACTTTATTAATTAAAATTAACAAAGCTTGTGAACCAGCATAAGTTTGCAGTCCAAACCATGCAATTCCGGCTATAACACCACGTAAAATACCTGGTAGTTTAGCACCGATGTCCCCGTAAGTATGTCTTAAATGCATTGCAAAAGGTATTCCAAATTTAGAGCCAGCGTAACCATTCGCTACGAGTAAAGTTGCAATAAAGAATGAACTTAAAACTAATGCAATCATTACTTGTAATGGCGAAAGACCAAGTAGTAAAAATCCACCAACCGCTGTATAATTTGGTATATTGTGAACCGCACCCATCCACAACGTGAAGAAGTTAAATGCAGTTGAATTTCTTTGTTCAGAATTCTTCGGCATGATATCTTTATTATAACCACGTTGCTCGAAAACTTTAGAATCTAGCTGGGTTCCCCTGCTCTGTTCAATCATAGTAGATTCTCCTTTAACTATTTTAAAGAAGATTATTCGTATAACCTTCAGAAGTAATGTTACTATTAACATAAAACGTTTTCATTGTGCGTATTGACATATTTTTTATAGATTTTATTAAAAATGAACAAAAAAGGAGTTAGATTAATGCCAACATTAAGAGAAATATTGGAAGTTCCTAGATTTTCAAACTTAAAATTAATTAATGAAAATGGGGATATAGATAGAAAAGTTGAGGGGTTAGATATCACGGAAGCCCAAGATATTAAACACTTCACTTCACCATATATGTTAATACTGACAACTGCTATGAATTATCAAGAAGACCAAGATGGATTAATACAACTCATCAGTGATTTAAATGAAATTCAAACAGCTGGTCTTGGAATTAAAGTGTCACGTTTCTTAAAATCTATAGATCAAAAAGTTATAGATTATGCAAATTCCATAGAATTCCCTCTGATTGAGATTCCAGAAGCGTGGAATTTAGGAGATATTACACATCATATTTCATCATATATTTCAGATGATGAATCGGAAAAAATGAACTATGCTTTAAATATACAACAAGAATTAAATCATATGTTAATAAAAGGGTACGATGCTAACTTAATGGTCGAAAGATTCAGCAAGTTACTAAAGGTACCAATCATGTTAATTAATCCTTTTGATGATGTTGAAGCGGTTAGTCATCACTATACTCATAACAGACAATTACTAAATGAAAACTTAAAGTATTTTAAGCTTTATAAGTCGACTCAAGACATCAAACAAAATACTAAATCTTCTTTTAATGAAAAGCATGTCATATTTGAGGTACCAGCTTTTAATTACTTTCCATATTATTTAATGGTTTCAAACGTTGATACTTTAAGCTACCCATTTAGTTTATTAACAATAGAACAAGCTGTTACAACCATAAGCTTTGCTATATATAAAAACAGTCGTATTAAAGCTACCGAACAACAAGATGTAAATAGATTTTTTGAATCGCTTATGACTGAAAATACATTATCTATTAAACAGCATCCAGATTTGTTCAAACGTTATAACATCCATTTATCTGATTTCTATCAAATTTTAATTTGTGCAATTGATAGTGAAGATGGCGTAGAAAATAGTGTTTATCTTAATGAACGATATCAAATGACATCTGAATGGTTATCAAATATGTTGCATGATATCGACAACACTATTTCTGTATTTACATTACCAAGTAACTATAGATTTGCAGTATTACTACAAACAAAACATCAATATTACTTGGATTATTGTAAATTCATACAAAATGAATACACAAAGTATTTCCGCGGAAATATCTCTATAGGCGTAGGTAACGCAGTATCAGAGTTTTCACAACTGCCTTCTTCATTTTTCGAAGCTAATGAGGCATACGAAGATGAAGCTGAAAAAGGTGAAAAAGCTTTCTTAAAAGTTTATAAATCAAAAAGTGTCCAAGAACTATTACAACTTATTCCTGAAAGTAAATTAAAACCTTTCATTACTTATACTTTAGGTCCGTTGGCATATCCTAAAAAGACGAAAGATAAAGAATTAAAATATACATTAAAAGTTTATATGGATAATCAATGCGATATCACTAAAACAGCAGATGAAATTTTTATTCATAGAAACACTGTGAAATATAGAATTAAAAAATGTGAAGAAATCATTGGTTACCCGGTTGAAGATCCCGTAAGATCTTTAGATATACGAATCGCTTTATATGCATCAGAACGTATCAGTTTTCATTAATAAAAACCCCCGCTCGTTAAATTAATCATAACGGACGGGGGTTTTAAAGTTACATTGGATATTTATAATCCACTTACTTTATTATATTAAAATTGTTCTGAAAGAATTTTTTGCTCTAAGAAGTTTAACATGTAGTCTGGGCTACCTGTCTTAGCATCAGTTCCTGACATTTTGAATCCACCGAATGGGTGGTATCCTACTACTGCTGCAGTACAACCTCTATTCAAGTATAAGTTACCTACATCAAAGTCTTCACAAGCTTGTCTCCAATGTTCACGATTATTTGTAATAACTGCGCCTGTTAGACCATAATCTGTGTCATTAGCTACTTCTATCATTTCATCAAAGTTTTCACATTTAGTGAAGCCTACGACTGGGCCAAAGATTTCTTCTTGCATAATTTGATCGCTAGATTTTAAGCCTGAGAAGATTGTAGGGTTTACGAAGTAACCTTTACTGTCATCAGTTTTACCACCTACTTCAAGCTTACCTTCTTTACTACCAATTTCGATATAATTTTTAATTTTATCGAATTGTTTTTGGTTGATAACTGGTCCCATATAAACATCTGAACCTTTATCAGTATTACCAATTGATAATTCTTTAGTAAGGTTAACAGCTTTTTCTAGAACTTCATCATAAACTTCTTTATGCACAATTGCACGAGAACATGCTGAACATTTTTGTCCAGAAAAGCCGAACGCTGAGTCTACTATAGATTGTGCAGCTAAATCTGTATCTACATTATTATCTACAAGAATAGCATCTTTACCGCCCATTTCAGCGATAACACGTTTTAAGAAGTTTTGCCCTTCTTGTATTTTAGCAGCTCTTTCGAAGATTCTCGTACCAGTCGCTCTTGAGCCTGTGAACGTTACGAAATGAGTGTCTTTATGATCTACTAAATGGTCTCCGATTTCTTTCGGGTCACCAGGTACAAAGTTAACTACACCTTTAGGTAAGCCTGCTTCTTCTAACACTTCAATTAATTTATAAGCAATTAATGGTGTGTCCTCAGCTGGTTTAAGCAACACTGTATTACCTGCAATTATAGGTGCAACAGTTGTACCTGTCATTATAGCGAATGGGAAGTTCCAAGGTGGTATTGTAACACCTGGCCCCATTGGTTTATAGATATACTGGTTATGCTCACCTTCTCTATCAAATACCGGTTTACCGTGAGCAAGTTCCATCATTGAACGTGCATAGTATTCAGTAAAATCAATGCCTTCATTTGTATCACCATCTGCTTCATTCCATGGTTTACCCGCTTCATAAACCATCAGTGCAGAAAATTCATGTTTTCTTCTACGAATAATGGCAGAGACACGAAGCAATAATTCTGCTCTTTCATGAGGCGTCCATTTTCTCCAAGTCTTATATGCTTCTTTAGCCGCTTCCATCGCTTGATCAACTTGCTCTTTAGAAGCTTTTGAAACACGACCTAACACTTGTTGATGATCAGCTGGATTTACAGAATCGTACTTATCATCAGTGAAAATTTTCTCTCCGTTTATTACGAGAGGAATTTCTGTTCCAAATTCAGCTTGAACTTGAATTAATGCATCTTTAAATGCCTGTTGATTCTCTTGATTTGTAAAATCAGTTGCAGGTTCGTTACGAAATTCTACTACCATCCTTCATACCTCCTAAATATAATCAACCCTTTATAAGGTAATAAATACCTCTTATTACTATTGTACTATCGCAAAGTTTTTATATTCAAGTAAAGGGCTTACATTATTGATTCTACCCTATTTAGCACGATTTAAAAACCAATATACATCATTAAAATAAATTATCTTTTTCACCTTGTTAATAAGTGTAATAATACAAAAAATTCAATCGTAAATTAAGATATAAAGTTATAGAATTTGTTTAATTTAATAAGGCTTTTTCTAATTTTTCTTGAATTGTTTCTTGATTATCTTCTACAGGATCAAAATCAAATCTTTCTCCATTAATGAATACTGTCGGTATACCCGTTATATCTCTTTCAAACGTTTCTCTATTAATGGCTAATGATCTATCATCTGCATGTTTTTGTGGCGCTAACCTTAATTCATCTTCCATTTTTCTTTCAATCGTTTCAAAGCTTACTGTCCATTCTTCTTGTGTTTCATATAAATCACGTATATATTTTATCGCTTCATCAGGGTCATCATAATCTAAATGGATGTTCGCTACCGTCCCTTTTAAAAGATGTTGCTTCGTCTTATCAAAATGTTTAATGATATATTTTACGTCTCCATTTTCTATATAAGGTGTTAACACTTCATCTGCAGCAAAAAAGTAATGTTTACAATATGGACACGCAAAATTAATAAAAGCTTCTACTGTAATATTTGCATCTTCTTTACCAAAAGTTAAATGTTGTAATTCTGTCATGATATTACCCCCTTTATGTCGTTAACTTTATTAAATCATTAAATATGTAATATTACCATTATAAAGGGTGATTAACTTTCTTATAAAAACAAAAAAGCATGAAACCATCATAATTGATGATTTCATGCTTTATATTTAGAACGATAACGTCCCAAACAGATCATTAACAGAAATATTAGTTTTTGTTAACGTTAACTGCTTGAGGTCCACGTTGACCTTCTTCGATATCGAAAGTAACTGATGCACCTTCGTCTAATGATTTGTATCCTTCAGTTTGGATTGAAGAGAAATGTACGAAAACGTCGCTTCCGTTTTCTCCTTCGATAAATCCGTAACCTTTTTCTGCGTTAAACCATTTTACTGTACCTTTATTCATATAAAAGTCCTCCTAGTGCTTATGCACAATATATTTGCAATAATCAATCTTCAAACTTAAATGGACTTTCATTAACAATGAATAAAACTACCAATTAATTTAATCTCGAAATATCACTTGTCTATTACTATACGCTACATATTATGAAAAGTAAAGCTTTTTGTTAAATTAAACTTTTATTTCCCTTTTATCTCTATAAATAGTATTTATCAATGACTTTCAATTCATCATCTAATTCATAGATAAGTGGCGCGCCAGTTTTAATTTCTAACTCTGATATTTCATCATCAGGTATATCTTCTAAATATTTAATCAATGCACGCAGTGAATTACCATGGGCTGAAACAAGTGTCGTTTGACCATTAACGAGACTCGTTGAGACGTGGTCAATCCAGAACGGAATCACTCTATCTAAAGTGTCTTTTAAACTTTCTGATAGTGGCATTACTCTACGATCTAACATTGCATACCTTCTATCGTTTAAATATTCTTCTTGCAACGCTTTATCAGCTTCAGGTGGTTTTGTATCATAAGAACGTCTCCATATATGTACTTGTTCTTCACCAAATTCTTCTCTTGCTTCGTCTTTATTTTTACCTTGCAAGCCACCATAGTGACGTTCATTTAAACGCCAAGTTTTATAAACGGGAATCCATAATTGATGAGAGTGTTTCAACAATAAATAAGTTGTTTCAATCGCTCTTGTTAACAATGAAGTATAGACAACATCTATTTCTATTTCTTGTTTTAATAATTTTTCCCCTGACAATTTCGCTTCGTTAAATCCTTGCTCAGATAGTCCTACGTCAGCCCAACCAGTAAACAAGTTTTTCTTATTCCAATCACTTTGTCCATGTCGACATAATATTAATTTTGGCATTTCTCTCACTCCAATTTTTTCTATTAGTTTATTCTATTGAAACACTATTTCTTATTTTTTTAAAATAATAAGATAGACTTAATTTATAAAAATACCATTTTAAAAATAACCAATGCATTCTATAATTGAATGATATATGACAAACACAAAGTACTATATTAAATACTTTTTATAAGGATATGAATAAACATGATTTTAAAGTCCATTAAAGTAATACTTCAATTATGCTTAATATATTTGATTACCTTATGTGGAAATTGGATTCAAGAAACATTACACATACCAGTTGCAGGAAGCATTATAGGCCTAGCTCTCTTTTTCTTATTATTACAATTTAAAATCATCAAGACAGAGTGGATATCTAGTGGTGCCAATTTATTATTAGGTACGATGATTTTCTTTTTCATACCTTCTATAGTTGGTGCTATGGATTTAGCTGAACAATTCAATTCGAAATACATAGCATTAATCATATTAATTATTGCGAGTACATGTATCGTTGCTCTCACTTCAGGTTATGTGGCAGAAAAAATGTTAAAATCCGCTCATAAAAAGGAAGGTGACAACATTCAATGATGATTAAAACAATATCAATGATTGTCTTAACTTTACTCATGTACTTACTGGCAATATTCATACAGAAAAAGTTGAAAATAGCGATATTACACCCAGCGCTAGTATCATCAATTGCTATTATTTGCGTACTGCTCATTCTTGGCTATGACTATGATGATTATATGGTTGGAGGACATTGGATTTATGACTTCTTAAACTGTACAGTCGTGTGTCTAGCCTACCCTTTATATTTATATCGAGATATGATTGTAAAACATTTCAGAGTAATATTAACGAGTGTACTTGTTGGTATATTAACTAATATTGTATTAGTTTTTACAACCCTTAAAATACTCGGTTATTCTAAAGAAATGATTGCATCATTATTGCCGAGATCAATAACAGCTGCAGTTGGTATCCAAGTTTCAGAACAAATTGGAGGCGTTGATACTTTAACAGTATTATTCATCATGTTAACTGGACTTATCGGCAGTATGCTTGGACATTACTTAGTTAGACTAGCAAATTTTCAAACTTCCATTGCAAAAGGTCTTACATTTGGAAATGCATCACACGCTATAGGAACAGCTAAAATATTAGAAACTGATATTGAATCAGCAGCATTCAGCTCTATCGGAATGATACTAACAGCGCTATTAAGTTCTGTTATATTACCATTATTCATATTGTTTATATATTAAGAAGTAATATAAGAAAAAGAACTTGGTATATAATCTACAATTTTGTTAGTGCATGCTTGCCTAAGGGCATGGTTCAAGCCTGTAGTCTCTCACTCATACTACTCCCTCGGGCTTCAGCACTTTACAAAATCGTGGAACATACTCTCTTCTTATCTTTATAAATAATAAGCTACTCTCGCTTATATAACACAAAATCCGAGACAATTGTTATGTCTCGGATTTTTTACCTATTCTAAATTCGCATGATTATTTTGCATTGTTGTTTCGGATACGTTTATTTCTTTCATTAATTCCATAATGATACTATCTAAAAATATTTGACTGCTTTGTTCAAACAAACTTCCTAACGGTTGTTCAGAGCCTTTTTCGTCATATTTAGTACCTGCTGGTAGTGTAATGACTTCTTTTGATAATTCAGCGATTTTTGACTCGCTTTGAGTTGATATTAAGATAATGTTTGCTTTAGCTTGGTTTGCTATTTCAGATAAAAGTTGTAAATGCGCTGTTTTACCTGATCCAGAAACAATTAATAAGAGATCATCTTCTTGAATAGATGGTGTTGTTGTCTCTCCTACAACATAGCTACGTTTACCTAATTGGTTTAAACGCATTGCAAAACTATTCGCAACAAATGAAGAGCGTCCTTTTGCTGCAACAAAGATTGCATTCGCTTTTAAGATTTCGTCTAAAAACTTTATATTCTTTTGCTCATCCACTTTATTGAGTGTATGTTCAATTTCACTAAGAATCAGTTTATATTGTGACATCTTGTTTGCCATCCACAATATTTCTACACGTTTTAGCTGCTTCTACAGGATCTTCAGCATTAGCAATTCCGCCACCTACGATAACTAAATCTGGGCCTTCATCTACAACTGATTGAATCGTTTCTGGTTTTATACCACCTGCTACCGCAAGTTTAGAGTTTTTAATAACTGATTTAACAGTACGTAAACTCTCTAATGGAGATACACCTTCTGCTTGTAAATCGTAACCTGTATGAACAGCGATATAGTCAGCGCCTAATTCGTCTAGTTCTTTCGCACGTTTTTCTAGATCTTGGACAGCAATCATATCAACTAACAGTTCTTTGCCACTTTTATGAGCTTCTTCGATTGCAGCTTTAATAGAAGCATCTTCAGAAACTCCTAAAATCGTTACAATATCAGCACCATATTTGACTGCTTGGCTTACTTCATAACCAGCTGCGTCCATAATTTTTAAATCTGCTAATACTTGTGCTTTTTTAACAGATTGGCTCATTAATTCAACTGCACCTAACCCTTCATTAATAACAATTGGTGTACCGATTTCTACAACATCTACATATTCCTCGACTTGTTGAGCTAATTTAGCTGCTTCTTCTTTATTTAATAAATCTATCGCTAATTGTAATTTCATATTTTGTTTATCTCCTTAATATATATTAACTTGCACTTACAATCATGATACAATGGTTAAAAATAAGCAATACTGACAAATATGTCACTTAGTGAAGAAATGGGGTTATATCATGCTTTTGATTAACTATAAAGAAACAGAATATTATAATTCGAAAGACCTGGCACTATCGGTAATTGGAGGACGTTGGAAGATACCTATCATTTGGCATTTACTTCAAGAATCACCACTTAGATTAAATCAATTAGAAAAAAGATTACCTGATATTAATCAACGAATGCTCATACGACAACTTAGAGAACTAGAAAATGATCACATTGTACATCGAGAAGTTTACCCGGTTGTACCACCTAAAGTAGAGTACAGTTTAACTTCAATAGGAAAAGACTTAGAAGCGGTTGTCAACGGTATTTGTGACTGGGGTGACGAGTATTTGGCGTTTTTAAAAGAAAATCATGAAAACGAATAACATATTACTTTAAATAACATTCGTTTCTGGTAAACTATTACAAAAAGGAGCTATGACTATGTCATCAAACAAACTATCGCAAGAAGAACAACAACAACTTATTACTACTTTAAAAGAAAGATTTGAAAAATTTACAGAAAGACACGAAGGTATTAACTGGTCAGATGTAGAAGAAAGACTACTTAATAATTCTGAGCTATTATGGTCACTTAATGAAATGGAAAGAACTGAAGGTGAACCTGATGTTATCGGAATAGAAGATGGAAAATATCTTTTTGTAGACTGTTCAAAAGAGAGCCCTAAAGGACGTAGAAGTGTTTGTTATGACAGAGAAGCATTAGAATCAAGAAAGAAGCATAAGCCCGAAACAAGCGCTATTGATTTAGTAAATGAAATGAAAGTATCTTTATTAACAGAATCACAATACCGTCATCTTCAAACGTTAGGAGAATTCGATAAGAAATCTTCTAGTTGGATTGAGACACCAGATAAAATTAGAAATCTGGGAGGCGCACTATTTTGTGACCGTCGCTATGATACAGTATTTACATATCATAATGGTGCAGAATCATACTATGGAGCAAGAGGATTCAGAAGCATGTTGAGAGTATAAATAAAGAGGATGAGACATGTGTTTATGTCTCATCCTCTTTATTTATTGGATTCCATACATTTATTTTACTCATCTTCATCATGTTCAAGTTCCATTATCCAACTACTTATTAAATGTGAGAAAGTGAAAAATTTTGTATTTTCATGAAATATCTCATGTTCGAACTTAGGGAAGATATGCAACGATTTATGTTCTGAGCCGATTTCTCTATATAAATCAATTGAATCTTCTGGTGATACTGCTCCATCATTTTTTCCGTGGAGTATCATGATAGGGTCAACAAAGTCTTTAGCGTGTTCTTTTAAGTATTCGACTCCTTCCAGTAAGCTGTGCACTAAGCCTCCTGAAATATGTTTTTTAATTAGTGCATCAATTTTATATTCTTCAACAACTGATGCTTTACTGCATAATCCTTCTCCTATTTCATTAGGGAAGTATTCTTCTGGTCCTAATGACTCAGCACCCTCAAATAATTTCGTATGGTACCTAGTTAGCGCACCACTTGTAATATATCCATCTACGGTCCCTGGATACTTAGTGCCATACAGTGTTACTGCAAATCCGCCCATACTATGACCAATTAAATAAATTTTAGGTCCTATGTTTTCTTTCACATAGTCTACAACAGCTTTAACGTCCTCAATAATTTCTTCATAAGAACCATAGTAAGTATCTTTTCCTTCAGAATGCCCATGTCCTCTATGATCAAACCTTACAATGTTACTACCAAACATATTTAATTCATCTACAAACTCATCATAACGTTCAGCATATTCAGCTAAACCATGCACAATAATAATTGTTGAATCATGCTCCTCTGAACGATTTACCTTAGTATATAATTTTGTTCCATCCTTAGATTCTACATAAGTAATATATGACATAAAATCACTCCTTTTATTCATTGTATCTTATATATAACTTGATGTTAATTTTTCACAAAAAAGTTTGAAACAAAAATCTATTACCCTGACAAAGATAATTAGAATTGAAAAAAATAATCTAGATATAAACAAATTTGATTCACTTTATATTCTCTAGCATTATCAGCAGTCGATGATTGTTTAAAAATAATTAATGATTCTAATTCCTTCCCTTTAAAAATCTTTATATACACATTATTAATAAACTGTTCAGGATAAAGATAGTCTTCGTAAAAACAATCATTTAAATTTGCTTTCAACACTGTTAAGTCATAACAATCAATCACATTATACATTCGTTTCCTAACAATCCCCTTTTTACCATTTGTACAAAAGCCTTCAATATCTGTAATTTCAAAAGATAATTTAACCACTATTAACATCCTCCAAATAAAAAAGCGTGTCCTCTGTTAAAACAGAAAACACGCCCTCTTCCCATATACTACTAAGTCTCCTATCACGAAAAAATCGCGATGATATATGCTACAACATAATAAATTAATATATTTTTATTGATTAATAATAATTATCTTAATCATTTTTGTCCCATCAACTTCTAAGAACTTACCAACTTTAAATAATTTAATATAAAAGTATCGATCATTTATACAAAAATAAAACATCACAAATTCAAAAGCGACCAAATAAAATAGTTTTAGTCAGACATGATTTTTAAATTGTTCAGAAATCCAATAATATAGTTTTGTAACCACACAATTCTATAAAGAAGAAATGAACACGATAACCTTTAAATATTATATTTAATTAAAATTATAAGAACTATGGAAAGAAAATGAGAAGAACAAAATATGCAACCTAGTCAAAAGAGTATGGTTTAGAACTTGTATGTTTATTGCCTAAATATACAAGCTTCATAATTACTGTAAAGACTAGAATTTACAGTAGAAGCGAGAACTTAATATAACCTTTACTAATAAAGCAATTAAGAGCTGAACTTTGAACGATCATTTAAAAAATCATTAAAACTTACAGAAAAGATTTATAAGTATATTAACAACAATTAAACGATAAATTATATAATCATCATCACGATATCTTAACAATCATTATATAAACAATTACAAAATTCAGTGTATAAATGTTTATTCATTCCCCTTAAATAGAGGTTCAGTGAGGTTACACTTAATATTATATATAATCTCTTTTTGATGTCAATACATTTATTTAATTTTTTTATAGAATTTTTAATAAAATCTATATGCTCAAATATCGAAAAAATAACCATCTTTTTCAACAGAAATATCATATTACAATCGTCAAAAAAGAAGGTACAATTCTAGAAACCAAATAGAAATGTACCTTCTCTTCAAACTACCTTTTACTTACCCTCTCAGTTTGAAATAATCATCAAAAATACCTGGAAAATAATAAATAATGTTACAAAACAATCATACAATGAAATATATTTCAGTAAACAGAATACCAATAGCCTCCGGATAACTCTTAGATTACTGTTTACACTTATATTATATAAATCAAAAATTCAATGTCAATTATTTTTTATAAAAGTAACATAGAATATTTGTAAATATTAAAATTTTGATTGTATGAATATAAGCGCTATATTTTCGAACTTTATAAAATTATTTAAAGACTAATATAAAACTCTCAATTTTTAATATGATGCTTTCTATAACCAATTTAAAATTGGTATGTCCGCGGGAGCAAGTTTTAAATTAGTTAAGTTTTGTTTATTTAACCATTTACTGTCCTGGTGCTCTATTAAATTAAATTTTCCTTCCTCTAAATTACATAAATACACATTCAGAATGACTCTACCGAACTCGTACTCATACATTGTAGTTCCTAAGAATTTTTTTATATTGCAATTAGCATTTAATTCCTCTTTTATTTCTCTTTTTAATGCTAATTCTGCAGTTTCATTTATTTCTATTTTACCTCCTGGAAACTCCCAATAGCCGGCCAATGATTTATTTTCTGCTCTTTGACAGCATAGGTATTCCTTATGTTCATTTTGAATAACCGCTGCAACTACTTGAATTTCTTTCATGTTATATCTCCAAATCAAAAAATTTTGTAAATGAACTATTCAGCATTTTTCAATGTTGTATTAAATTTCTGTTCTATATTTTTGTGGCCTTTTGTTGACACTTTCTATTAATTTTTCTTTATCAATAGGGTCTTCTAGCATATGGATTTTTGCATGACAATTTGGGCATACCGCTACGCAATTATCTATTGTATCGCTACCGCCTTTTGCTAAATATTCTATGTGGTGAACATGCAAAAATGGCACATTATCAACATTGAAAGGTGCTTTTTCTTCACATAACGTGCATCTTCCATTTGCTAAATACTTTACGATATCTCTAATCTCTTTACTTCTATCGTAATAATTTATCCTAACTTGTCTATGAAATGGTTTTGAACTCCCTATTTGATTTGATTCTTCTTTATTTAATTCACTAGCATCTTTAGCTTTTTTTAACAAATCTTCTATATTGTTTTCTTTTTTATTTTTCCTTGACCTTTCCTCTTTATTATTCTCTATCGTTTCTAGTGGCGGTGCATAAGCTTTATTCTTTAATACAATTGGAAATTTAATAACTGACCTAGCTTCTTTATCAACGTCTCTTTCAAGTATATAAAAAGGTTCTATTTTTTCACTTAATTCAACAGGTCCAGCATATATGTAATGACCCGCTTTAAATGATTCAAATAAATATAGATTTACGTAATTAGACTTATAATTTTTCAAAACTCTATTTTGCCCTTTTTCTATATCTTGATCTCCTTCTCTACCTTCTCCTGTATAATAAAATATATCTCCTTCCCATTTATTATCATATATGTCCTCTCTCTTTATATTTCTTGAAACAATAACTAATGAGTTGGTTCTATGTGATCTATTTAATCCTTTTTGTAATGAACATTTAAATGCATCAGCAACATCTTCCCCTTTATATTCCTCTCCTATTTTCAAATTATTAATTTTATCTTGGTTTAAATTATTTCTAAATTCCACTACTTTTTCTAAATCAAATTCTTGATAATTATCATCTATAGATGGAATTCCATTATCTATCAGATAATTAAAATCCTGTGAACTCATCTCTAAAGTTTTAAGTAATTCACTTTTTTTCATTTTATATCGTCTCTCTTTTTAAGATATTTTAAGTAAATCTTATCATTTAATGTAATTATTTTCATTGTTATTATTAAATTATTTAAATAATCAAAAATTTACATAGTTCCCCACTTCCTCTCCGCCCTCTTTACAGTTAAAATATACTTACACTACTTTTTTCAAAGGAGGGTTCGGTTTGGCTAATCAAAATAGTAAGTTTAGATGGCCAAGTTTTGTGATTGGTGGGATTTTCTTAATCATTGGTATTGTTATTTTTAGTTATCCTGTTGAGAATTTCTACGCGATTACTTGGTTAATTGGTTTATTCTCTTTAATCAGTGGTATTTTAGAGATTGTGTTCAGACGTGCTAATAAGAAGGTTATGGGAGTTCCTAGTGGTTGGACATTCGTTTTGGGTATTATTAACATTGTTTTCGGACTTGTTGTGATGTTCAATTCTGCTGAGAGTTCTGTATTTTTAATTTATATTTTCGCGGTTTGGTTCATGATTAATAACGTGATTGCTATCTTTACAGTTACACCTGCTGAAAGATCTAATGGCATGTTCCATTTATTATCTATTATTTTAAATGTGCTTGGTATTTTAATAGCTATAGTATTGTTATTCAATCCTTTACTAGCAGCAGTGTTTATTTCATTCATGATTGGATTCATGTTTGCTCTGTTTGGTGTGTTTTACGTTATTGATGCTTTATCGTCTTAACTGTAAAAAAATTTAGATATATCTAACAAAAGAAGCGGCTTTTCGCCGCTTCTTTTAATTTATAGATTCTTTCTGTTTTCTGTCATATTTCATATACAGCACTATGGCTAACAATAATATAAACACGATATACAATGTAGTTGTATATATATTAGCCCACCCCAATGCTTTGATTAGCACATAAACTAGATTTCCTCCTATAAATAACATTACGCTTATATACAGCCCTTTACATCGCTTATAAAAAGGCACCTTTTCTCTATCTGAAAAGTAACGCACAATGAGCCCTATACTGAAAAATACCAAGGTAAAAATTCCAGTTATATCATTCTGTGATATCCATAATATTAACCCATAAATAATATTTAATCCTACAATTCCTGATATGACCCAAAAGTCTTTCATACTCATTCCTCGCAATTTTAGTTATTCTATATTATTCGGTATCTAATTTCTTTTTCACATTATCATATTTTTCAAACAAAAACAGCATGACTTTGAGGCACTGCACCCTTACTAAGGGAGCTCAATAAAAACACTATTTTCTAGGCTGCTAATTTCCTATATTCTATAGGGGATAAGTAGCCTAGTTTTTGTTGAATTCTAATTTTATTATAGTTTTCAATGTAATTTTCGACAATATCTATTACAATGGTATTAGAGCTTCTAAGCTCACTGTTTAAGTAGAATGTTTCACACTTTATAGAGGCATGAAAACATTCTATTGGGGCATTATCAGCTGGCGTTCCCTTACGGGACATGCTTCTGGTAATGCCTTTTTCTGTACATAGGGCATAGTATTCATAAGAAGTATACACACTTCCTTGATCACTATGTAATATAGTACCTGGTTCCAATTGAAGTTGTTTTAATGTCTCATTTACTAATTCTTGATTTTGTTTATTACCGATTTTATATGCCACAATTTCACCATTGTAAGCATCCATGATAGATGAAAGATACAACATTGTATTCCCGAAGGGTAAATAAGTGATATCTGTTAAAAGTACTTCTAAAGGTTTCTCTGCTTTGAAGTTTCTATTTAATAGATTATGTGTCTTATAATATGCATTCCCTGGTCTTTTCGATTTCTTCACGCGTACTTTACAATTTAAATTATGTTTTTGCATAATCCTTTGTACTTTTTTGTGATTAATTGGTTTATTATTTTTTCTATTTAATAAGGCAGTTATTTTTCTATAGCCATACGTAAAACGATGTTTCTTACATAATTCTATAATTTCACGTTCATCCTCAGATATACTGAAATCTTTGTTTTTCCATCTGTAATAATTTGATTTTGGAATATCTAAAGTTTCTAAAATGAGTTTTACTGTATATTTAGATTTTAATTCATTTACTAATTCAACAACTACTTCTGGGACCACTTCCTTTCCAATTCCTTGTACTTTTTTAAAATTTCATTTTCTACTTCTTTGCGCTTTAATTGAAATTTGAGCGATTCAACAGTACTTAACTCTTCTATACCTTTTCCATAGGAATATTGTTTACCCACTTGTTGATTAAACCTATGTGTTTCACCATCTCTATACCATTTCCACCACTTATTAACTTGAGATTCATTTTTAATATTTAAAGTATCCATTATTTCTCTTGTGCTAAATCCTTTGAGTTTCATTTCTACTACTTTATATTTTGTTTCAACTGAATATGCCACTCTTTTCATAGAAAAAACACCTCCGTATAAATTCATTTTAATATGAATTCAACGAAAGTGTTTTTATTTTACTCCCACATCATGGGGTTAGTGCATTGATGTCATGCTGTTTTTTATTGTGCTACTTTATCGTTCGAATAATGGTATCCAATTTTATATGTTGTGACTGAGTTTTCTAATATAGGGCTTGTTTCGTCATCTGACTGGTGACGTACGTTTTTGTGTGCTTCTTTGAAAACATCTGATACTAGCCAGTTTTTAAAATTTTGTTCATCTTCCCATAGTGTTAAGATTTTAACTTCGTCGAATTCTTTTAAGTTATTTGTTTTTGTAACAAACATTTCTTTGAATCCTTCGATTGTTTCGATTCCTTGTCTCATATAAAATCTTTCGATTGTCTCTTCTGCTGTGCCTTTGTCTAGTTTTAATTTATTTTCTGCCATAAACATAATAATTACCCCTTTATATTTGTATTTTTATATTTCGACTAATTTCGCTACAACCACAATGCGTCCTGATGATAGTGAATATGCATCCTCACATGTAGACAGGGTTACGATTTTATCATTTTTATTGATTTCTGTTGTTGTTGATATTTCCGATTTTTTTAGTGTTTCTTCTAAGAACTTTTCGTATTGTTTGCTTGATGAAAAGTCTGTTTGAATGTAATCATCTTCTGTTGTTGTTTCGTATGCACTGATAACTTCTAGTTGATACTTTCCGTATTTCGTATCATATTGCATCGTTTTGTGTTGATCATAAAATGATTGATCTAAATATTTTTCAACTGTATCGAACATCGTATCGTCCCCAACATGATGACCATATATAACTGTGTTCATTTTTTCATGTTTTGATGAATTACGATAATCCATAAAGATACTACCTTTTCTGCTATATTGATTTTCAAAATCTTTTTTTAAGTAGTCTTCATTATCTTTAGATTGTAATATTGGATAGTTTAATGTTGTTGCATCTAAATGTATCCAACCAATTATGTCTGGATTGACTGCATCTAGTTGTTTAAATTGTGGACGTACTGTTTTATTCGAGGACACTTGAGTATATTTTTGTTGTAAACTGACATATCTTTCTTCGGTTTTTTTATCTTCTACTTTATTGTGGTATATCGTATAACCTGACCAAACAATCACACCTATTAAAGCTATTTGTATAAGTCTAATGATTATTTTCATATGCTAGTTTGCCCTTTCTTTTACATATAAATACGCCACATTCTGGGTCTTTAATGACCTTAGCTTTAATACCATATACAGATTCAATGAGTGATTCCGTTACGATTTCTTCTGGTGGACCTTGTATCAGTTGTTGTTTATTAATGCATATGATTTCATCACTATATTCTATCGCTTGATTAATATCATGCAATACCATAATGATGGTCATATTATAAGTTTCTTTGAGTGAACGTACGATATCTAATACTTGGTATTGATAATATAAATCAAGATATGTTGTCGGTTCGTCTAATAACATGTACTTTGGTTCTTGAGCAAGTGACATAGCAATATATACACGTTGTAACTCCCCACCAGATAATGCTTGTATCGGTGTATCTTGATAGTGCATTAAGTCGAGTTGTTGTAAAACTTTATCGATTACTTCTTCTTGTCTTGAATCTTTTTTTAAAAGTGATTGATAACTGTATCTGCCACATTTAACAACTTCTCTTACTGTAAAATCATCTGGTGCAGTACTTTTTTGATGTACAGTCGCCAAATGTCTCGCAAGTTCTTTTTTATTAAATGATGATAGTAATTTTTGATTAAGATAAACTAATCCTTCAGTAGGCTTTAAGTTGTTGGATAATATTTGTAATAGCGTTGATTTACCAGCCCCATTTGGACCAACAATTGTTGTGATGGCATGTTTTTTAAACTGTATATTTAAATTTTCGAACAGATTTTGATGCTCTGAATACTGAAATTTAACGTTCTCTATTTGCATTGCCATACGCTCCTTTACAAATTAGGTAAATCAAACAAGGTCCACCTATTACAGTTGTGATAATGCTAGCGGATATTTCTAATGGTGGCGCTATGGATCTCCCTAATGTATCTGCTAACAATACAATCCATGCTCCAAACACCATTGAAATTGGTATAACTTTTTTATAATTACTTCCCACTAACCTTCTCACGATATGCGGTACAATTAATCCTACAAATGCTAATTGACCAACAATAGCAGTAGCACTACTTGCAAGAAATACTGCTACCAAGCCAATGATTAGACGATATTTTGTAATATTAAATCCTATGTTGTTTGCTTGCTTATCATCGAACGATAGTAAATTAACTTTTTCTGCTAACATGTAGGCAATAGTCAGCCCTACAATTGAAAATGCTACGATTATGTATACATCCTGCCATACTTTCATAGTAAATCCTGTAGGCAATTGCATCACTGGACTCATCGAGAATAGTTCTAATACACCGTTTAGCATGGCATATATCGCTACCCCAACAAGAATAAGACGTATAGGTGTAATGTGATATCTAGATACTAATAAGAATAAAACTAAAAATGGTATTAACCCACCTATAAATATAAATATTGGCAAGAAGAAATATAAACTTGGTAAAAATATGAGTATGACACCTCGTGCAACAAGTGCACCAGATGTCACACCAATAATATTCGCTTCTGCTAGTGGATTCTGTAATACCGCCTGTAATAAAGCACCAGACACACTGAGAACAGCACCTACAAATATTGCAATGATGATACGAGGCATACGTAAATCGATAACTGCATCTACTTTTGGTTCGTTACCTGTTGTAATTTTCGTGATGAGTTGCTCTACACTCAAAGGCAATTTACCAGTTACTAATGATATATACGTTGTAACGATAAGCATTAATAACAATATCCAAAATACAAGATGCGAATATTTTTTCATGCTTTAACCTCTTTACTTATTATAAAAAATGTCATAAAGCTGAATCATTGCATCATCAGCTTTAATACTGGCTGTAATGCCAAATGGTATTTCTTCTAAGTCATAAACTTTATCATGCTTGACTGCATCAAAATGTTTCCAAATATCATTCGTTTCAAATTCCTTTTTAAACATTTCTTTCACTTGGTCAGGAAAACCATGTGGTAAACGTAAAATAATATCAGGATTGACGTTATATAATTCTTCAGTATTAGATGCTAAATAGCCTCTTGATTCATCTTGAATAACATTTTCTCCTCCAGCAATTTTAACTAAATCACCAATGTAAGATTTTTCTGTTGCCACAAGATAACTTCCAGGCACACCCATTAGAATTAATACTTTCGGACGTTTTTTACCTTGAATTTTTGCAGTAATTTCTGCTTCAGCATCTTCAAATTTCTTATTCAATGCTTTAGCTTCTTTCTTACGATTAAAAGTTTCGCCCATTTCTGTGATGGATTTTTTCATACCATTTAGGCTATCGTAATCGTAATAAGTCCCTTCCATATTGAGCTGCTTATAAAATGGCTCCATCTCTGATTTAATTGTTGTAACAGTTAAAACATGAGTTGGGTTTAATGATTTAACAACTTCAACATTTGGTTTTTTTGGTTGCCCTACTTCTGGGACATCTTTATATCGCTTAGGTAGATCTTTATAACTCGTCGGTTTACCTACGATATCAAGGTCAAGAGCATCTAATGTTTCAGTTAATGCGACTGTAGTTGGCACAATGCGAAAATCATCATTTCCTTGTTTACTTTCTGTTGGCTTTTCTAAACTGAAGTTACAAGCTGAAAGTAAACAAATACAAGCTAGTAAAACACTCAATAATGACTTTAATTTCATTTCGTAGCACGCTTTCTAGCAATGAAAAATGATCCTGCTAATAATAGTACTGCTCCACCAAAAATAAGTGCGTAAGTCATGATATCTTCATTGCTACTTGTAGATGGATTGATGAGTTTCATGTTATTAGCACCATCTTTAGAACTGCCATCTGCATTACGATCAAACGCTGGGTTTGATTTATCAGTTGCACTTGTAGCGCTATTATCTGAACTTGCATTTGAAGCTGTTCCTGACATTGCATTTGTTCCAGTATTACTAGAACTTAAACCACCATCATTTGTACTTGAACCACTATCAGTCGTACCATTAGAACCACCTGTTGTATTTCCATTATCAGATTGACTTGATCCACCAGTGTTACTGTCAGATGATTCTGCTTCATTATTTTGTCCACTTGTTGCACCTTTGCCATTTGTCACTTCTTTATCAAACACAATGCGTGTTGTGTAATGATTATCGTAATTAATAGCTGGTACAATAATGTGAACTTTAGACGTTAATTCCTTTAAGTTATTCGGTTCTATAAAACGAATAACTTTTGTATCAGCTGACTTATCTTCTGACACAGTTTCTACATTAATTCTCTTACCATTGTCATATAAATCAAATGACTTCCAATATGACGCACTCTTTAGAGTTATTTCTACATAACGCTTACCGTCTTTTTCAACAATACGAGCTGGTTTTACCATATATTGGTCCATATAAGATATTTCATTTGATTTTTCTTTATAGACTTTATAATCTCTTGTAATTTGACCTGATTCAGCTTTTGGTTTCTTTGTCGTATCTGACTTTTGATGTGATTGTTCCATACTTGTACCTGTGTTAGACTCTGAAGGTTTAGTTGTAGGGTTATCTGTTTCATTACTATCTTCTGCTTTACTTCCATCAGGTTTAGGAACTGCTGAATCAAATTTAATCTCTGTTGTATACTTATTATCATAACCTATTGCTGATACAACAATATGAACTTTAGAAGTTAAAGATTTTGTACCTGGCTTAGCCTCAAATTTAATGACTTTAGTATCTGTAGATTTATCTTCAGAAACCGTTTGAACATTCAATTTTTTGTTGCCGTCATACAAGTCAAATGACTTCCAATACGATGCATTCTTCAACGTTAATTGTAAGTACGTTTTACCATTCTCATGTAACACTTGAGCTGGTTTTACCATATATTGGTCCATATAAGATATTTCGCTTGAACCTTCTTTATATACGTTGTACCCTAGCGTTGAAGTTGCCTTTTCTTGATTAGTTGAACCGTGGTTGGACCCAGTTGGTTTTTTAACTTCGTTAGGAATTGGCACTTCTTCTTTTGTTATTGGTTTGTTATCATCTTCAGATGGTTGTTCTGGCTTGTTTATAGAAGGTTTATCAGTACTTGGTTCCTCTGTACTTGGTTCTTCTGTACTTGGCTCTTCTGTACTCGGCTCTTCCGTACTTGGCTCTTCCGTACTTGGCTCTTCCGTACTTGGCTCTTCAATTTTAATCTGTGTACCATGCTTCATTATTCCAAATCCAGGTGCATTAATGCTCACTTTTGCATCATAAACATATTGATTATCTACTAAAGGAAACATGACTACTTTCTTATTACCGTCAACTGAAATAGGAGTTACTCGTTGATAATTATCACCAATTTTCACTTGGAAATCTGTCCAAAATTGTTGACTTGTAATTGTTGTCACAAACATTTTTTGACCGTTTACGTTTGCTATTTTACCTGGCTTTTCCATCTGTCTATCCATCGATGAAGTATTTGAACCATCTTCTTTAAGAACAGTAAAATTACGTTCTTCAGCTGATGATAAATCTACATTTAAATCTGTATAATCTTCTAGATAGTTTTTATCTTCAGAATCTTCTGGTTCCTCTGGACTTGGTTGCTCCGTACTTGTTGGAGCTTCAGGTATTGCTTCTTTAAAATTCACATAAGTTGTGTATTTATTATCATAATTAACAGCTGGTACAACAATGTGTACTTTAGAAGTTAGCTTTTTAGTTCCAGGTTTAACTTTGAACTTTATAACTTTTGTATCTGAATCTTTATCTTCACTTACTGTTTGAACATCAATAGGGTCTGCACCATCTAATAATTCGAATGATTTCCAATATGAAGCACTTTTTAATGTCATCTCAACATAAGTTTCACCATTTTCAAATGAAACTTTTGCTGGTTTTTCCATATATTGGTCCATATAAGAAACTTCATCTGATGTATCTTTGCTTACAGTGT
Organism: Mammaliicoccus sp. J-M40; assembly: GCF_022386395.1. Classification (NCBI taxonomy): domain Bacteria; kingdom Bacillati; phylum Bacillota; class Bacilli; order Caryophanales; family Staphylococcaceae; genus Mammaliicoccus; species Mammaliicoccus sp. J-M40. Next base: position 108,369 of record NZ_JAJNIQ010000003.1, read on the forward strand.
AATCAATCGTTATATTCTCTTTTTCTGACGTTGTTGTTTCCGCTGCTTTAGCTTTGTTCACAGCTGTATGGCTTTGCGGCTCATATGATGTATAAGAAAACGTTGAGAATATTAATGAAAAAGCTAATAGTGACTTAACACCTTTCTTCATTAATTATGACCTCGTTTCATTTTTCTACTAAACACAAACGTTACGACAAGGATTAATCCTGCGAAAATTGGAAGGGTAAAGATTACTGCAGGTGTTCCAGCGCTTGTTTGTGGGTTCTTCACATCTTTAGTTGTAGATGCTGTAGTAGTTCCCGTTGAATTACTATTTTTATCTGTAGATTTGCTTGTTGCTGTTCCTGATGTTGAGTCATCTTTCTTTGCAGGTGTTGTAGTTGCTTGACCTTGATCACTGCTTGCACCAGATGGTTCTTTGACATCAAATATGATTTTATATTTATTGTCATATAAGAATGGTTTGCCATCTACTTCTTCATTAATGTAAACAGTAATAGTGCCATTAATTTTGCCTGAAGATGATTTAACTTTGAAGTTTGATGTTCTCACATCCCCTGATTTATCCTCGCTTACTACTTCTTCTGATGAACCATCTACCGTTATGCCTTTAATCCAGTGACTGTGATTCATCGTCAACTGTAAATGTTTCTCGCCATTTTTGACTACAAGTTTCCCTGGCTTATTAAAATAATCATTTGCAATCGACACATCTGAAGTACCATCCTTTAGGACAGTATAATCCACGTCATAAGTACCATCTTTCGTATCAGCAAATGCCTTTGTACTTAAAACTGTCGATATCATTAGTAAAGCTATAAGACAAAAACTTAAAACTTTCTTTGTGAATTGCATAATATACCTCCTTTTTTTAATTTTATAAAACTTACCTTCCAACCTTTAATTTAATTGATAATGATTATCAATGTCAAGGTAATTTTTTATTATTTTTGTTTTTATTCATGTTCAATCATATAATTTTTTTGTAAAAGTTAATTTTTTAACCTTTTTTACATATTTATACAAATTTAAATTTTAAAGTTGATAATTCTTTAACATGGCTAAATATTTTTCCTATCATGCACTATATAAATGTTACTAACACTGGTATAATAATGCCTTGTTAGAATTTTCTGATTTTATAGATAAGGAGTGATAGAATGGCCGTTTTTCGGAATATATTCTTGAGAATTATAGATAGAGTAGAAAAAGTTGGCAATAGATTACCCGATCCGAGTATTTTATTCTTCAGCTTGTGTTTAATAATGTTACTACTTTCTTCATTATTATCTGTTTTAAATGTAACAGCTACAGACCCTACCAATGGTAAGACGATACATATTACAAATTTACTTAGCGTTTCAGGCATTCAAAAAATTCTTTCTGAAACAATTACAAACTTTGCAACATTCCCTGCTTTAGGCATGGTTCTTGTTGTAATGATAGGTATGGGAATTGCTGAGAAAACAGGATATTTCGAACATTTACTTAATAGCGTTGTTGATAAAACACCTCAAAAGTTTGTTATACCTTTTTTAATTTTTATATCTATTTTGGGAAATGCTGCTGGTGGTGTGGCACCAATGATTATGCCTGTCTTAACAGCAGTTATATTTATAAAGATGGGTTATCATCCTATTGCAGGTTTAGTGATTAGTTATGCTGCAGTAGAAGTTGGTTATGGAGCTAATTTATTAATCGGTTTAGATGATGCTCTAGCATTTTCATTTACTCAATCTGCATTAAAATTATTCTCTGGGGAAGCGTCTATTAATATTGCAATGAACTGGTATTTCACAGCTATTTCAACATTTCTTTTAACCCCTATCATTTTCTATGTAGCTAAGAAGTTTACGATTCCTAGTTTTCAAAATAGCCAAATTGATAAATTGCATGTTGAGTCTGTAAAAACATTCAACCAACGTGCGAAAAAAGCATTAACATATGCGAATATTTCAGTCATTGTATTTTTATTATTTATTGTTGTTATACTTATACCTCAAAATAGTATTTTAAGAAATAATGATACAGGCAGTATTTTAGTTGAGTCTCCATTAATGGATGGCTTTGGAGTCATTCTTCTTCTAGTCTTTATTATTCCTGGTTTAGTATATGGATATATGAGTCGCAGTATTGTGTCTACAAAAGATATAGGCAGATTAATGACAAATAGCATGTCAGATATGGGTAGTTTTATTATAGTTATCTTCTTTGCAGCTCAATTATTAGCTTATTTTGATTGGAGTAATATTGGCAAAGTGATGGCTATTAATGGGGCAGAATTGTTAAAAAACCAAAACGGCGTTATTTTGATTATTGGGTTGATTATATTAACGTCTGTTATTAATATCTTTATGGGTAGCGCTTCAGCAAAATGGGCTATATTAGCACCAATTTTTATACCGATGTTTGCTACATTAGGCTATCATCCGGCATTTACACAAATGGTTTATCGTATAGGCGATTCTATTACAAACCCTATTACGCCAATGATTCCGTATTTACCATTCTTATTAACCATTGCACAAAGGTATGATAAAAATATTAAACTCGGTACTTTAATCGCACACTTATTACCTTACAGTATTATTATCGGTGTCGTTTGGACCATAATCATGCTTATATGGTTCTTATTAGGCCTTCCAGTAGGACCTGGAGGACCAGTTAAATTATAATTTTTATTTATTCAATTTGAATAATTTCCATTTTAATTGTACAATGACATTAATAATTAAATAAATGACCACTGGAAGTGCCTTTATCAAAGGCTGAGACTGAAGTAGTGACTTTAGGATTCCCAGAACCTGATCCAGTTCGTACTGGCGTAGGAAAGTGGCGTACCTATTGAAGCTAATTTGCGCTATTTTTCTACTAAGAAAAATAGCGCTTTTTTATTTGGAGTGATTCAATTGTTTATCGCAATAACACCTTATCAAATTTTAACAAAAGAAGATTTAAATCATTACATCGAAATATCAGAACATATAGATTTACTGTTGTTAAGAACACCTATGAATCATCAAAAATTATTTGCAACCATCGACTATTTAATAACAATCGGTTTTCCAAAAAATAAAATAATGTTGCACACACATACTTCATTAGTAGCAACTTTTGATTTAAAGTATGTACATTTTAAAGAAAATGATGCAAAAGCTTTTTTATTTAAAAAACAACATCCAGACATTTCAGTAAGTATGTCTACTCACAACATTGAGACCGTGACAAAAGCCCAAAAGAACAATTTGGATTTTGTATTTTTTGGTCATGTCTTTGAATCTTCTTCAAAGCAAGGAGCAAAACCTAGGTCTTTAGAAGAGATTAAAAATGTATTTTCAATCGATATACCTATTTTCGCTATAGGCGGAATTGATGAGCATACAATACAAAAGCTGCCAAAAGGTTTTCAAGGTGTATGTGCGATTTCTTTCTTTAGAAATGCTGGAAATTCTGCCATTAAATCATTAAGAAAGGAGTGGGAATCTTATGTATGACGTTCTAATTGTAGGGTCTGGCGTCATCGGTATGTCTATTGCACGCGCTCTTTCCGACAAATCAAATAGTTCAATAGCAGTTGTTGATAGAGATGTACCAGGATTACATGCTTCTTATAAAGCTGGTGGCATGCTTGGCGCTCAAAACGAATTTGAAAATTATTCACCTTTATATGAACTCGCTATACATTCTCGACGTTACTTCAAAGATTTAGCTGAAGATTTATACGATGAGACTAATATCGATATCGAATTTGTATCACATGGATTAATTAAGATGGCTTCTAATATTAATGATATTGCTCATTTAAATAAACAGTATACTTTTTTAAGTCAGCATGATGAACATGTAAAAGCGCTCGATAAATCTTCATTGCAAAGCTTATCCAATGGTTATATAGATTTTCATAACCAAGCAATTTATATACCAGGTGATGGACAAATCAATGCTTCTAAATATACAAAGGCATTGCTTGAATCTATTACCAATAAAGGAGTTGATCGATTTTATAAAACAGAAGTTACAAACATAACTAAGAAACGTGATTATTATAATATCGAAACTTCCCATGATGTGCTTCAAGCTAAAAAAGTTGTAATAGCTGGAGGTGCTTGGAGTCATGAATTAATCCATGACTCCACTATCGCATCTCAAATAACTGGAGTTAAAGGAGAAGTTCTTCTATTAGAAAATAATCAAGTAGATTTAAAACAAACTTTATTTATGACCAATGGTTGTTACATCGTACCTAAAGCTAAAAATAGATTTCTTGTTGGTGCTACTAGTTATATGAATGACTTTTCTGTAGGCACTTCTAAAGAAGGTGAAAGCTGGTTATTTAATGAAGCAGCACAGTATGTTCCAGCATTAAAATCAAGCAATGTTATTCACAAGTGGTCTGGCATCAGACCTTACACTGAAAATGAATGGCCAATCATGGACGAAGTTGATGACGGACTATTTCTTGTCACTGGACATTATCGGAATGGCATACTCCTCTCACCTATTATTGGTAAGTTAATGTCCGAATGGATTATCAATGATCATACACCATCTATATTAGAAAGATTTAAAGCAAAAAGGAGTGTTGAATTATGAAATGTATTATCAATGGAGATGAATTTAATTTTGAACAAGATTTACCTGTTTCAGAAGTATTATCATCCCTTGAATTAGACCAAGAAAGAATCATCGTAGAATTCAATGGATCACTGATTAAAAAGGAAAATTTCAACGAAACAATTGTTAGAGAATCAGATCAACTAGAATTACTAGAATTTGTTGGAGGCGGATAAAATGTTAAAAATAGGACCATATGAATTAAACTCAAGATTATTATTAGGAACAGGGAAATTTGAAGATGAAAAAACACAATCAGAAGCGATTAAAGCGTCACAAACTGATGTATTAACGTTCGCTGTGAGAAGAATGAATTTATATGATAAATCATTGCCAAACCCATTAGCTAATGTTGATTTAAAACAGTTTGTTACATTCCCTAACACTGCCGGTGCACATACTGCAGAAGAAGCTGTGCGTATAGCTGAAATCGCACAACATGCAGGCCTTTGTAACATGATTAAAGTCGAAGTAATTGGAGATGACAAAACACTGCTACCTGACCCAATAGAAACTTATAAAGCTTGTGAAATTTTATTAGAGAAAGGTTATATCGTGTGTCCATACATTTCATGTGATGTAGTACTAGCTAAACGTTTAGAAGAACTTGGCGTACACGCTATTATGCCTTTAGCTTCTCCTATCGGTACTGGTAGAGGCATAAATAATCCACTTAATTTGCGATATATTATTGAGCAATCTGAAGTGCCTGTCATTGTTGACGCTGGAATTGGTTCTCCAAAAGATGCTTGTTATGCGATGGAACTAGGTGCTGATGCAATCCTATTAAATACTGCTATTTCCAGTGCTAAAGACCCTGTAAAAATGGCTGAAGCAATGAGATTAGGCATTGATGCTGGGCGATTAAGTTATGAAGCTGGTAGAATTCCAGTAAAATATACTGCACAAGCATCTAGCCCTACTGAAGGTTTAGGTTTTCTATAATGGATCGCTATGATAGACAAACAAAGTTCCAACCATTTGGTGAAAATGGTCAGCATCAATTACAAACAGCTAAGATAATGATTATGGGCGCAGGTGCTTTAGGTAGTCATGTAGCTGAACAACTTGCAAGAGCTGGTGCACATCATTTAACAGTTGTTGATATGGACATAGTAGAAATCTCTAACCTTCATAGACAAGCTTTATATGATGAATCAGATGCTTATGATATGCGACCTAAAGTTGTCGCTTTACGCGATAAAATCAATAAGATTAATCAACATGTAACGTTAAATGCTGTGAATAAAGAGCTGACACCATCTAACATTGAAGAAGTGATTAAACAATATCAACCAGACATCATAGTAGACGGCATGGATCATTTTGATATACGCTTTTTAATTAACGAAGTATGTCATAAACTACAAATCCCTTGGGTTTATGGTGCAGCTGTCGGGAGTAAAGGAACAGTATATGCAATTGATTTCGAAGGACCATGTTTAAAATGCATTTTAGAGAATGTTCCAGAAACAGGAGAAAGTTGTGCTATAAACGGTGTCTTACCACCAGTCGTTAATCAAGTAGCAAGCTTTGAAGTATCCGAAGTATTACGATATATTGCTGGGAAAGGATTTTCTAAGAAACTTATAACATTAGATTGTTTCGAAATGAATACACGTAGTACTCAAATTGATATGCTGAAAAATCAACAATGCCCTGTTTGTGTAAATGGTCATTACAACATCCTAGATAAGCAACATATGTCATCAATAGAAGCGTTGTGCGGAGATGCATTTTTATTTAGATTTAAAGAAAAGACATTTAACTTAGCGCATTATTTCCCAGGTGATGTTTTGAAAGAAAATGATTACGTCAAATTGATTTCATTCAAAGATTATAAGATGACATTTTTTGCAGATGGACGTATGAATGTACATGGCGTTTCACATTTAGAAGAAGCCGAAACGCTATATCATAACTTACGAAAATCAATACAATAAATATAACACCCTCTAATGTATAGATTAATACAATACATTAGAGGGTGTTTATTGATTATTGATGATCTAGAAATTCTTTTAGAACTACTGCTTGATTATGTTTTTCATCCTTCGCACCATATAATAATACGACATTACCATTATTTTCTTTATAAATGTCTTTGAGTTGATCGAGTGCTTCTTTTTGTTCACCTGATTTAAGTTCTTCTTTATATTTTTTCTTAAATGAATCAAATTTTTCCGGGTCATGTCCGAACCATTTTCTCAGTGAATCAGATGGTGCGATTTCTTTTATCCAATGGTCTAGATTTGCCTTTTCTTTAGAGATGCCACGTGGCCATACTCTATCGACAAGCACTCTAACATTGTCTTTATCGTAATCTTCATAAATTCTATTGATATCACAACTCACCTTAATCAACCTCCATTTCATTATATTTATACCCTAAATATCGTGAGTATAAATCTTAATATCAAATTATTTAATGTGTTATACTATATCTCAAATGATGTCTATTATTTAAAGTTTTAACTCATCAATTATACGAACGGAGTGACTAGAATGACAGAGAACATCAATCAACATGTAAAAGAAAAATATTTAGACTTATTAGCAGAAAAATTTGATGCTGAAGAGAAAGTAGCTACTGAAATCATAAATTTAGAATCTATAATGGAATTACCAAAAGGTACAGAACACTTTGTTAGTGATTTACATGGTGAATACCACGCTTTCCAACATGTGCTCCGAAATGGATCTGGTAACGTAAGAGCTAAAATTAATGATATTTTTAAAGACAGACTTTCTGAAGATGAAATCAGCAGTCTGGCTGCCTTAGTTTATTATCCTGAAGAAAAACTTAAATTAATTAAAAATCAATTTTCATCTAAAGAAGCATTAAACGAATGGTACATTGAAACAATCCAACAAATGATTGAATTGATTTCTTACGCTTCAAGTAAGTATACACGTTCAAAAGTTCGTAAAGCTTTACCGAAACAGTTTGTATACATAATTGAAGAACTACTGTATAAAAGTAACGTTTATAATAATAAAACTACTTACTATGAAACAATTATTCAAAAAATCATCTCACTTGGACAATCAGATAAATTAATTATCGGTCTAGCATATACCACACAACGTTTAGTCGTGGATCACTTACATGTGGTCGGTGACATTTACGACCGTGGTCCAGACCCAGATAAAATTATGGAAACATTAATTAATTATCATTCAGTTGATATTCAATGGGGTAACCATGATGTACTTTGGATAGGCGCTTATGCAGGTTCAAAAGTATGTTTAGCAAATATTTTAAGAATTTGTGCGCGTTACGATAACTTGGACATTATAGAAGACGCATACGGTATTAATTTACGTCCATTAGTCAATTTAGCTGAAAAATATTATAAAGATAATTCTGCCTTTCATCCAAAAGAACATGCAGACAAAGCAATATCCGCAGAAGAAAAATTACAAATAACGAAGATACATCAAGCTATCGCAATTATACAATTCAAATTAGAAAGCCCTATTATTAAACGTAGACCTTCATTCGATATGGAAGAACGCCTTATATTAGAAAAAGTAGATTACGATAACAATGAAGTTACGATTTACGGCAAAACTTATTCACTTGAAAATACATGCTTTGAAACTGTAGATCGTAATAATCCTGCACAATTAAACAGAGAAGAAGAAGAAGTGATTAATAAACTTCTATTATCAGTGCAAGAGTCTGAAAAATTAAAACGTCATATGAACTTCTTAATGAAAAAAGGAAACTTATACTTAAGATATAATGGTAATTTATTAATACATGGCTGCATACCAGTAGATGAAAATGGAAAAATGGAAGAAATGGAAATCGACGGTGAAATGTATAACGGTCGCGAATTACTCGATCAATTCGAACAACACATTAGAGTTTCATTCGCAAATAAAGAACAAACAGATGATTTATCAACAGACTTGATTTGGTACTTATGGACAGGTAAATATTCTTCATTATTTGGAAAGCGTGCCATGACTACTTTTGAAAGATATTTCATTAAAGATAAAGCTTCGCACAAGGAAGAAAAAAATCCTTACTATTACTTAAGAGAAGACAGTCAAATGTGTCGTAACATGTTGCAAGACTTTGGTTTAGACCCAGAACAAGGACGCATCATAAATGGTCATACACCAGTTAAAGAAATAGACGGTGAAAACCCAATCAAAGCAGATGGTAAGATGATTGTTATCGATGGTGGCTTTTCAAAAGCGTACCAATCAACGACAGGTATCGCTGGCTATACATTACTTTATAACTCATTCGGCATGCAACTAGTGGCGCATAAACACTTTGGCACAAAAGAAAACGTACTTCTGAACGGCGCAGATGAATTGTCTGTCAGACGTGTTGTAGACGAAGAACTCGAACGTAAAAAAGTACGCGACACTAACATCGGTGCCAAACTACAAGAAGAAATAAGAATGTTACAAGAACTTATGGCTTACCGATATATTAATTAATGGTTAGCTGTACTCGTACAAACTCTCACTTTCGAAACCACTTATGAAAAAATTCTCCTAATCCGTTAATTAAAAATCCAACGGGTTAGGAGAATTATTTTGTGTTTGTTTAAGTATAATTTCGTTTAATTTTATTTTCCCATGTCTTCGTAAAGCATTGTTCACCATCGTTATATGCAATTACTTCATTTCTCAAGTAATAGTATTCGGCGTCACATGACATGGTGCTGTATGTTTCAACTTCTGTATCTATGTCATCATCTTTCAATATTACTTTCCAGTCGCATTGTACTTTTGCTGAAAGTGGATCATCTTCTTTTATTGTATACACGTTCATATTTTCTGTACCGTAAGTGATATTACTATCTTTCAGTGTTCTCAAGCCTTCATCTGAGTAGTCTGATAGTATCCATTCATTCGTTGTTAACCTTTTCGTTATATCTCTAGTTCTTGAACCATCTCTATGAATAATCTTTTCTAATGGTTTGGCTGTTTCTGAAAATTCATGTTCTAGTTTAACTTCTGTGAACTCACGTACTAATGGTATATCTAGTTTAGAATGTTCTAAATCAACATCTAATTTAACAATTTCTTTGCTCGGCCAAATTTGTGGCCAATATGTTGGTGCGATAGAAACTTCAATCATGTGACCTTCTGGTATTTGATAACCAATAACATCTAAAGGTACTTCTACATCTATATACTCGTCTACTGGTAAATCTTCAGGGAATTCATTACTCTTATAATGGTTTAAATTGAATTGTCCCATAGTAACAAGTGTTTTTGATCCATCTGGATGCACATCTGTTAAGCGAATATGTATATTGGCTTCTTTACAATCTGATTTAACGCGTAATTTTGCTACTGGTTGACCCATAATATTTAGGGTGTCGCCATACATGTCCAACATTAATGAATTAGCTAAAGCATTATCAATTGTTTGGTCGTCTGGTAAGTCACCGTCTTGACCGAATGGGCAAAATACTCCTGAATATAATCCATGTTGTTGTTTATTCTTTAATTGAATTTCTCTCGTCGTACCAGCGAATAAATTTTTCGTTGTAATTTCTTCATTTAGTAAATTTAACCACTTACCTTCTCGATAATCATAAGTTGTTTTAGGTTCAACACTATCTTGTAAATATACTAAAAATTCATCACGATGATTTTCAGTTTGTTTATCACCCATCCACTTATCTAACCAAGAAACGACTTCTTGTAAATAGCCAAATTGAGGTCCTGGAATGGCTACGTCTGGGAACTCATGTGCCCAAGGTCCGATAACCGCCTTTTTAGGAACATCTAAATGTTTCATCAAACGGAATACAGCATTCGTATAACCATCAGCCCAACCACTCATTGTTAAGACTGGAATTTGAATTTGTGTATAATCTTCATTAATAGAACCATGTTTCCAATATTCATCTCTTGTTTGATGTTTGACCCACTCATCTACAAAAGGTGGTGTTTGTTCTAATCTTTCTATCCAATTGTCATACCAGTCCTCTCCAAAATATTTAGGGAAAGCTGGTCTTGCATTGTAAGCAAACATAGTTGATGCCCACCAAAGCATATCTGATGCCATCATTGTACCGCCTTTATAATGAACATCATCAGCATATCGGTCATCTGTTGAACATAAAGATATGATTGTCTTTAAAGCTTCCGGTTGTCTAGCGGCTACTTGTAAACCATTGAAGCCACCCCAAGACTTACCGATCATTGCGACTGAACCGTTAGACCAGTCTTGAGATTCAATCCATTTAATAATATCAATTGCATCATCTTGTTCTTGTTTAGGATATTCATCTTCAATAATACCTTCAGAGTCACCTGTTCCTCTTATATCCACTCTGATTGCCGTATATCCGAATCCAGCAAAATATTTATGTCTTATTTCATCTCGTAAAGCAGTGAACTCATCTTTTCTATAAGGTAAGTACTCTAGCACAGCACCTTTAGTTGTTCCTGACTTTTTTGGTTGCCATATTTTGGCTGACAATCGAACACCATCAGTCATTTCAATCCATGTATGATGTGTAACCTCTATTTCATAAGGAAACTCTGTTCGCTCAGTTATTTTATTATAGTCTACATCAAAAGCTCCCATGTTAAATCCTCCTTAAAAATATCTAATAGTTCTTATTATACATAAATTTATAAGAAAAGGTTGTCAGAGAGAAATATCATCTTCAAAACAACACCCCCAATCCGTTTAATTTTAAATTGCCGGGTTGGGGGTATGTTTTACTTTCAACCATTTTGAAGTAAATACATTTTATGATAAATACCGTCTTGTTTAATCAGTTCATCATGTGTGCCTCGTTCTACAATTTCACCTTTATTTAACACAAGAATTTGATCTGCGTCTTGAATTGTTGATAGCCTATGCGCGATTGCTAAAGTTGTTCTGCCTTTACGCATTTTTGCTAGTGATTTTTGAATTTGTGCTTCTGTTTCAGAATCAATATTAGCCGTTGCTTCGTCTAATATTAATATTTTAGGCTCACTCGCCATCGTTCTCGCAAATGCTAGTAGTTGTCTTTCACCACTTGAAAAGGCACTTCCTTTTTCAATCACTTCATGCTCATAATTATCAGGTAATAAATTAATAAATTGGTCTGCGTGTACAAAGTCTGCCGCTTCTTGTACTTTTTCAAAAGTCATTGTAGGATGATAAAGTTTAATATTTGATGCGACCGTTCCAAAGAATATAAATGCATCTTGTAACACAAGACCGATATTACCTTTCAATTCAGATTTCGGCATTTCTTTTATAGATTGGTTGTCGATTAAAATTTCACCTTGATTGAATTCATAAAATCTCATAAACAAGTTTATAATCGAACTTTTACCAGATCCAGTATGACCGACTAACGCGACTGTTTCTCCTGGATTAGCTGTAAATGTAATGTCTTTTAGAACATCTGTCTTACCATCATAACTAAAAGTAACATGCTTAAATTCAACTTTACCATCCGTTATATGATAATTAGGATTTTCATGTTGCTCTGGTTCCAACATATCGTTATCAATAAGCTTAAATACACGACTTGCTGACACTAACGCTTGCTGTAATACGTTTAAGTTTTGGCTGACTTGGTTAATAGGTTCAAAGAAGCGTTCCATATATTGTACAAAAGCAAATACAACACCAGCTGTAACACCTCCAGAGAAACTTAATACTCCGAAATATCCAAGTATCATTACAACGGCAAATATTGAAATCATGCTTATAGCTGGTCTCAATAATAAACCGTCAATTTTAACTGTTCGCATATTAAAATCATAATGCTTATCGTTAATCTCATTAAATTCATTTTGTAATCTTTTCTCTTGGTTAAATACTTGTATAATGCGCATACCTTCTATAGATTCTGCTAATTTAGCATTCAAATCTGACAAGAGCTGTCGTGCCTGTGAAAAATAAATAGCTGAATATTTTCTATATAATGCTAATACAAGTATGATGACTGGCAAGAATATTAAAGCCATTAACGCAAGTTTAAAATCAAGTATAAACATCATGACATAACTAGAAATGACCATAAATATTGCCATTAAGAATGATGAGAATACACCAATAAACATTTCTACTATAGCTTCAGTATCATTAGTAAGTCTTGATACAATACTTCCGCCTGGTTCCTTATCAAAGTAACGCATCCCTAATTTCCCAATTTTATTAAATGCGTCTATTCTTAATTGTTGTATTACTTTAAATGCAAGATATTGAAATAAATATACGTTCCAATAAGTTGTTATAGCGCCAACAATTTGAATGACGAAAAATATAACAATCAGTAATGTAATATCACTTTCGGGGAACACTTGTGGTGTTAAGTAATCATCAATAAATACTTTAACCATATACGGTGTTGCAATGCTCGCTATTGTTGAAATCGTCAACATGATAAATGCTAATAAAATAATACCTTTGAAAGGGAATGTATATTTGATCAAACGTTTTAAAACTTGAAATTGATCTTTAGCTGTCAAATTATGATTTTGAGCCATCTTCTTCATCCCCTTTCGCTATTTCATCTAAGCTACTCGCAAGCTCTTCATGTAATGCTTGTGCTTGATATGTTTCGTAATACCATCCTTTGTTTGCCATCAATTCTGAATGCTTACCTCTTTCGATAATCGTACCTTTATCCATAACGATAATCATGTCAGCATGGCTCACCGCACTCATTCTGTGTGCAGTAATAATATTCGTTTTACCTTGACGGACATTTTGCATATTTTCTAAAATATGTTCTTCCGTTTCAGCATCAACTGCCGACAATGAATCATCTAAAATAAGCACAGGTGGATTCATGATTAAAGCACGTGCTATCGAAATTCTTTGTTTCTGTCCTCCTGATAAAGAAACACCACGTTCTCCAACTACTGTGTCATACCCTTCCGGAAACGCTAAAATATCATTATGAATATAACTCAATCGACTCGCTTCATAGATGTATTTATTATCAATTTCAGGGTTACTGAAAGCAATATTGTTTCTAATTGAAGTAGAGAATAAGAAATGATCTTGAGGTACATATCCAAATTGAGCTCTTAAATGACTAATGTCATAATAACGAATTGGTTTACTACCGTATTTAATTTCGCTAGATTGTGCAGTATCAAACTCTCTTAATAACAAACGGATGATAGCACTTTTTCCTGAGCCAGTACGACCTACAATACCGATAGTAGAACCTTTTGAAATTGTGAATTTTATATCGCGTAGTGCTAAACTATCATCATCCGGAAAGTGAAATGTATCAATATCAAATTGAATATCCCCTTCAGGAATTGTTTCTGTTTCTACATTTGTATCAACATCATTTTTCACATTTGTTATTTCATTAATACGTTCATATGATGCGTGTCCTCTTTGTACAATATTAAAGAACAGGCCAAGAGCTAATAATGGCCATACCATCATGCCTAAGTAAGTTGTGAATGTAACAAGTTGTCCAATTGTAATATCTTCTTGAGTCACCATTCTAGCTCCGATGAAAATCGCTAAAAAGTAACTCACACCTATTACTGACATTATTGTCGGATCAAATAACGCATCAATTTTAGAAACTTTTAAGTTTTTATAAACAACATCGTCACTTAATTTTTTAAAATCTTCTTGGTCATCTTTTTCATAACCGAAAGTTTTTGTTACTTTAATCCCGGCTATACTTTCTTGTGTCTTATCATTCAGCTGACTGAAGGCTGCTTGGGCCTTCTTAAAACCTCTGTTCAGCAATTTACCATAATAACTAGTTAATACAATCATAATTGGCAAAGGTATCATAACGATAAGTGTTAATCGCCAATCAACTGTAATTGCCATTGTTATGAGCACAGACCCACCTGTTATAAGAGAATCAGCTATTGTCAACACACCAGAACCAGCTGTGTTTTGTACTGCTCTAATGTCATTTGTTGCATGCGCCATTAAATCCCCTGTACGTCTCTTTTGGAAAAATGACGGGCTCATCGAAGTATATTTATGATAAAGATTAGATCTTAATATTTTCCCCAACCTCATACTCGCCCCAAATATCATAATTCTCCAATAGTACCGGAAAATATATGTAAGGATCGCCGCAACTACTAATATGACGAGGTAAATTATAAGCGTTTTTCCCGTTAATGTTTGAAGTGTAATCCCATCAATTACTCGTCCAATTATTTGTGGTGGTAATAAATCAATTAAAGCAACTAATAAAAGAATAAATATACCTAAAATATAATTTTTTAGTTCAGCTTTAATAAACCAACCTAATTTAATAAATACTTTCAAAACTACCACCCTCCCCTTTTATATACACCTTAAAATTTTATCACAAAAAATTAATTTAAAAATAAAAATGTCTGAATTTTGTCACTTTTCCATTAAATTCATACTATCGGAGTATATATGCCTTCCGGTTAGCTACTGCCAATATAATAAAAAACAGACTAGGAAGTTATTTTTCCCAGCCTGTTATATTTCAATTTCTTCTAAATTTAATTGTACATTGAAGTTTTGTAGCATCTTTTTAAACTTTTGTAGTGTGTATTTTTCGTTTGTTGTGACAAGTGCTTTAATCGTTCCTGTACCTTTAGATGTATATATATTAGCTTTATTTATAATTTCATTTGCTGAATCAATAAATTGAATATGTGGATACAGTTCTTTTAAATAACTATATAACCATGACAGATGTGTTGACGACAACGTGAATACATCTATTGTTTCATCTTGTTCAATTATATTATCCATAAAGCGTTTAACTGTAATTAATGTTCGATATTTATCTGATAAAAATGCACCCGATTCTACAAGTTCAACTAGAGTTGATGCATTATATGTTTGAACTGTCGCATCGCTTGTCGCTTCTTGTTCAATATAATGAAGCATTTCATCACTTTCTAGTAGTGATTGAACACCTAAAACACCAATATTCTTTGATGCTGATTTTTTTATCGCTTCTTTTATAGGTGGATAAACACCTAAAATTTCAGTTTCGTATTCATCTTTAACATCATCTAGAACTGTAATAGAAGGTGCATTAGAAGCAACAACGATTAAACTGGGACTCCAATTTTCTAAGTACGTCACTGTACTTCTTATTGCCTTTTTTAAATCATCTTTTGATTTATATCCGTATGGAAATTGATTACGGTCTGCTAAATATATAATATCTTGTTCAGGAAATTCTTTTTTTAGTAATGTTACTATTGAGTAACTTCCAATACCAGCATCAAAAACAGCAATCGGTTTGTTTAAATCATTTATACTCGATTTCATCATTTAGACCTCACTTAGATATTTAAAAAGATTTCTGGCGATTTCACAACTTTCTCGGTAACAACATTATAGAAACCACCTTTTTGATAACCAGTACAATGCACTTGTTCAGAAGTAGCAATTTCAAATTCTAATTCCCATTTCATTTTGCTAACTTTTACTAACCAACAACGACCTACTGGTTTATCATGAATCGTTAACGGCGCTTTGTAATCCGCTTCTGTATGCATAAGTATAGGCGAGATATCAGATTTCATCATCTCTGAAATCGTCATATATTGATCAATAAATGCATTACGTAAATCTTCAAACCATTTTATATATACTATATTGCTCACAATACCCATAGCGTCGATATCATAGACGTTTACATCGATTGATTTTTCAGCGACTAATTTTCTTTCTGTCATATTAAGTACTCCTTTATTTAAAACATTATTCTAAAATAACATTTAACTTCTATAGCTTAATTATGAATTAATACTGTTTAATAATTCAACCTTTTGAGCATATTAAAATGAATGTCGTTTTGAAATTAACAAGAGTCCATCTATAATGAAATAAAATATCGATTTATAAAGAGGCGAATAATCATGAAAATTTTAATCACAGCATTTGATCCATTTGGTGGCGAAAATATTAATCCAGCATTAGAAGCCGTCAATTTATTACCTACAAAAATTAATGGCAATGAAATTATAAAACTAGAAATACCAACAGTATTCCATAAATCAAAATCAATAATATTAGAGCAATTAAAACAAGATCATTTTGATGCTGTATTAGCAGTTGGACAAGCAGGCGGAAGATTTGAATTAACACCAGAACGAGTTGGTATCAATTTAGACGATGCTAGAATTCCAGATAACGAAGGCAATCAACCTATCGATGAACCTATACAAACAGACGGACAAACTGCTTACTTTTCAACACTACCCGTAAAACGAATGACCATCGCTATTAGAAATAGTGGTATCCCTTCAAGGTTGTCTAATACAGCAGGTACATTTGTATGTAACCATATTTTGTACCAATTAGGCTATATAGCAGATAAATACTACAAAGATTTAAAATTCGGATTTATCCATGTACCATACACACCAGAGCAAGTCGTCAACAAACCAGAACAACTATCAATGTCCATCGAAAATATTGCGAAAGGGTTAGAAGCCGCTATCAGTGCTATTAATGAAAATGACGAAGATATCAAAATAGCATTAGGTGAAACACATTAATTGGATTTATGCCCTGCTTAATCCAACAAAAGGGACCTTATTGGATTTTCGTCCTAATTAATCCAACAAAACGGATTTTATTGGATTTCCGTCCTAATTAATCCAACAAAATGGACTCTATTTGGATTTTCGGATTAATTAATCCAACAAAACGAGGTCTACTTGGATTTTCGCCTTAATTAATCCAACAAAAGGGACTCTTACTGGATTTTCGACTTAATTAATCCAACAAAAGGGACTCTTATTGGATTTTTGGCTTAATTAATCCAACAAAATGAGGTCTATTTGGATTTTCGACTTAATTAATCCAATAACAGAATTAACACTTGCTTTTTAATGTTCCATACCAAAGAAGAGCTAGGAGATACCCCTAGCTCTTCTTTAACTTCATATTTAATTTACACGTTTTAATTATAGTTCTTCACCGTTTGTCTTAATCACATTGTTAAACCAGTAGAATGAATTTTTCTTAGTACGTTTTAATGTACCGTTACCTTCGTTATCACGATCAACATGAATTAGACCGTAACGTTTTTTCATTTCTCCAGTTGTGAATGATACGATATCGATAATACCCCAAGGTGTATAACCCATTAAGTCTACGCCATCTTCATCTACTGCTTGTATAGAAGCTTTGATATGCTCTCTTAAGTAGTCGATACGTTCTTGATCATCAATCGTTCCATCTTCTTTAAATTCATCAGTTGTTCCAAAGCCATTTTCAACAATAAATAATGGTAATTGATAGCGGTTATATAACACGTTTAATGTGTATCTTAAACCAACTGGGTCGATAGCCCAACCCCATTGACTTTCTTTAATATATGGGTTTTTCACTGAATTTGGTAGTCCGCCATTAACCACATTATCTTCAACACTTGTTACTTCATCGTGTTTTACAACTGTAGACATATAGTAACTAAATGCGATGTATTCTACAGTACCATTTTTCAAGATTTCGTCGTCGCCTTCTTGCCACTTAATGTCGTAACCATTTTTCTCGAACATTTTCAAAGCATAACCTGGGTAATAACCTCTTACTTGCACATCTGGGAAGAAGAATCTTAATCGATTTGCGATTTCAGCTTCCATAATATCGTTCGGGTTACATGAATATGGGTAAATTGGAACGTGTGAAATCATGTTACCAATTATAAAGTCTGGGTTGATTTCTTTACCTTTTGATACTGCTAAAGCACTTGCTATTAATTCATTATGTGCAACTTGGTATAATACTTCTTCTGGATCTTCATCTTCTGCTAATGTTACACCAGAGTTCGTCCATAAGAATATTGGATTACTAGTATCCATTTGGTTATTAATCTCGTTGAATGTCATCCAATATTTCACTTTATCTTTGTAACGGTTAAACACTGTTTCAGCAAAACGGACAAAGTAATCTACAACTTTACGGTTTCTGAAACCTCCGTATTCGCGCGCTAAATGTAAAGGCATTTCAAAGTGTGACAATGTTAATACTGGTTCAATATTGTATTTTAACAATTCATCGATGATATTATCATAGAACTGTAAGCCTTCTTCATTTGGTTCTGCTTCATCACCATTTGGAAAAATTCTCGTCCATGCTATTGATGTACGTAAACATTTTAATCCCATTTCACCGAATAAAGCGATATCTTCTTTATATCTATTGTAAAAATCTATACCATCATGGTTTGGATAAAATTTATCATCTTCAATTATTTCAGTAATTTCTCTTGCTTTACCGTGTTCACCCGCTGTCATGACATCATGTACACTCAAACCTTTACCGCCTTGATCATACCCACCTTCAAATTGGTTTGCAGCTAACGCGCCGCCCCATAAAAAGTTTTTATCTAATTTAGCCATAATGAATTTCTCCTTTATTTTTTAATAATATTTAAAATTGTTTGCCCTTCTTCTACATCTGTAGCATCGACAGGCATAATTTCACTAAATTCTGCACTATTCGTTACAATCACAGGTGTAATTGTGTTATAGCCTTTCTCTACTATTGCTTCTTTATCAAATTTTACTAGTGGTGTTCCTATTTTTATTGAATCTCCTTCTGAGACTTGTACTTCAAAGCCTTCACCTTTCAATTCAACTGTTTCTAAACCGATATGAATTAATATCTCTGCACCGTCTAAAGTATCAATACCAATCGCATGTTTTGTAGGTGCAATCATAGTGACTTTACCTTCTACAGGACTATTAATTGTAGAATGTGATGGTTCTATTGCGACACCATATCCCATCATACCACCTGAAAATACTGGATCTGGCACATCTACTAATTTAACAAGCTTTCCTGAAACTGGCGCAGACAGTGAAACCTCTAACTGTTCATTATTAGCTACTTTATTTGAATTATTAACATCAGCATCTTCAACTTGCTCAGTTGTATCTTCTCCATATCCAAATACTTGTATCAAGATAATTGGTAATATAACTGCTATAGCTGAACCAATTAAGATACCCCAAATGGAACCAGCATTATCCGCGTTGTAACCATTCACAATAGTTATCGGTCCTGGTAACCCTGCATAAGCATAATATTTAGGATTAAAGAAACTAGCTACAAATGCACCTACTGCACCACTAATACAAGCGATAATAAATGGTTTCTTAAATCTTAAGTTCACACCGTAAATAGATGGTTCTGTAATACCGAATATACCTGTAATACCAGCCGAAGAGGATATTCGTTTAATTTCTTGGCTCTTCGCTTTAATAAGGACGCCAACTACAGCACCTACTTGAGCAATTACAGCTATAGTTTGATACGCTTGGAATGAATCACTACCGTATTGTTCAAAGTTAGCAAGAACAACCGGTGTAATACCCCAATGCACACCGAAAATTACAAAGACTTGCCATACACCACCGATAATAGCTCCAGCTAACCAAGGAGCCACTTCAACAAGTGAGTTATAACCGTTTGCGATTCCATGTGCGACAACTGTTGAAATCGGTCCAATTACTAATAATGTTAAAGGTACCATGATGATAATAGCTAAAAATGGTACAAATAATGGTTTTATAACATCATTTATCACTTTATTTAAGTATTTTTCTAAATAAGATAAAATCCATACTAATAGTAACGGTGGTAATACTGATGACGTATATGATGTTTCAGTCAAAGGCATTCCGAAAAATCTAACTGTTTCTCCGTCACCAATTCTATCAATAATATCTGTTAATTCTGGTGTAACTAATGCTGCTGAACAAGCAACAGCAATATATGTATTTACGTTAAAATGTTTAGACGCCGTAATGGCAATAAATATAGGCAAGAACGTAAATGGTGCCCATGAGATAAAGTTAAATACTTCGTACGTTCCAGTCTTTTCAAATGCTGGAATAATTAAATTAATTAAAATAAGTAAACCTTGAAGAATACCTGCTGCTGCGAGTATATAAATAAACGGTGCAAACACGGCAGACATCGTTGCAATAACTCTGTTTAAAACACTACCCTTATTTTCTGTTTCTTTTTCTTCGTTACTTGATTTCCCTGTTAAAGCTTCAAAATATTTATAAACTTCTCCAACGTTATTCCCGATTACGATTTGAAACTGTCCATTATTTTCAACAACAGTAACAACACCGTCTATTTTTTTAACTTTTTCTTTAGCCGATGGATCAGAACGTTGCAATACTACTCTTAAGCGTGTGGCACAGTGCGTGCTCTTTACAATATTACCTTCGCCACCTATAGCATCTAAGATTTCTTGAGCGATTTTTTCATTTTTATTAGCCATGATTGACACCTCGATTATTTTTTAATCAACTCTGTATACACTTACATTATAATTATACCGGTACAATTTGTAAAGTACCATACAAATTTAGTTGGTGTATTTACTTATACAAATGCTATAATTATAGGTAATATAATAAAAGTGGGGATTAATATGCTTAAATACGAACAGATTGCTTCTCGCATCTCATCGCTTATTGAAGATGGACATTACGAAGCTGGGGATAAATTACCGAGCGTCGAAATATTAAAAACAGAATATGATGTAAGTAAAAGTACAATCATTAATGCACTGAAAAATCTAGAAAAAGAAGGCATGATTTATCAAGCTAGAGGAAGCGGCATTTATGTAAGAAATCCAAAGAGAGACGGGTATTTAAACCTGTTTACAGCTGACGGCTTTTCTGATGATTTAAAAGAACATGATGTTACAAGTAAAATCTTAAAAGTCACTGAAGTAAAGCCAGAATCTTATATACAAAATCAGCTAAAAATACCCGAAAATGAAACGGTATATTACGTAGAACGTATAAGATACGTGGATGGAAAAGTATTCTGTATAGAAACTTCATATTTCAATAAAAATGTAGTGCTATATATGAATGAGGAAATTGCAACTGGGTCTATTTTTCATTACATCGAAAATAATCTTAAAGTAAAAGTAGGATTTACAGATATTTATTTTAAAGTAGACAAACTCTCTAAAGACCAAGCAGAAAAATTAGAATTAAGCGAAGGAGAACCATCATTAGAATACACTCAAATATTCTACACAAGCACAGGTGTACCATTCGACTATTCTGACATCACATTCCACTACGAAAACTCAAGATTCTATATACCATCAATAAAATAAAAGTATATTTGCATGAAAAAAGGCTGGGACATAAATAAATGTCTCAGCCTTTTCTCTGATCTTGAATTATTTTTCTGTTGGATTAATGACATCTAGAAATTTGAATTGTCCGTCTTCATATTCAAACTCTAATATGCAACAATTACTAAATTTTATTCTTTGTACTGATTTTATTGGCAACCAGTCTTGTATGAACATAAACATCGCACCACCGTGACTTACTGCTAGGATTGTTTCTGCGTCATCAGTGTTCATAACGTTTAATAATGTTTTGCTCATTCTTTTTTGTACATCTACACTTGATTCTCCACCGTATGCTACGAAAAAGTCTCCATATGATGTTTCTCCTTCTTTATGTGGTGGGTTTAACATTTCATTTTCCGCTTCGAATAAGCCGAAGTTCCATTCTTTAAGACCTTTCAATCTCGTGTATGGTCTATTTGGACAAATAATTTCTAGTGTATCTGAAGCTCTTTCTTGAGTAGATGAATATAACGATTGAAATTGAATGTTCTCTTTATCAAAATACTCTTTCGCCATCGTTGCTTGTTCTATTCCTAATTCAGTTAATGGCGAATCACTAGCACCTTGAATTTTATGTTTTTCGTTAAAAAGCGTTTGTCCATGTCGCATTATGTATAATTTTTTTCTCATTTACTACCATCCCTTTGTTTTGTGTTATTTATACCATATGTTAATTAAATTATAACTAAAGTCAAAAGTTTTACATAATTTTATTAATATAATATCGGACGAATCATATTAACCTCCTATAAATAAGTAATTAAAATCAACTTTCATGAAATAATATTTAAATAAGTGTAATATCACTGTTTTTCATAAATTAATTCTATTGCTAAAAAAATCTTTTCGAGTATACTATTTATAGTTAGTTTAATTTTTATTACGGGAAGGAAAGATTTTATATGTCACAAGTATTATTTATAACAGCTCATCCACACGATGACACAGTGTCATTCTCAATGGCTACAGCTAAAGCTTTTATTGAAAGTTACAAAGTATCAAATCCAAATGATGAAGTTGCTCACATTGATTTATATAATGAATATATTCCTCAAATTGATGCGGATGTATTTGCTGGTTGGGGGAAACTACAATCGGGTCAAGAATTTGAAGCTTTATCAGAAGGCGAACAAGGGAAAGTTAAACGTCTAGAAGAATTAAGTAACCAGTTCGTAAATGCAGATAAATATGTATTCGTAACACCATTCTGGAACTTCTCATTCCCTCCAGTAATGAAAGCATATTTAGATTCTGTTTCAGTAGCAGGTAAAACATTTAAATATACTGCTGAAGGGCCAGTTGGTTTATTACCAGATAAAAAAGCATTACATATCCAAGCACGTGGAGGATATTATTCAGAAGGTCCTGCAGCAGAGTTAGAAATGGGTGATCGTTATATCAAACAAATGATGGGCTTCTATGGTATTACTGACGTTGATAGCCTAATCGTTGAAGGACATAATGCTGAACCTAACAAAGCTGAAGAAATTAAAGCTGATGGTATCAAACGTGCTAAAGCTTTAGGTGAAACATTCTAATATAAATAAAATCTCTCTATCCGTCAGTCTTCTAACTTTCAGATTGGGAGATTTTATTTATATTGTCATTATCTTTGTACGTTTTATAATGAAAGTATACAATTGATGTAAAGTATCATGAATCATATATAAGGGGATGAATGAAATGGATACATCATTTAATACAACTAAGGAATTTGCTAAAGCATTAGACACTGCAGATGTGTTGCATTACTTACGCGATCGTTTTTACATACAACCTAACGAAATTTATATGGATGGAAACTCATTAGGTTTAGCTTCTAAAGATGCGGAAGAAGCCTTGCTCAATGTTCTAGAAGTATGGAAAAAGGAAGGTATCAAAATTTGGAATACAGATGATAGCAAATACTATCATTATTCTAAACATATCGCTTCTTATATGGCACCTTTAATCGGTGTCGACGCTAATGAAGTTGTTATTGTTGGTAGTACAACTTCTAATATTCACCAAGCGATTAGCACTTTTTATAAACCAACTAAAGATAAATATAAAATATTAGTAGATGACTTAAATTTCCCTACTGACCGTTATGCAGTTGATAGCCAAGTGAAGTTAAAAGGACTTAATCCTGAAGACGCAGTTAAAGTTGTGGAAAGCAGTGATGGTTCTTATATCGACGAAAATGCTTTAATCGACGCTATGACTGACGATGTTGCTCTCATTTTATTACCTACTGTACTTTATCGTAGTGCTCAAGTTTTAGACATGGAAAAAATCACGATGGCAGCAAAAGAACGTAATATTATTATCGGATGGGATTTATGTCATGCAATTGGTGCACTTGATATGGATTTAACACGAGTAGATGCCGACTTTGCTGTTTGGTGTACATACAAATACTTATCAGCTGGTCCAGGCTCAACAGCAGCTTTATATATTAATAAAAAGCATTTCTCAAAAATACCTGGTCTTGCAGGTTGGTTTGGAAATAAAGATGAAACTCAATTCCAGCTTAAACATGAATTTGAACATCAACAAGATGCTTCAGGTTGGCAAATAGGTACACCAAACTTATTCTCCATGTCACCTATTGAGGGTGTTTTGAAAATATTCAATGAAGTTGGCATGCATGCTATTCGAACTAAATCGCTACATATCACTTCATATCTTATGTATTTAATAGATGAGAAGTTAACTAAATATGGATATGCAGTTGGAAATTTAAGAGAAGATTATTTACGTGGCGGTCATGTATGCCTTGTACATGATGAAGCTTATCGTATTAGTTTAGCTTTAAAAGACAAAGGCGTGATTCCTGATTTTAGAGAACCTAACGTCATTCGCCTAGCGCCTATTGCACTATATACAAGTTACGAAGAAGTATTAACAGTCGTTGATATTCTAGAAGAAATAGCACAGAAGCAATTATATGAACAATATAGTAATAAGCGCGGGTTAGTCGTATAACAATTTCTGTTAATATAAGGAGCAACTGTTTATGTACAAAAAATACGGCGAGATCGTCCGATTTATCATAGTTGGCGGCATTAATACAGTTAACTATTATTGGATTTATTTATTGTTATTAAAAATACTACAATTCAATTATTTATTGAGTCATATTACAGCATTTATATTAAGCTTTATAATTTCATTTTATTTAAATTGTTATTTCGTATATCATGTTGAGCCAACAGTTAAGAAATTTTTACAATTCCCTTTAACTCAAATAGTAAATATGGGATTACAAACTTTATTGTTATACATTTTTGTACAATGGCTACATGTAAGTGAAATATTCGCACCATTCATAGGTCTCGTCATAACTGTTCCTGTAACTTTTATCATTTCAAAATGGATACTAGTAGAAAGAACATAAAATAATTCTTGTATGAGCAAATAAACTAAGAATCGTACTACTTATTGGATTCACTAACAATTTTGTGAAGTGCTGACGCCCAAGGAAATAGTATGCGCGAGAGACTACAGGCTCGAGCCATACCCCAGGCAAGCATGCACGGATAAAATCTTTAACTTTCATAAAAAATAAGGCTGGGACATAAATACATGTCTCAGCCTCTTTTATTATAATGGCATTAGCTGACTGGATTGAAAATGCGCTTATATCAAGCTTTTCCCAACCCTAGTCATCCTTGCCGGGGTGGGACTACGAAATCTATTTATTAAAATGAGATTTCTGTCCCTCTCCCATTTATTTTGAGTTAGGATTTATAATCCAAACTTGTTAACTTATAGCAACAGCAGTACAAATATTGGTACAACTGCTACGACCACTACACCAACTAATACGAGAGAAATACTGGCCATTGATTCTTCTACTTCTCCTAGTTCTTTCGCAGCAGCAACACCTAATGTATGTCCACTTGTTCCTAATGCTAAACCACGTGCAATTGGATTTGTTATGTTGAATAGTTTCAGCAATTTATTACCTAATGCCATAATAATAACTGCATTTAAAATAACTGCAAGTGATGTTAATTCTTTAATGCCTGAAATACCTTCAGATACTGGTAAAGCAATCGCTGTTGTTGCAGCTTGTGGTAACATTGAAGCGATAATATCATCACCGAATTGGAAAGCTTTCGCAACAATATAGATGATAACTAACGCTGATACTGTACCTACTGCTATACCTCCCATAATATGATGCCAATGTTTCTTTAATACTTCACGCTTTTTATATAAAGGAATCGCAAAGCAAATTGTTGCAGGTTCAAGGAAGAAGTTAATAATATCTCCCCCGATTTTATAATTTTCGTATGGTATGCCTGTAACTTTTAAAAATAGAATACCTACTACCATACTGAAGAATAAAGGTGCGAATAGGAAAAATCCATTTGTTTTTTTAAATAATAGTGTTCCTAATAAAAATACGACAACTGATAAACCTATTCCGAAATATGGTGTATTTACGCCTAAATGTTCCATCATGCGTAATCACCTGCCACTCTTTTACGTTTAATATTTTTAGTTTGTTTAGCAGTTTTTTCACTTGGTTTCATAATAAGTTGTGAAAATATTCCTGTACAAACAAGTAATAAAATCGTGGAAATGATTATTAATAAAATAATTAAAATTGGACTTGAACTTAAAACACCCAGTGAATTAATAACGGAAATACCTGCTGGTACGAATAAAAACCCTATATTATTCGTTAACGCTGTACCAACCGCTTCTACTTGTTCTAATTTCACAATTCCCGTAGTAAGTGCAACAAACATCAATACTAACCCGATTACTGATGCTGGCATTGGTATAGGCATAAAGCTTTCTATAATATGTGATATCAATAATATGATTGATATCGTTAATACTTGTTGAAAGAAGTTATTAACTTGTTTCATAACGACAACCTCCTGTATTTATCTCTTAAGGTTATCTTAATATGAAAACTATTAAATAAAGCGTTTTCATCCCGAGATGCAATATTTAATGTGTGAGTTACAATAAGTTGATGTCCAAATTACACCAACCCTATTTCCGCTTTAAACAACTTCATATATGATCGGCTTACTTGTAATTTTATACCATGTGTTAACGTCACTTGGTATGTGGAATTAAACCAATGTTCTACTGACTGAATATGCTTTTTATTGATGATACTAGCACGGTGGATACGGATAAATTTGGCATGGCTCAGTTTCTTTTCATAATAACTGAGTGGTTCGTTTGTTTCATATTTTGTTTCTGTCGTGTTAATTGTTGTAACACCTTGATTGACGGATATCGCTATAATATCTTCTATATTTAAAATGTAAATACGATCATTAATTTCAATAGGTAACACTTCAGTTCCGTCATGATTGGATTGTTCAACTACTGATTGTTGTTCACTACTAGTTAATTTATTTACAGCTTGTTCAATACGTGCTTTTTCAAAAGGCTTTAATATATAATCAGTAGCTTCTAATTCAAATGCCTGTACAGCAAAAGTATCATGGGCTGTTGCAAATATAATATGTGGAACATGTTTCATTTTATTAATTTTTTTAGCTAAATCTAGTCCGCTTTCTTCCATTAAATTAATATCTAAAAATATCACATCAAAATCATTTGATAATAAATGCTCTAATGTTTCTTCAACATTTTCTGCTTCTTTAATATCACTAAATGACCCAATTTGATTAAGTAAATATTTTAATTCATTACGTGCTAATGGTTCATCATCTACAATTAATGCTTGCATTACATATCCTCCTCTATATGTTTATACGGTATTTCAGTTTGGACTTCGGTGCCTAAATGACTAGTATGAATGCAAAGTTCTGCTGTTGGACCAAATAAACCGATTAGCCTTCTATTTAAATTTTCAAGTGCACTACCTGTTCCCGACTGTGATTCTACAATTACTTTACCGATTGTCCCCAACTTTTCTTCAGGAATGCCTTGACCATTATCTTTCACTGATAATTTAATTTTATGTTGTTCACTCGTGACTTCTACCCATATTCGATTGTCATCTTTTCTATTTGTAAAAGCATGCTTAATTGCATTCTCTACAAGAATTTGAATTACAAATGGTGGTACAAGTGCTGATTCATATTGTTCAGGAATATCACATTCAATAATAAAATGGTCTGGATACCTTGCTTGTTCTAACGCAATATATGCTCTAACTTGTTCAAGTTCTTTAGAAATTGTAATTGTGTTATTTCTTGCACCTTGCAAATTAGAACGGAAAAACTGACTCATTTGTAATAATAATTGGCGCGCTTTTTCATGGTCAATTCTAACTAATGCAGAAATTGTATTCATAGCATTAAAGAAGAAATGTGGATTCACTTGTGCTTGTAAAGACTTGATTTCAGCGTCTTGGAGTAACTGTCTTTGTGTTTCAACAGCACCAAGTTCTAATTGGCTCGAGAATATTTTCGCTAATCCTTCAGCTAAACGTTTCTCAACGAATGTTAAATCATGATAATCAGTAAAATAAAGTTTAAGTGTTCCTACGATATCTCCTTGTATATATAGAGGTATTACGATTGCCGCTTCCAGTGGACAGTTAGGATGTTGGCACCCTATCTCTTTACTAGAATACACTTCTTTTTGTTGACCGGTATCAATTACGGCTTTAGACAAATCTGTAATGATTGTTTTATCTGGAGTGTGGTGATCACTAGCAACCCCTACATGCGCTAAAATATGTGTTTTATTTGTAATAGCTACAGCTGAAACTTTCATTAAATCTTTAATCACTTTAGCAGATTCGTTTGCTGAAGACTCTGTTAACCCCTCTTTAAAGTAAGGCAAGGTTTGATTGACGAGTTTCAATACATCTTGCGTTTGAATAGCTCTCATTTGCTCTTCTTGTTTAACAGTTGAAACAATAATGGACATAAATATTGCTGTTCCCAGTCCATTAATAATGATCATAGGTAATGCTATCAATTGAACAAGCTCTAGTGCATCTGCTTTTTGTGAGGAAAACACAAGAATACATATCATTTGAATAACTTCTGTAGATGCACCGATTAAAGCACTTTGTTTCACAGATAAATACCCTTTAGATTTCATCGCTCTTTGGCCGAAATAACCAGCCACTAAACCAATAACTATAGATGAAATTAAATAAGTATATGCATCTGCTCCGCCAATGTAAACTCTAAATATACCTGATAATACACCTACAAATAAACCGACGAATGGTCCGCCGATCATACCTGCCACACCTATCGTTAATACACGTGTATTCGCCAGTGAAACTTCTGGTCCTAGATGAAGGTAAATCATGCTTGAAACCACTTCACCATTATTAATAGCTACACCTGTAAAGTTAGATAACAAGGCAAATGAAGAAAATACTATGATAAGTCTCCATTTAACGTACCATTGTTCACGCTCTCCCATCATATTTTTAAAATATGATGTATTCATTAAGATGTAAGCGACAAGTATAATGAGCCCTACTCTTTCTAGTAATAATACAAATAAATTTAACATAATAGCACCCTATATTTTTATTTTTAATTTAGTTTCTCATCCTCAAACATTTTACCATATGTCATTCATCTCAATCATATAAAGAGAAAATGTTATAATATGATATACAAGACATTTAAGATTCAAGGGGGATTTAGTGATGGATTTACAAAATGCTTTACCGAATGAAATAAGAGGTTTAATAAGACGTGGTGAATTAGAAATGCCTACTAGTGGGATGGCTAAAGGTTATGTACAAGCAAATGTCGTCATTTTACCATCAAAGTACGCCTATGACTTTTTGAAGTTTTGTTTTAGAAATCCTAAGACATGTCCGTTATTAGATGTTTCAGAAGAAGGTTCAACTTCATTTAAAAAATACGGTAAAGATGCTGATATTAGAACTGATGTAGGGTTATATAGAATGTATAAAGATGGTGTGTTAGTTGATACATATCAAGATATTAGGAACTTATATACAGAAGATATGGTGAGTTTCTTAATAGGATGTAGCTTTACGTTCGAACACGCTTTAATAGAAGCAGGCATTCCAATGAGACACATCGAAGAAAAACATAATGTACCCATGTATATTACAAATATTCCGGCGTCAACAAGCGGTGTTTTCAAAGGTAATATAACTGTGAGTATGCGACCAATGACAATGGCAGATGCGATTAAATCAACAGAAATCACAACGCAATTTAAAGATGTTCACGGCACACCTATTCACATAGGAAACCCTAGTGAAATTGGGATACAAGATATCAACACCCCAGACTTTGGTGACCCTGTAACAATTAAAAATAATGAGGTCCCTGTATTTTGGGGATGTGGCGTTACACCTCAATCTGTCGCACTTCAAGCTAAACCAGAAATTATGATTACACATGCTCCAGGACATATGTTTATAACTGATATTAAAGACAGCGAAATGAGCAATTCATAAATTTTTTGAAATAAGAAGGGAGCGGAACTACCAGCCTGAGACATTTATTTATGCCCCACATTGGTAGTACCACTCCGGCAATTGTTATTGTTTTTACAATTCTGTTCTAAGTTCCCAAAGTTCTGGAAAGAAGCTATGATCTATAACACGTTTTAAATAATTTACACCAGAGCTGCCACCAGTTCCTACTTTAAATCCTATAATTCTCTGCACAGTTTTCATATGACGGAATCGCCATTGACTATATCTATCCTCAACATCCGTTAATTTCTCTAGTAATTCATATAACTCAAAATATGTTTCTGCATTTAAATATATTTCTTTAAACGCTTCTTTCACTGATTCATTAGAAACATGATTGTCTGTCACTTTCCTATTTAATACTGATTCATCAATCTTAAAACCAGCCCTGTTTATAGCTTTAATCGTTTCATCGTATATACTTGGTTTTTCAAGCTGTGTTTTTAACAAATTATATATGTTAGCATCTTTTTCATATATTTTAAGCGCATGTGTCGTTTTATACCCGAGGCTATATTCAAGCATTCTATTTTGGTAAGATTGGAATCCTGAAGAACTACCTAAATCATCTCTAAACGTTAAATAATCACTCGGTGTCATCGTAGATAATACTTCCCATACTTGAATGAGTTGTTTTTGTATATTTCCTACTCGTGCTAACTTTTTAAACGCTTGTTTAAATTGATCATTTTTAACGTCATCACATGCAGAATTAATTTCATGAATTATGAGATTCATCCATAATTCTGAAACTTGATGAACGATAATAAACAATTTTTCATCATGACTATCTGTCAATGTATGTTGTGCTGATAAAACTTTATCTAAACCTAAATATTCACTATAAGTCATATCTTCTGTAAAATCTGTCTTTACACTTTCCCCTTTGATTGAATCATCTTGAAAATTATTCATCCCGATTCCCCTTTCTTTTCAATAACTGCTCTAATCGGCGAACCATCTGCTCCCATTAAATTAAGTGGTAAACCTATAAAATGATAATAGCCAGCTGATACTTCTTCTAATAATAAATTTTCAATATTGATAATATCGTATTTATTAAAAGCGTGATGATTATCTAATGTTTTAGAATCTATATCATCTACTGAAGGGACGTCTATACCAAACACTTTAATACCAATACTTGATAAATAAGCAATTGCATCTTCCGTTAGTACAGGTACATTTTCAGGAAAAATATTTGATTTCGCTTCATGTTTTGTTTTAATCATGATAATAGTCCCTTTAATGTCAAACTGTTCAAGTATTTCCCGAGAAATTAAATTCTCTTCAAAAACTTCTATCAATGTTGCCTCGCCTATTAATCGATTTACATCAATTTGATCTATCGTTATACCTTCATCATCAAAATGAAATGGTGCATCCATATGTGTTCCAATATGAGTACTTGTAGAAATACTCCCTATATTTACCGAGCCCGTTTCTGATTTAGTAGCAGACAATTCAAAATTAAAAGGCTCATCCCCCGGCCAGTGTGCAATTTCGTTTGATAGTTTTTGCGTAATATCAATCCACATACATATACTCCTTTACTTTGTAATCGCTAACATTATTTTATGATATAACTTCATTGTACATCAATTTAAGCAGAAGTTTTTGTTTTAAACATAAAAGGGTACAATTATATTGAGGTGAAATTTATGTCTTATATTCGTGTGCATGGTGCAAATCAAAATAATTTAAAAAACATAAATGTCGATATTCCTAAACATAAATTAACAGTGTTTACTGGTCGTTCAGGTTCAGGTAAGTCTTCTCTAGTCTTTAGCACATTAGCTGCTGAGTCTGAAAGGCTATTAAATGAAACATATTCAAGTTATATACAAAATCAATTAACACAATATGAAAAACCTGATGTTGATCAAATAGAACACTTGCCAGTAGCAATGGTCATTAATCAAAAAAGATTAGGCGGTAATTCTCGTTCAACAGTCGGTACTATATCAGATATTTATGCTTCTGTTAGATTGTTATGGTCAAGAATTGGTGAGCCATTTGTTGGCTATTCAAGTGTATTTTCATTCAATAACCCGAGCGGTATGTGTCCAACTTGCCAAGGACTAGGATATGTTGAAGATATAGATTTAAATGAACTACTGGATTATGACAAGTCATTAAATGAAGACGCTATTAAGTTCCCATCATTTCGTCCGGATAGCTGGAGAGGTAAACGTTATTTATACAGTGGTCTATTCGATAACGATAAAAAGCTAAAAGATTATACAAAAGAAGAAATGGATACATTTTTATATACAAAACCTAAAAAATTAAAAAATCCACCTGATAATTGGCCAAAAACTGCCAAATTCGAAGGTTTAATACACCGTTTTAGACGTTCATTTTTATTAAATGATAATTTTGAGAAAAAACGCTTTTTAGAAGATGTGAACAGGGTTGTTACAACACATAAATGCCCTACTTGTGATGGTAAACGTCTTAATAAAAAAGTGTTAAGCTGTAAAATTAACAACTTAAGCATTACAGACTTCACAGCATTACCGATAGATGAAGCTATTACATTCCTTGAAAATATTCAAGATAAAAAAGCTAACTACATCATTAAACCATTGCGTGAACAGTTACAAGCTTTGTCATACGTTGGACTTAATTATTTAACACTAGACCGTCAAACACCTTCTCTTTCAGGAGGAGAGTCACAAAGAATTAAATTAATCCGTCATCTAAACAGTCCTTTAACTGATTTAGTATATATTATCGACGAACCAAGTGTAGGACTTCACCCTGAAGATATTGAAAAAATTAACGACATTATGAAATCAATTAGAGATAAAGGCAATACTGTATTAGTAGTCGAGCATGATCCAGATGTCATTCGTATCGCTGATCATGTAATTGATATCGGTCCAGAAGCTGGAAAGCACGGTGGCGAAATTACATTCACCGGTACATATCAAGAACTGCTTGATACACATACTGCAACAGGTAAAGCTCTGAACCGATCTCATCATATTAAAAAGAACATTCGACAACCAGAAAACTTTATCCATCTAAAAAACATTAATAACAATAACTTAAAAAATGTATCTATAGATATTCCTAAAAACATTTTATCTGTATTAACAGGTGTTGCAGGTTCAGGTAAAAGTTCTTTGCTAAAAGCTGGACTTTATAATCGTAGCGATACAACTTTTATAGATCAAAAACCTGTTCATGCATCAAACCGTTCTAATTTATTAACTTACATGGATTTATTTGATGGAGTCCGTGAGTTTTATAGTAATGAAACTGGATTGAAAAAGAGCATGTTTAGCTATAATTCAGAAGGTGCATGTCCCGAATGTAATGGTAAAGGCGTCATCAAGACAGAACTAGCTTTTATGCCTGACTTTTCACAAATTTGCGAAGTATGTAAAGGTACACGATATAGACCTGAAGTGTTAGCAGCAAAAGTAAATGGATATTCAATAGCCGATGTATTAGCTTTAACAGTTGAAGAAGGTATTGATATGTTCAGTCATAATCACAAGATTTATAGTCGCTTAAACCATTTACAGGCAACAGGACTACATTATATGACTTTAGGACAATCACTCGATACACTATCAGGTGGTGAAATACAAAGAGTTAAGTTAAGTAGATACCTTGATCAATCAGCAACTGATGAAATATTCGTATTCGATGAACCAACAACAGGATTGCATGAAGACGATATACCAACACTGTTGTCATGCTTCGAACAATTGATAGAACAAGGTAATACAGTTATCATCATAGAACATAACTTAACTATGATGACCCATGCGGACTGGATTATCGATGTAGGACCAGGAGCCGGCATGAACGGAGGACATATATTATATAGTGGACCACCACAAGGTATATTAGATGTAGACGATTCATTTACAGCAAAACATTTAAAACGATATATAGAT
Source organism: Mammaliicoccus sp. J-M40 (assembly GCF_022386395.1). Taxonomy (NCBI): domain Bacteria; kingdom Bacillati; phylum Bacillota; class Bacilli; order Caryophanales; family Staphylococcaceae; genus Mammaliicoccus; species Mammaliicoccus sp. J-M40. The sequence goes on from NZ_JAJNIQ010000003.1 coordinate 142,415, forward strand.
TAAAGAAGGTTAAAAAGCTGAGACATTTATTGATGTCTCAGCTTTTGTTGTTTTGAGCGCGAAGAAAAAGGTACTCTATTTGGATTATTGTCTTAGTTAATCCAACTAAATTGGCTCTTATTGGATTTTCGACTTAGTTAATCCAACTAAATGGCTCTTATTGGATTTTCGACTTAGTTAATCCAACAAAAGGTGGTCTACTTGGATTTTTGTCTTAGTTAATCCAATAAAATGGCTCTTATTGGATTTTCGACTTAATTAATCCAACTAAATTGGCTCTTATTGGATTTTCGACTTAATTAATCCAACAAAAGGTGGACTACTTGGATTTTTGTCTTAGTTAATCCAACAAAAGGTGGTCTACTTGGATTTTTGTCTTAGTTAATCCAACTAAATTGGCTCTTATTGGATTTTTGTCTTAGTTAATCCAATAAAATGGCTCTTATTGGATTTTCGGCATAATTAATCCAATAAAAGTATAATCTCTAGCTTTTATATATTCTTGCCAAAAAGGAGTCGACAGAAATCTCATTTTCCTAAAAAAATTTCTGTCTCGCTTCCTTTTTTAATTTCCCATAGTCATTTTATTCACTTGAATATACCTAGTAAATATATAACGAACTAGTGGGCCCATAACAATAATTTGTAATGGTAATGCTACGATTAAATTTTTACTAAATATCGAAAGATAGTCTATAATCATTGAATTCGAAGTATATCCAATATGAATGTAAGTAGAAACTAAGCCGTAAATAGACATTAAAAATGCCATTCCTAAAACCATACATATGGATATTGCTAAGACTGTATAGATTTTCTTATTTGTATTTGCTGTTAATTTAAATGCTATTTTTTTAGCGTTAGGTCCTACAATGAACATATCTAATATAAAGGCAATAACAAATCCTATTGCAAAATCAGATATTCCTTCTATAAAAGTAATTTCCCCTATTGTTCCATTAATATAAAGATTATATATACTCATTACTAATACCATACCAAAACACATTATCAAGCCGAATTGTATATTTTCTTTTCTAGTTGTTGGCAATTTTATCATCCTTTTCTATTTATATCTTTATAGTATAGAGAGAATAAAATTTGCTCGTAAGTGAACTTTTTGTGAACATTTTTTAAAACTTAAACCCCGTCACTAGTTATATTAGTGAGGGGGTTAAGATTTCAATAGATTTAATTTTTATAAAGGTAACGATTGGTTATTTAATTCTAATACAACTTCATCTTTAATTGTGCATCCTTCTTCTAAAAGTTGTGTAATTTTATTGTCAAACTGTGGTAAGTACTCTTTATGTGCTATTAATAGTTCGTCTAGAACGCGCTTAGCTGTTTCTCCACTTGGTATAAGTGGATTCATAGTAAATGCTTGTAGCGCTAAGCCATAATCTCCTGTTACTGCCGCTTCTTCTACAGTTAACTCCATATTCTTCATTAACTGTAACCAACCTTTTTCTGCTGGTTTGAATGTTCCAAATGCTATAGGACGTGCACCTTCTGCTCCAATATAAGCTGAAACTTCTACCACGTCTTCTGGTGATAAATCTGGTACAGATCCTTGGTTTTTAGTAGAAACAACAATATGGGTATTTTTATTAGCATAGATAGATGCAATCGTTTCACACGCTGCTTCTGAATAATAAGCGCCACCACGTTGTTCTAACTGTTCTGGTTTGTGATCTAAGTTAACATCTTTATATAATTCGAATAATTCTTTTTCACTCTTTTTAACTTGCTGTGCTCGCGTTCCTACATTCTCATCATTGTATTCTTCTAGCATATTCTCAAGCATTTCTTCAGTTCTATAATAGTAGCGATGGTACCCACAAGGAATCATATTCATTTGTTTAAGTTGCTCTTTGAAGAATGGTATATCATGAATATTTGCTGGAATTCCTGAATCATTACTATACATTTTATCAATAATTTCAGAAGTTACATCAACACCTTTAGTATCTTTTACGCGGTGCCAATGAAAATGATTTAAACCGGCAAACGAATAAATTAGCTCATTTATATCTTTTCCTAATAATTCAGGTTCAGCCATCATAGCACCTACTGGAACGTTACATAAGCCAATAACTTTTTCCCAGCCACCGTAACGAATAATTGAGTCAGTTACCATACCGCTTGGGTTCGCAAAATTAATTAACCATGCATTAGGACAAAGTGTTTTCATGTCCTCTACAACATCTAAAATAATTGGAATTGTACGGAATGCTTTAAAAATACCACCAGCACCATTCGTTTCTTGACCGACCATGCCGTAAGATAATGGTATTCTTTCATCTTTAACACGAGCGTTTAATCCACCTACTCTAAATTGTGTCGTTACAAAATCAGCATCTTTCAACGCTTCTTTACGGTCGACTGTTAAATGAACTTTAACATCGTAAGGAGAAGCATCCCACATTCTTTGAGCCATTTTACCTACTATTTCTAATTTTTCTTTACCTGGTTCTATATCTACTAGCCAAATTTCTCTTATTGGAAGCTCTTCGTACCTTTTAATAAAACCTTCCATCAATTCTGGAGTATAACTACTTCCTCCACCTATTGTTACAATTTTTACACCTTTAACCATTGGAAAATCCCCCTTTACCTCAATAATAGATTCCTTTTAAAAATGTACAAGGCCTTAGCACAAATCAACTTTATGATTTACAATATTTTAAGAATTTTTAATTATTTTTGTAAATGTTGTTTACAAAAGCTATAATTGATTTGGTGATAAATATGCTATTAAGCGAGAAAATGAAAGAACAAGAACGTTTTTCTATTTCCGAAAGAACAGTTATTAGTTACATATTTAAAAATTGGGATGAAATACAAGATCAAACAGCAAAGCAAATTGCAGAAGAAGCCTATACTCACCCTTCCATATTAACGAGAATTGCTAAGAAACTAGGATATTCAGGTTGGGTTGATTTAAAAGAAGCTTTTGTTAAAGAAATGTATTACTTAAATAATAATTTTCACAATGTCGATGCTAACTTTCCATTTGATGAAACAGATAACTTCATGACAATTTCAAACAAGTTAGCCACTCTAAATGAAATGACAATAGAAGACACGTTATCATTAATCGACTATAATGCATTAAAAAAAGCAGTTGAATATTTAAATACAGTATCAGAAATTAAGATATTTTCATTAGAAAATAACCTTCAACTTTGTTATGCTTTCAAATCTCATATGATGAGAATCGGTAAAAAAGTTACGCTATGCACCTTTGACCAAGGTTACGAAGCATCAACCTGTTCGGAAGATACTTGCGTTATTATTATTTCTTACACAGGTGAAACTACAAATATTCTTAAACTGTTACCAATGATAAGAAAAAAGAAAGCAACTATCATATCGCTAACAAGTATAGGCGATAATACATTGGTCAAACAATCCGACTATCTATTCAGAATAACAACACGAGAAAAACTATATTCGAAAATTGGTAACTTCACATTAAATAACTCTATTACTTTCCTATTAGACATCTTTTACAGTTGTATCTTTTCAGAAGCATACAAAGATAATATTGAGTTCAAAGTAAATATATCTAAATATTATGATAGTAGAAAAAGTTCAAATAAAGTAATGAGAGAAGAAGAATGAATGTGAAAATACAAAGAAGTGGAACAGAAATCTTATTTTTTCTAATGAGATTTCTGTTCCACTTCTTTCTAGTTTATAAAAATTATTTTTCCACATCTAAAAAGAATTGTGCCATTTTTTCCGCACCATTTTCCGAGAAAAATATTTCTAAGTTATCTTGTGACTCTTTCGCATGAATTTTTGTAATTTCGAACATTTGTTGTTCATAAGCTTTTAATACTTCAGTAAGATTATTAAAGTTTTTAAATGATTCTGCTAAAAGGTAAGCATCATACAAAGCCATATTTACACCTTCACCAGCGAATGGACTCATAAGATGCGCAGCATCACCAATGATTGTAATATTTGGTTGTGTTGCCCAAGTTAAACCAATAGGAAGTTTATAAATTCTACGGAATTTAATATCATCATAACTATATGCAATATAATTTTTAAGCTCTGAATCCCAGTCACTATATTCAGCTAACAATCTTTCTTTTAATGTGTCCAATGAAAGATTACGATATTCATCAAGTTTTTCATATTTGGTTTTGAAGCTGATGTATGCCATTATACGTCCGTCTCCATTACGTTGACCTAATATAGCTTGATCGCCACCTAAGCCAATTAGCTTACCATTTTTATTGAACTTAAGAAGATCTGGGTGTTCATTCTCATCAGAATTCATCTCAATCATAGAAATACCAGTATACTCAGGTTTAGCATTTGTTAAATGAGAGCGTATCTGAGAAAATGCACCATCTGCACCAATTACTAAATCTGTCATAACAGTTGTACCATTTTCAAATACTATCTCAACTTCCCCATTATCTCGCTGTATCAGCTTTTCAAACTTAAAACCATATTTAATATTTTCCGGATGAATTTGTTCCATTATAATATCACATAATTTCCCACGATCGATTTCAGGCCTATTACCCTCACCTTCTGCATCTTCATCGTATAAAATTTCTCCGTCTTTATTTACAATACGTGTATCTTCACCTTCGTAACGCGCGTGCTTACGAAAATTCTCGAAAATACCAGCCTCTTTCAAAGGTAACTGTCCACTGTCATCATGAATATCTAGTGAACCACCTCTGTCACTATGCATATTTTGATAGCCACGTTCGTAAATAGTGAAAGAGAAACCTTGCCGCTGTAATAGTAGCCCTAGCATTAATCCACCTGGACCACCACCTACAATTGCTATATGTTTTAAATCTTGTTTCTTCATTATTAGTCATTCTTCTTTCAAGTTTTATTTTTCTTCCCTGAATTGTTGAAGTTTTTCTTTAGTTTCCTTAATTAATTGTTGAAACTGTTCATATTTTTTATCATCTTGCATTGAGATTTTACCTGCCAACATAAATGATTTGAAAAGTTCTTGTAATTCACTTCTAGATTCTTTCATTTTTTCCATATCCATGCTTTGGAATTGTTCCATACGTTTTGTAAATTCATCATTGTTTCCGTTCTCTTCTAAAAACTGCTTTCCTTCATCAGTAATCGTATAAACTTTTTTCTTGCCATCTTTAGAAATTGACACAAACTCACGATCTTCTAACATTTGTAAAATCGGATAAACACTGCCAGGACTCGCCGAATAGAAACCTTTAAATTTCGCTTCGAGGTCCTTAATAATTTGGTAGCCATGTTTCGGTTCTTCTAATAACAGATTTAATATAATGAACTGTAAATTGCCTTTTTTGAAAAATCTTTCATTACCTCTTGCAGCAGCGAACATTTTTTCAAAACCATCAAAGCCACGAGAGAAACCTCCGTCATCATGTTGCATCATTGCAAGTCTTCTACTGTGAAATTGTCTGTTGAACATTATTATCACCTTTCTCTTTTCGATATATCGTTATATTAACCGATATATCGAAAGTTGTAAAGCGATATATCGTAATTTGATTAAAATAATTGAATTTTTATAATTGCACCTCTTAAACCCAATAATTTTTCATACTAAAAAGACGTTAACAACCAGAACTGATTCAGTTAGGTCGTCAACGTCTTTTCTTTATATTTCATTTTGCTTTATTTTTTCTTTTACGTAATCATAGTTGCCTTCGTATTTTGTTAATATTTGTTCTTTCAATAAGTACGTTATATTAAACAATTTATTCAAAAAGTACCTATCGTGAGAAACTGCTATAATCGTTCCATTATATTTTTCTAACGCATCTTCTATTGTTTCTTTAGAGTCTATATCTAAATGGTTTGTCGGTTCATCTAATATGAGCACATTAAAGTTTTGATTAACGATTTGTGCCCATCTTAATCTCATTTTTTCTCCACCACTTAGATATTTGATAGGTTTAAACACATCTTCACCATAAAATAAAAACTGTGCTAATATATGCCTTGCTTGACCTTCTGTTACATTCACAACTTCCCTAAATACTTCGATAACTGTTTCAGAATTTAAGTTTTCAAAAGTATGTTGTGATAAGTAACCAATTCTTAAATTAGGTGCAAGCTTTATTTTACCTTCATCTTGTTCTTCGTTTCCTAATATTAATTTTAAGATTGTACTTTTACCTGTACCATTATCACCAATAATAGCTACGTGCTCTTTTCTTCTTATTAATAGGTTAATATTCTCAAATAAAATATCATCATACATTTTTGATATATTAACAAATTCAACAACATCGTTTGAAACACGTTGCCCTTCAGATAAATTCACATTCATTTTTTTATTTTCTAATATAGGCTTTTCAACTCTTTTTATTCTGTCCAATGCTTTTTCCATACTTTTCGCTCGTTTATACATCGCTGCATTTGGTGGCTTCGCTTGGCTCGCCCATAATCTCAATTGCTTAATAGATTCTTCCATCTTTTTAATCCGCTTTTGTTGAGTCTGATAAGCTTCAAATTCTCTAATTATACGAGCTTCTTTTTCTTTAACGAAATAACTATAATTTCCGTTGTAGATATGAAGCGTTCCTTGATCAATTTCTATAATTTCATTGACTGTTTCATCTAAAAAGTATCTATCATGAGAGACAATTACAATTGCTCCAGAGTATTGTTTAATAAAATCTGTTAACCAATCTATTGCTGAGATATCCAAATGATTTGTAGGTTCATCTAATAGAAGCAACTTAGGTTGTTTAAGTAGAATTTGTGCCAAGCCTACTTTCGTTCTCTCACCACCAGATAATTTACTCCATGTTGACTCCAATAAGTTACTTATCTTTAGTCCATGGCTAACTCTTCGGATTTGTGCATCTTTCTCGTAGCCACCATGTTCTTCATATAATTCTTGTAATTGACCATATTGTTTTAACAATTTATTTAAATCGTCTGGATTATTTGCCATTTTTAATTCTATATCACTCATTCGCCCAGCAATATTATTCAACTCTTCAAATACTTCTGACAAACATTCGTATATATTTTTATCGTCTTGATATTTCGGTAATTGATTTAAATAACCTATTGATAAATTCTTCTGCCAGCTGATTTGCCCCTCTGTCGGCGCTTCTACACCAGCCATCAATTTTAACAGCGTACTCTTACCTTCACCATTTCTTCCAACTAATCCTACGCAATCACCATCATTTAAATCATATTTTATATCGTCAAAAATAATATCTCCCATATAAGATTGCGTAACTTTCGATATATTTATAATATTCATATTTGCTTCCTCCAAATTGTACTATAAGGAAGCTAGTGCTAGATGTTCCTTATAGCGATTTTTTTCTTCAAAAAAGACACACTCCACCAATTTTGGAGAAAAATCCGCAAATTTGTTGCGAACGATTACTATAAATCTGCAACTATTAGCTAAAAGAAACATCTAAAACACCTCCGTTCAAAAATAAGTTACTTCTATTATATATTCTATAACGTGTTTCTTCTATATATAGAGATAAATTAAAAAGTTTATTTTTATAAATACTTGCAATGCTATTGATTTCTATTTCAAACTCAATTATTCCTTCATATTTATTACAATAAGATTACAAAGATTACTGACTGATGACTAATGCTATAAGTCGATAAACCACCAGTAATAAAACTGATAATTCTGTATTTTGTAGTCAACTTCGCTTAAAACATACTCGCAGTAGTTCTCAACTTGTATGTAAATATTTCAGATTATTTATTAAAATAAAAATATAACATCATTTTAAAATTAATATTTCAGAGTAATGCTTAATTTTTTGTTCTTACTTTTTACCTTTAATTAATAAATTCAAATATCTTAATTTTTTATAATAAACTGTCACAACAGTTCTCAGAGAGTTTTTAGTCATAAAAAAATACCATATATACAGTTAAATAAGAAAGAGTGAAATAAAGTGTATTATTACAAAGTGTGACATGAAGCAATTTTTATTACAGAATCAATTTGACATTGTAACCTTTTGTTATTTGACTGTAATTTACAAAGGGCTCATATATGTTATTGTTGTCTTGTCCCATTTTCACAGGGAAGAATTTTTTAACTAACAAAGAAATTATCAGCTAACATTAATAATAAAATTATAAAATATTACGGAGGGTTTTTAAATTATGAAAAAAGCAATTTTATCTTCATCATTAGCAGTAGCAATCGGTGCAACAGGAGTAGCTTCAACTAACGTAGCAGACGCTTCAGAACAAAATGTAAACAAGGAAGAACTAGCTCAGTTAGCTCAAGCTAATGCACCACAACTTAACCAAGAAGCTATCCAAGAAGGCGCTTATGACATCAACTTTACTTTAGATGGTTTCGAATATAACTTTGAATCAGATGGTCAAAACTTCACTTGGGGTTACCATGCAACTAATGCAGCAGACACTGAAACTCAAGCTCCAGAAGCTACACAAGAGCCAGTTGCTGAACAACCTGCAGCTGAACAAACTCAAGCTCCAGCTGAAGAAACACAAGCTCCAGCTGCAACAGAACAAGAATCAAACAATGTTGAGGCTCCTCAAGTAAAAGCACCTAAACAAGAAGCTCAACAAACTCAAGAAACTACGACTCAAGAAACAAAAACTACACAAACTTCTTCAGCATCTGAAGGTTCAGATGTAGAAGTTAATGATCACTTAAAAGCAATCGCTGAACGTGAATCAGGCGGAGACCTAAAAGCTGTTAACCCATCTTCAGGTGCAGCAGGTAAATACCAATTCTTACAAAGTACTTGGGATTCAGTAGCTCCTGCAGAGTATAAAGGTCAATCACCAACAGAAGCTCCTGAAAGCGTACAAGACGCAGCTGCTGTTAAATTATACAATGAAGTTGGCGCTTCACAATGGGTTACTGCATAATATATAAGCAGTTATAAACTTTATTCAACAAAATAATCCAACGCCCTCGGCAATAGCTGAGGGCGTTTTTTTATTCTTTATTAAATATTTCTTCTACATAATACTTAACTTCAGGAAATGAATCGTAACCATCTTCTTCACAAAAATGACCGTCATGATGCTTTTTAAATACTTTTGCATCTAATCTTTCTGCCAATGATTTACTTAATGGATAAGACACAGTAGGATCTTTCGTTGCACCTATAACGACTCTATACGGTACTACATCTTTAATTTTCTCATAATCTACATTTGTTGATTCTATAAACCCATCTAATTCAGGAAATTTTATTATCTTTTCATCAAACCCTGCAACGAGTACAAGACCTTTTATGTTAATATCACTTGTTACATTAGATATCATATCTAATACAGTGATTACTCCTAAACTATGAGCTACTATAATATTTTCACCACTAGATAAATCTATATTTTCTTTTAAAGTTTGTGACCATTCTTCTAGCTTAGGTTCTGTAGAATTAGGAAAATCAATTAAATGGCCATCTACCTCTGGAAATTGATTTTTTAACCAATCAAACCAATTTTTTTGGCTATTGGCGTTATACCCGTGTGCTATATATAAATGTTTACTCAATTAAATCACCTTCCAATGAATAATTCTTGCATATCAAACCTAGTATCGCCATTAGCATACCACCTACAGGAAATATGAGCCACCAAAAACTCGATAAAAACTCCCAACCATTCATTACTCTCTCATTTGTAGTATTAATAGTAGCTAATGTTAAAACAATCATATTTTGGTGAAATCGCTTTATACATATAAAATTATATGGTTTGTTATAATTATTAGTATAGATATTTTACAAAGGAGTGGGATTATGACAACACCAATTATAATTGATACTGATCCCGGTATTGATGATATTATCGCAATTTCAGCAGCTTTAAATTCACCAGAACTAGATGTTCGGTTAATCACATCTATTGGAGGAAACGTTGGAATTGAACATACGACTAGAAATGCAATTGACATTGTAGATTACTTTAAGAAGGAAGTACCTGTAGCTAAAGGTGTCAATAAACCTTTATTAAACGCTTTATCTACGGCTGAATATGTACATGGACACAATGGTATTGGTAATTATGAATTTAATACTTCACAACGTTCAAATATTTTAGAAGACAACGCTGTAATTGCTATGAGAAATGTGATTATGCAGTCTGATGAACCTATTACATTAGTTCCAATAGGACCATTAACAAATATTTCTCTTTTATTTTCACTTTTCCCAGAAACGATTGAAAATGTAGAAAAAATAGTGTTAATGGGTGGCGCAGCTGTCGGTGGAAATGCTACGCCCGTAGCGGAATTTAATATATTCGCTGATCCTCATGCTGCTCATATTGTATTTAATCAAGATTTACCTATTGTGATGTGTGGATTAGATGTCACAAGAGAAACGATGATTAACCAAGATGATGTTGAACGTCTTGCTCAATTAGGTGATTTTGGAAAAATGATTACGACGATGCTCGATGTATACAACGATTCAAACTCTGGGGGTGCAAACCAACACATTATTCATGATCTTAGCACAATATTCTACTTATTGTATCCAGAAATTTACGAAACTAAAAAAGCAAATATTTCTGTTATAACAGAAGGACAAGCAGAAGGTTGTACATATACTGAATTTAATGAAGATGGTTTAGTAGATGTATGTATACATGCAGATAACGAAAAATTCAGATCATATTTTGTTGATTTTGTAGAAGATATTTATAAAGAATTTGGATAAATAAAAATGGACACTACAAATCTCACATATTAAATAAATGCTCCTAATCCTCGAGTAAAATATACACTGGATTAGGAGCATTATGTTGAGTAAGGAATTTCTACCTTATTCTCTTTTTTATTTTAAATATATATGAATTTTAGTATTCTCCTCTATCGACTCTATGATGGCCTCTTAAGAAATAAATAACTGTCATCAGTGATAAGAAGACAATACCTATAATAACTGATACTCTTGTTTCTGCATTAAATAACATACCTATCAATACTAATACAAAGAAAGCTAATGTTATATAATTTGTGAAAGGAGCGCCAGGCATTTTGAATGGATGTCCATCTAATTCTTCTGGATGATTTTTTCTAAATCTAATATGACTAAGTAAAATCATAAACCATGGCACCATACCTGGTAGTATAGACGCACTATATACATAAACGAATATATTTTCTGAGCCATCAATAATTAATGGTAATACGATGTTTAAAATAACACCTACAAAAATACCAACTGAAATTGCTAATACTGCAAAGAATGGTACACCTGTTCTCATAACTTTTGTAAATATGCGAGGCATTTGTCCTTTTTGAGCAAGTGTATAAACCATACGACTTGAACTGAAAATACCTGAGTTACAACCTGACATCGCTGCAGTAATAACAACAAAGTTAATTAATCCTGCTGCTATTGTAATACCTACTTTAGCGAATGTTGCAACGAAAGGACTACCTACATTTCCTAATTGGTCCCAAGGATAAACAGTTACGATTACAAAAATTGCACCTATGTAAAAGATTAAAATACGCCAAATTACGCCGTTTACTGCACTTTTAATATTTTTCTTAGGATCTTTTGTTTCTCCTGCTGTAATCCCTATTAATTCCACACCTTGATAGGATCCGACAACCATGGATAATGCAAAGAAGAAGCCTACTATACCTTTAGGGAAAAATCCACCGTGTTCTGTTAAATTACTTAAACCAATTGCATTTCCGCCATTACCAAATCCAAAGAATATAAGCCCGAAACCTGCAACTATCATTAAGATAATTGTGACTACTTTAATCATCGCAAACCAGAATTCAAACTCTCCAAAAGCTTTAACTGACACTAAGTTTGCAGTTGCTAAAGTTAGTACAACGATAACACCTGGTATCCATGTTGGTAAGTCTGGCCACCAATACTGCATATATTGACCTACAGCTATTACTTCACTCATACCTACTACAATCCACTGGAATATATTACTCCATGCAGTTACATATCCTGCTACTGGATGTAAATAATCACTTGCATAGTTTGCAAATGAACCTGTTGTTGGGTATAAATAAACCATTTCTCCCATAGCTCTCATGACTAAATATAAGAATAGCCCTGCTACTAAATATGCAAGTATTGCTGATGGTCCAGTCCATAAAATAGTGCTTGAAGCACCCATAAACAGACCTACACCAATTGTTCCACCAAGCGCTATCATCTGCACTTGACGAGAACTAAGACCCCTTTTTAAATGATTGTCTTCCATCTTTTCGTGTCACTCCCATACCTATTTACCAATTTTAAGTTTATTTTTTAAACTGCATGGGACAATTATACTATAAAGAGTGAGAAATAAAAGTATAACCAGAAAGCGTTTTCCGATTTATGTAAAAAATGTGGTGCAATGTTCATTAAATTGTAATATTTACCATAATTATTTTATTTATGTAAACAAAAAGATTACTCATACTATCTGTTGAGCAATCTTTTAAATTCATATTTTATTTAGTTTGTAAAGTTTGTTCTATTGTTCTATTACGTCCTGCTTGTGAACCAAAGAACATAATTAACAATGCGGTAAATAGTAAAACGCCAAATGATGTATTCCAACTGCCTGTAGCGTCATGTAATATTCCGAAGAACAATGGACCTATAGCGGCGAATAAATAACCAACAGCTTGAGACATACCTGATAGCTTAGCAGCTGTGTATCCATGTTCTGTTCTTAAACCAAAGAACGTGTTTACTAGACCAAAAGCTAAACCGCTCGCTATACCAAGTAAGACGATGCCTATAATCGCCCACTCAGGTTTAATCATTAACGATAAAATTCCTAGTACAAACAATAACCCTGTAATAAATGTGATTAAAAATTGTGATTTCATTTTTTCAGCAAATATTGGTGTTATAAATGTTAATGGTATAATTGCAAGCTGTAAAATTGATAGATATATACCAGCCGCATTTATTGAGATACCATTACTTAATAAAAACTCTGGAAGCCAGTTTATCAATGAATAAAATATTAATGATTGTCCACCCATTAATAACGTTATTTGCCATGATAATGGAGATTTCCAAACATTTATATTAGCATTGTTTTGTTGAGTAGAAATTTTTTCATGTTTTTTTAGTTGAAATGACCAAATAATAATACCGAGTAGTGTAACGACTCCTATTAAACTAATCGCAAAATTATAATTAAAACTTTTCACTAATGGAGCAGTTACATATGAAGAAACACTACCAAATATATTCATCGTAACAGTATAATAACCAGTCATTATACCTATACGTAATGGGAAATTCATTTTAATAATACCTGGTGTGAGTACATTTCCAAAAGCAATACCTACACCTATAAGTAGTGTACCTATGTATAACCAAGATACGCCTGTAATTGCTCTTAATACAATACCTAGAAAAATTAATATTAAAGCGCCAAATACTGTACGCTCTAAACCAAATCTATGACTGATCTTAGCCGCAAATAGTGAAACTACTGCGAAAGATAATAACGGTAGTATCGTAATAACACTTACAGTAGTATTGGATAAATCTAAACTCTCTTTAATAGAAGGTAATGCAATACCTACAGAAGTAATAGGCGCTCTTAAACTTGCTCCTATAAGCAAGATTCCTATAAACAGCATCCAATTCGTTTTTTTATTATGTTGCCTTAAATCTTCTGACATAAAACATTCTCCTATTTTATATTTTCTGTTATAATGTACAAAACGTTCGTTATAAAGAACAAATCATATTGTACAGTACGTTCATTACATTGTAAACAGGAGTTGTTTAATTAATGCAAAATAACATCCATACGATTGTTGCACATAACCTTTCACAGTATCGAAACAATCAACAACTAAGTTTAAGTACCGTTTCAAAATTAACAGGCGTTAGTAAAACGATGCTTAACCAAATAGAAAATGGTCAATCCAATCCAACGATTACAACACTATGGAAAATAGCCAATGGTCTACACATACCTATATCAGATTTAATCTCTAATAAAAACGAAAATATTCATTGTATTTCAAAGTCAGACATCATACCTATTTATAATGAACATCAAACTGTTATTATTTATCCTTACTTTCCTTTTAATGTTGATAAACAATTTGAAATGTTCAACATGGAATTAGAAGAAAATGCTGAAATGCATTCAGAAGGCCATCATGTAGGTTCAGAAGAATATATCATCATACATAATGGTACGTTAGAACTTGATATTAATGGGATGACCAATACTATAACAAAAGATGATGCTATACATTTTTATTCTGATGTACCCCATACGTATCGTAATGTTGGTAGTGAACGCATTCACTTAACAGCTAGTATTCAATATAAAAAATAAACTTTATACATAAAACCCCTTCACTACTTTATTAGCGAAGGGGTTTTAATTTACTTAATCATTTAATATATCTTTCATTGTACGGTTCACACTACCAGCATATAGGCTACCAAATTTAACAAGGTGTACCATTAATAAATATAGCTCATAAAACTTTATACGTTCATTAGCGCCTTTACTTAGAGGTAATGCTTCATTATAAGCATCATAAAAGTCTTGTGTGAAACCTCCGAATACTCGTGTTGCGCCTAAATCAAATTCTCTGTCCCCATATAAAGGAGATGGGTCGAATAAAGCTGGTTTTCCGTCTGTTAAGAACATGTAATTGCCTGCCCATAAATCCCCATGTAATAACGAAGGTTTACTAGTGTGTTGTTCTAATTCTTCTAATATCGTTTCACGTACATTTTCGTAAGTGTCTAATTCGTCTTGTGACCAAAGTCCTCTATTCATAATTTCATCGCGAAGTTGATCAAGTCTTTGATGAACAAATAGTTCTGCCCATGTATCTTTCCAACCATTTTCGAATGTTATATCACTGCCTTCATAAGGCGTATCAAATCCAAATTTACCATTAGGTTCATAGTTACTATGCAATTTCGCTACTAATTGTCCTAATTCTTTCTGACTTCCAGACCGACCTTCTTCTAAGAAGTTCAGTAGTAAATACGCATCACCATTAATTTCACCATGCGCTTCTACTATAGGTGCTCTGACACCAGCCGCTTCAAAAGCTTCTAATCCCGCTATTTCGGCTGCATAAAAATCTTCTGAACGATTTTGTTGAACAAGTAAGAAATAGTCACCATCTTTACTTTCAATTTTATAAGCTTCGTTCACATCACCACCACTTACTGGTGTTATTTTTTGTATATTCTCTATCGGTAATTGAGATTGCCAATCTTTATTCATGAAAATGCCTCACTTTCTCAAATTTATCATCATATATTATTAACTACCCTTTTTGTTTAAGACAAATCTAGGTCGTCATGTGCAATGCTAATTAGTATCTAAAGAGACTAGATTATTAGGTCGTCCTAAAGTTGTATTGTGCTAAATGTCTATCTCATTTAAAATAGTATTAATGTACAAAATACACAGAAGGAGCTTTATGCATCTTGAAGAAGGATACAAAGTTAATCATATCTTACTCTATTATTTTCATTATATTACTTGCTAGTGTACTAACACGATACATATATCCTCTTGATTATGCTGTTCACGATTTTATTGAATCAACAGCAACGATATTTAGATTAAACACTTATCTAACTGTTATTTCTTTTTTATTTTCACCTTCTCATGTTGTTATTATGATAGCAATAATGTTGATTGGCATTTACTTTTATAAACGAACAGTATTTTCAACCTATACCATATTTGCTATAACATCACTTGTAGTTGGCACAGCCTTAAAATATATTATCCAAAGGCCAAGACCTTCAGAATTTATAGATGGCTTTAGCTTTCCTAGTTTACATACATTAACTTTATTCGTAGCTATCTTTATTGCTACATGCTTCTACGATAAAGCAATTGTAAAATGGATATTTGGTATATTAATTGTTTCTATGATGTGTTCAAGAATGTATTTAAACGCTCATTTCTTCTCAGACACATTCGCAAGTTTAATCATTGTCCATTCAATTTATATAATCATAGTTAACATGCAAAATAAAATTAAAGATAAACGTTTATTGGAAGAAAATAAGAGCAATAGTAAAATTCAAAACAACCAACAACAAAGCTAGTGTATAAACCCATAGCTCTAAAAAAGTCTACTAGTCCGTTAATTATAATTTAATGGATTAGTAGACTTTTTATGTATATACGATTTTGAAAGTGCATGTTAGCTTAAGGTGTTGCTCGACCCAGTAGTCTTTCACTCATACTATTCCTCCGGTCGTCAGCACTTTGAAAAATCGTTCAAGGTGAAATATATAGCGCTAACGTGCTTGTTTATAATCACTAGCTAGTTAGAATATGTAACAGGCTAGTCTTTTATTTCTTGCACGTTAGAGCACCCACTCTCTTCTAGTTTATTTCACTTTTATAATTTTTCAGGGTTTGAATACCATTCTTTTAAAAATTGATATAATACGTCGCTAAAGTTTTCTAAGTCTTTTATTTTTATCTTTTCGTTTACTGAGTGTGCTTCTTTTAGCTCTCCAGGTCCATATAATATTGTTGGAATGTCAAAATAATTCAACCATCCTCCGTCTGTAACGGTCGTACTGATTCCTTGTTGTAGCGGACTTTCCATAACTTTCTCATGTGCTTTTGCTAACATTTTGAGTCCTAGGTGTTCTGTCGGTAATGTGAAACTAGGAAAAATCTCACCTTTGTCTTCGATCATGGAAGATCCGCCCCATTCAAATTGTAACGGGTTATCTCTCAACCAAATGTCCGCTTCTGCTACTTTATTTAAATATGATTCGATTTCTTCAACAACTTCTTGGTAATTTTCATTCGGTAAATAATGCACCGTAATCCATAATCGACATTGGTCTGCTATAAATGCAGGGTGACGCCCTCCTTCAATAACGGCTGGGTTAATTGTTGTTGTTCCATTTGGCATATTTGGATATTGTTTCATAACAGACCAATGTTGTTCTAATTCTTGCAATGCTTGTATTATTTTGCTCATTTTTTCTATTGCACTTGCTCCAAATAATCCTCCACCAGCATGTATCATCTGTTGTCTAGCACCATCATGTATGGTTTCTTTACTTTGTACAGTTATCCATCCAGTTATTACGCCACCTTGACCTTGTGCTATTTGATTACTAGTATCTAATACTATAGCTAAATCGGCTGCTTCAATTTGTTCGCAAGCATTCTTTGTACCTGCTTCTCCTACTTCTTCACCTACTACAGATTGAATGATAATATCGCCTTTCGGTTGAATATCTTCTTTACAAAGTTTTTCAATCACATATAATAACGTTCCAAATCCACCTTTCATGTCGCTCACACCACGACCATATAAATATTCATCTGCTTTCGTTAACTGAAATGGAGGATGCAACCATTCTGAAGTATCTCCAACTTCTGCTACATCTACATGACCATTTAAAATCAATTTAGGTGCATCTTTGTCCGTTCCTCTCAACACCGCATTAATGACACTATCATTTTCATATAATGGTATGCGTTCTATTTCAAAATTAAGTTCTTTAAGTAAATCTTCAACGTCATCTTGTAATGGATCAGTGTTGCGAGCAGGAGGACTTTCAGTATTAAACTTGATGAGCATATCGATTAAATCAAAATGTCTTTGGTTCATTTCTACTACCTGCCTTTAGTTTATTTTACTGGCACTGACCACGTTTCTAAATTCTCAGCCATCTCCCAGAACATATATTCATAGTAGCTCGTCTTTACGACTATATTTTCTAATCGCGCTAATTCTTCTTCAGTCTTACCTTCAGCTACTTTATCCATTAATTCAATACAATCTTCTTTAAATAAAGTAAATTCGTCAGATGAATACATTTTCACCCATTCTCCGTAAAGTGGATGTTCTGTTGCTCCTTCAATATTTGCTAGTTTCAAACCAATATAATTATAGCTCCATGTACAAGTTAAAATAGCTGCAATCACATTTTCAATTCCACTTTGTTGAGCTAAATTCAGCATATAGCTTGTATATGCTACAGTAGTTTCTGCTGGTTCTGTTTCTTGTAGCTCCTCTTCAGAAATGTCGAATTGCTTAGCATATCCGCGGTGTAAATCCATTTCTGTATGCAACGTTCCATTTGCCAAATCTGCGTACGTTGTCATCATATTTAAGTCTGTAGATTTAGATGCTCCTATTAAAAATAATCTCGTATACTCAATTAAATAAATATAATCTTGCCTTAACCAATGTTTAAATTTTTCTTGTTCCAACGTACCTTTACCTAACTTTTCAATAAATGGATGTTCTAAATAAGATGCCCAAATTGGTTCGACACGCTCAAATAATCTTTCTGTAAATTTCATGATATTTTCCTCCTTAAGAATATAAAAAAACGCTATTTTCCATTAGAAAATAGCGTGTACTCACATGCAGATAAAGTTACGCCACTTTCCTACGCTAGTATCATCTAGATCAGGTTCAAGGAATTTTAAAGTTAATCTTTAATCTCAGCCTAAAAATAAGGCACTTCCAGTGGTTTCTTCGTATATTTAATTAGTTCGTAACACCAACATACATTCTTTTTATATTTTTTGCAAATTTCAATTTATTCACATGACTTTAAAAATGCTTTAGCACTTTTATTCACTTCTTTAAAATCAATACCTTGTTGCATAGCCGCAAATACACAACCACAATAGCATTGTCTAAAAATATCATATTCCTTACACATCGTAATTGATCTTTCATATCCTTTATTCTTCTTAAAATCACTCGGTAAATAATGAACATTATAAATACTTTGTACTTCCATACCTAATTCATTAATCAATTGAGCGTTCTTCTTAGGTGACAGTGTTAAAGCACTCGCAAAATAGTCATAGCCTAAGTTTACAGCCGCTTCAGCAACAAGTTCTAGACGCATTTCAAAACAAGCAGTACACCTTAGACCACCTTCATTCTCATCAGCAAGTTCTTTATCCTTTACCATTTTCATAAATTTATGTGGCTCATATGGCGCCTCTATATATTTGACATTCGTATTCATTTTCTCATTAAAAGCTGTAACAAAATCTTCTTGAACCTTAGCTCTTCTTTGATACTCAGCTTTAGGATGAATATTAGGATTCGCAAAATAAATCGCAACATCAGCATATTCCGTTAACAACTCTAACGTATAAGTACTACAAGGTGCACAACAACTATGAATTAAAATACTAGGTCTTTCCTCTTGACGCTCCCAATCACTTATCATTTTTCTCATTACTCTATCGTAATTAATCTTTTGATTTTTCATCTTATCAATAATGTTATTCGCAGCAATCAACCTCAACACTCCTTATGTTAAAAATTGTAAAATATATTTTATTTTATAACAATCAGTGATAAGAGGCAATTGTGTTAAGGTTGGATTAAGTATGAAGTTCGTTAATTATATAAAAACTAAATTCACTTTGTTTAAATTCTTATATTTCTTCTGTAACATCATAATTGGAGTTTAATTTTAGTATAACTTTTAAGTAAGGAGGTTAATTATGAGAAAGTACACTTTATTATTTACTTTAAGTTTAATTTGGGGCTCTCAATTTTTATTCATTGCTCTGATTACACATGATGCTTCTTCTATTACGATTTCTTTTTATAAAGCATTACTTGCTACTTTATTTTTATTTATAATGACATTATTTATGCGCAAAACGCCCTATAAAAAACAATGGGGTCTTTACATATTAATTGCTATTTTTGAAGTTGTTATTCCATTTATATTTATTGTGCAAGGTCAGCGTTATATTTCTAGTGGTATGGCTTCTATTATTATTGCATTAACACCTGTGTTCACATTGTTTATTTTAATTTTAATTAGACAACGTAAATTTAATTTAGTTGAGATTTTTGCTTTAATATTAGGTATTTTTGGTATTGTAATACTTTCTTGGAATCCTGAAAAGTTAGGTTTAGTAGAATATGTTTCGCTAGGTCTATTATTAATTGCTTCATTGAGTTTTGCTATATCTTTAGTTCTTATGCAAAATTTACAAGATGACGTTCCAATCCATCATATGAGAAACGTTTTATCGATTGCGACCATTATTTTAATACCAATTACTATATTTTCTTCTAATACATTTACTTTACACTTTGATCCTTTACAGTGGTCTTCCTTGATCATACTTGGTTTAGTCCATTCTGCTTTAGCTTATGTTATTTATAACATTCTCGTTAGACAATACGATGCTGTGTTTGCTTCGTTATCAAATTATATTGTACCTGTCGTTGGGGTATTATTAGGCGTTTTAATATTACATGAGCATTTAACGCTTAACATTATAATTGGTAGCGCAGTTGTTTTATTATCATTGATTATTTCTCAACAAGTTAAAAGCGGCTAAAATATTTAAATTTCATAATAAAAAGTCTTGTTCTTAAATCAGAACAAGACTTTTTATACGTTATAATATTATTGTTTTTCTTTTCTATATATATTCTCTTTCTTTTTTCCTTTTGCTAGTTCATCTATAAGCTTATCTAAGTATCTAATCTCTTGCATGATTGGTTCTTCTATATCTTCAACACGAACACCACAAATGACACCTTTAATTAATCTTCTATTTGGATTTAAATTTGGTGCTTCGTTAAAGAATGTTTCGAAGTCAGTTCCTGCTTCTAATATTTGTTCTAATTCCTTCTCATCATATCCTGTTAACCAAGTAATAGCTTCATCTACATCTTCTTTTGTTCTGCCTTTTTTCTCTACTTTTTTCACATAATGAGGATATACACTTGATACGCTCATTGAATATATTTTATGTTTTTCCATAATATCTCTCCTTTAAATTCTATATTCTTGTTTTCATTTTCACTTGGCTTAAACTACTTGCTATTAAACCTAATATAAGAAGTATAGATGCAAAAATTAAAGCATGGTTATAATTGTTCGTATCTCCAATTAATATGCCGGCAAAGTAAGGTGCGATAACTTGTCCTAAACTATATATAAATGTAAGTATAGCTACAAAATTCATACCTTGAACAGCGCTTATAACTTGCCCTTTTGACATAAATAAAGTCGTTAAACCTAAAAATGTAGAACCAAATAAACAAGAACTAATAATAAGACTTATTATACTATGAGAAAATACAGGTAAAATTACGCCAATGATTTGTAACATAAACGCTAAATTGACAGCCTTTGCGTTTCCAATCTTATTACCTAATATCGACCATAATACACATGACGGGATTGCAGCTAAACCAACAAACATCCAACTTAAAGCAGCATATTCATGTAAATTCGGGATAGATTCCACGATTGCTACTAAAAATGTACCGGTAACAATATATCCAGCGCCTTCAAGTAAATATGCAATTGAGAAGAATACGAAAAACCATTTCGTATATGTCTCTTTATGAGGTACTTTTAAATCTTTCTGTTGCGTCTTTATAGGATCTTCAATCTCTTTCATTGAAAATACTACAATTGAGCCAATTATAAGTGATGAAACACCTAGTATTATCCAGGTTCCCGACCAATTTTGTGCACTAGTATAAAAATGTACAAATATACTGCTCGTAAAAATACCAATACCCACTCCACTATATAAGAAACCTGATAAATGTGATTTATTCCCTTTATTTAACGATTCTAATACTACATTTGAAGCCAATACAAAAACTGTACCACTCGTAATACCTGCTATAAATCTCAGTATATTCCATGTAATAAACTCACTTGTAAAGCCCATAAATAGTACGGAAATAATATTGATTAATAAATATATTTTTAAATCGATTACTTTACTTTTAAATATGTAAAACGTAGGTATCATTGCTCCTAATAAATATCCCAAATAATTAATTGTAGCTAATAATCCCGCATCTTGATTACTTAAATTCGTCGCTTTTTGCATAAATGGCAAAATAGGTGTATATGAAAAGCGACCTATCGCCATCACGATAAAAAGAGACAACATTCCGAGTAATAGTTGTTTATATGTTTTATTTACCGACAAAGTTGTACACCTCTTTCTAACTACTTAATATTATTATCTACTTCTTATCTATCATAAACAATATCAAATCTCATAAAATTCAATACAAAAACAGAGACAACTCTTGTCATTTTAAGAATCGCCTCTGTTTTTCATTTTATATTTTAATTATTATTTTTCTTCTTTTCTTTTTCTTTTACCAAATAAGAAGAACGCTCCAAATGCTGCTAGTAAAGATCCAAATAATGTTGTATTTACAATTTCTGATTCCCCAGTTTTAGGTAAAGCTTTTTTATTTTCTTTTTGTTTAGATTTCTCTTCTGCTTTTCCTTTATTATCTTTTTTCATCATTTCTTTACTATTTGTTTGTTTCATTGCCGACATATTAGATTGTTTTTCTGACATACTTGATGTCATACCAGTTGTGTTTTTAGCGTCTTTCATCGGCACGTCTTTCATTTTGTTAGTACATTCTTTTTCATCAGACTTCTCTTCTGATTTTGTCGCCATTGATTTTTCTTCTGGCTTCATTGCTGGTTTTGTTGCCATCGGTTTCTCTTCTACCTTCATTGCTGGTTCTGATGGCATTGGTTTCTCTTCTGCCTTCATTGCTGGTTCTGATGGCATTGGTTTCTCTTCTGGCTTCATTACTGGTTTTGTTGCCATCGGTTTCTCTTCTGCTTTCATTACTGGTTCTGATGGCATTGGTTTCTCTTCTGCTTTCATTACTGGTTCTGATGGCATTGGTTTCTCTTCTGGCTTCGTTGCTGGTTCTGATGGCATCGGTTTCTCTTCTGGCTTCATCGCTGGTTTATCCATATTTGTTCCTGAATCAACAACATCACCTAAATCATTAATTCTAACGTGATAAGAACCTTCATATTCAACTTCAGGTGTAACTAAATGTATTTTGATAATTGTGTTATAAATATCTTTACCTTCTTCTAGAGGGAACATAATTGTTCTTTCATCTTTTTCTTTATCTCTATTTATAGTAAGTGGTCGTTTATATCCATCTTTACCTTCAACTTGGAAATCTTTCCACATAGAATCATGAGATAATGTCACAAGAAGCATCTTTTTACCATTTTGTTCGATCACTTGTACCGGTCGTTTCACTTCAAAATCCATATGTGATTGTTCTGGTTTCGAGCTGTGTAAGATTGTGATTTTTCTTTCATTTGGATTATTTATATCAACTTTTGTAATCGGTGCATTCTCAAACTCAGTTACAGCAGATTTTAATTCTTTATCTAATTTATTTTCTAGATCTTGTAATTCTTTTGTATAACTTTCTTTTTCTTTGTCTTGTACTTTATTGATTAATTTTTTAAGTTCGCGTATTTTATCTTCTAAAGTTTTAGCATTATCATATTTTTCTCTATCTTTTTTCTTTTTATAATCAGATTGGCTATCATAATTATTTTTCTCATTTACGATTGGTTTTTCGAATACAATTTTACCTAATGGATATTCATTAACCATACCCAATGCTTTACCAGTACCTTTAATTTTAATTTCTTTTGTATTTTCTTTTACTTTAACCCTTACTGTTGCAACTTCATTTTCAGTATCGTAAGAAACAACTTCATAATCTAATTTATCTGTTCCATCAAATAAATCAAACTCTAACCATGTAGAAGGTCCATCCACCTTAAATTCTACAATTGGTTGCTTACCATCAAAAATAATATGAGCTGGATTTTTAATCATTAAACTGTAATAAGTTAATTTTTCATTTGTTTCATTATTGAAAATCGCATAATTAATTGGTCTCATTTCATCATTTAATTTTTTATCATGAATAGAAGGATTTTTAACATCTTCTCTTAATTTCGAAGTCTGTTCTTCTTTATTTGCTGACATATTATCATTTTTAGGTTCTTCTGCTGGTTTAGCTGGCTCTTTAACTGGTGGTGCTGGTACTTCATTATCGAAAAATAAACGAGTTGTATATTTATTATCATAGTTTATAAATGGCACAACAATATGTACTTTTGATGTTAATTCTTTTACACCAGGGTTTACTTCAGCTTGAACAGTACGCTTGTCTTTGTCTTCTGATAAAGTTTCTATGTTTAATTTATTTGTTCCGTCATATAATTCGAACATTTTCCACCATGAAGGGTTTTTTAGAGTGAATTGTACATATGATTTATCATTCTCATGTTTAACTTTTGAAGGATGTTCTAAATAGTCATCCATAACTGATTTATCTTCCGTTTTTTCTTTTTTAACAACAAATCCTAAATCTTGTAATTGATTGTTTGCATTAGCTTTTTCATTAACGTTACTATTATCTGCCTGTGAAGGTTGAGTAGTTGGCTTATTTACTTCTGGTTGTACTTGTTCATTTGAGTTTTCAGCAGCTTTATCCGCTACTCGTGGTTGTTCTGCTGTATTCGTGTTGGGTTGAGCATTTCCATTCTGATTATTTTCTACTGTGCTATTTTCTTTATTTGGTTGAACTGTAGATGCTTCAGACCTTGTAGGTTCTTTATCTGCTTTCTTCTCAACTGTTGTGGCATCTGCAGGTTTACTGTTATCCGCAATATTTTGTGGCGCTTCTGTTCTTGCACTATTAAGGTCATTTACTGGAGTAGCTTGGTCATCCATTGCATGAGCTTCATGGTTAATACCTAAAAATAAAGTAGCTCCTATCGCTATGGATGCCGCGCCGCATGTGAATTTTCTAATTGAGTAGTGGTGTCTTGTCTTTGGTTCAGTTTGCTTCGTGATGTGATTTCGATGTTTTGACATGCTTAATCTCTCCTTAAATAAATTACAATGATAATGATAATCGTTATCATTAATTGCTTGAAAATATTATAGCATCTCAATTCCAGTTTTGAAATAATTTTTTTGGATAATTTTGTAAATTATTATTCAGTTAAAAAAAGACCGCTTCTTTTTACAAGAAACGATCTACTATAAATATATATTTAAACTAGTTTTTTCTTAGTGAATTTATTCATAATCCATCTAATAAATAGTGCGATTGATATGACTATACCTATATAACCAAATATCGGATAGAAGAAATTAACTAAGTCTACGAAACCTACGAAGCTTAATCCGTAGCCAAATAATAATCCGACAATGAGTAACATGAGATATTTTTTTGAATATGCTTTTGTAAAACGTGTTAAGAATGGATACATTAAACCAACAATTGTATTATATATTACAAGCATCATAATAATAGCCATACAAAATCCTAAAATAGGATGAATTTGTTCTGCCAGTAGTAATGTTGGCAAGCCATATTCGTTAGATTCTTTTAAGTTAACAAGCATGCCAACGTTTATTAGAAGCATCAATACAATAATAATGATACCTCCTATTAAAGGACCTCTTCTTGCTACTTTATGCGAACTAGCGCCCGATCCTACGATTGTTAAAAAACTAAACACTGTTGCCATATCTAACCCAGCATATGTAATTGCGTCCCACCACCATAATCCTGTTGGAGTACGATCTATTTGTCTATACTCATTCACTTCAGAAAAAGGAATCGTTGGATTGATAATATGGTACCCTGCAATAATTAAAACTAAAACAATTAAAAATGGTGTAATCGACCCTAATGCTTTCATAATGTTATCAAAGTTAAGCAATAAAGTTATAAATACTGCAATAGTCATAATCAAGGAACCTAGCCACGGCTCAATACCAAAACCATCTTGAAAGGCCGAACCCGCACCTGCAATCATAATGACAGAAAGACCGTACAAGAAGAAAATTAATATGTAATCAATTATGGTGCCTAGTTTGTTACCAAATATATTTACTAAGGAAACTTCATACGACTCTGTATCTAATCTGTATCCAACTTTTGAAACTTGTCGACCTACAAATATTACAATAATCGCAGTTAGTATAACGCCAGGGATGCTCCATAAGCCAAAATTCGTAAAGAATTGTAGAAGCTCTTGTCCTGTTGAAAAACCCGCACCTACAATTACGCCTGTATAAGCGAATGCTATTCCTACCGATTCTTTGTTGTGTGCTTTCACTTTAAAACTCTCCTTTAAATTTTCGCTATACAATTTTATCTTCCCTAATAAAATAAAATTATTCTAAAATTGTAAAATTATTTTGCACAACAGAAATAGTTGCTCATACTTCTTATAACCTCATCATATATAAAAAGCTGATAAAACACGTTTAGTTACGCATTCTATCAGCTTAATAAGTTTTATAAAAATTCTTGTATCGTTTCTATGATTAAATATATGTTTAAGATACTTAATACAACAGCTAAAATCCAAGATATGATGTTAATCCAAGTTTTATTAGTAAATTGTTCCCCCATTATTTTAGGATTATTCGTCGCCATAATTAACGGAATAATACTAAAAGGTAATGCTAAACTTAAAAATACTTGTGTAAATATTAACATATCTTCTATTTTTGATTCACTTGAACCATATAACCATAAACAAATGAACACTGGAATAACAGCTATCACACGAGTTACTAATCTACGTACCCATGGTTTTAATTTAATATTTAAGAATCCTTCCATAACAATTTGCCCAGATAATGTACCTGTGATGGTAGAATTCTGTCCAGATGCTAGTAATGCGATTGCGAATAATGTACTCATCACAGCGCCACCTACAGCACCGCCAACGTTTGAATGGCTTAGAGCATGGTATAAATCAAAGAATCTACCTAACGCTTCGTTACTGCCATAGAATAATGCGGCACCTAGTACTAATAATAAACAATTAATCACAAATGCAATTGTTAATTGAATATTAGAATCTATAATAGCGTATTTTATAGCACTTTTTTTACCTTGATTATTTCTTTTATAATTTCTAGATTGAACGATAGATGAATGTAAATATAAGTTGTGTGGCATAATCGTCGCGCCAATTATACCTAAAGCTATATATAACACACCCTTATTCGTTACAATTTCAGAACTAGGGATAAATCCAGCAAATAATGAACTCGCATCAGGGGATGATAAATATACTTCAAATACGAATATTACGAGAACTGTAAATATTAATACACCAACAATTGCTTCTATTTTTCTGAAACCTAATTTTATAATCATCAGTAATAAAAAGACATCTAACACTGTAATTGTGACGCCTAATGCTAAAGGAATATTAAATAATAAATTAAGAGCTATGGCACTACCGATTACTTCGGCGATATCTGTTGCCATAATAGCTAATTCTGCTAACACCCATGAAAAAATGCCAAGTGGTTTATTCGACATATACTTTGTAACTTGTGCTAAATCCATACCACTCGCAACACCTAAACGAGCACTCATACTTTGTAATAACATCGCTGCTAAACTTGATAATAAAATAATAAATAATAATATATATCCAAATTGTGCCCCGCCAGCCATAGATGTAATCCAGTTACCTGGATCCATGTATCCGACTGCTACTAGTAAGCCGGGTCCTAAATACATGAGAAATTTTCTAAAAGCATTTGCCTCAGAGTCAAAGGACACTGTACTATTAATTTCTTCTAAACTTCTGCCCATATCTAACACCTCTATATGAAGAGGATAAACCTATTAACTTGTTTTGTAAATATTTTTGTTAGGTATACCTAAACTTTTATACTAGTTTGAAATTGCATATATAATTAAAAACTCCTAATCCATTAGTTAAATATACTAGGATTAGGAGCTTTATTTTGATTTTGGGATTTACATCCCAAGATCATCTTTATAAATCATTAAACTAAACTTAAACGTTAGAATCTTTTACTAAAGGATTATCTGGTTTAATAAAGAACCACATAATGATTGCAAATACTACTGGTACCATCATTAATTGTAATGTCATTGTCCAACCAATTCTATCAGCTAGGAAACCTGCTAATAATGGACTGAGTAATGCACCGATGTTACCCCACAAGTTCATCCAACCTGAAACTGTACCTGCAAAGTTACGACCTAAATCAGTAGCTGTAGCCCAACTCATACCCATTGATAAACCTACACCACCTAAACAAAGTGATAACCAGAATATGTTCATAGCTAAACTATCTGTCGATAATGCAAAGTAAAGTGAGATACAGAATACAACAAATCCAGATATTGCGATTACGCCACGTGCCATAAATTTAGATTTACCGCTTGATAAAATTTTATCTGAAATAGTACCACCTAGCATAATCAATATAAACATTGCTAACCAAGGTGCACCTGCAATGAATCCCATTTTATTAAATTCTACATGATGTGTTTCGTGTATGTATGTAGGTAACCAAATTAAGAATAATGTGATAACAAACTGTACAACAAAGTATTGTGCTGCAATTGCGTAAAAACTGAATCTACTGAAAAATACTTTCCACGGAGCAGTAGTCTTATCAGTTTCTACTACATCACGCGTTTCCATAATATATCTTTGTTCAGCTTCGTTAACCATTTTATGTTGTTCAGGTAAGTCTTTCGCAATAATTGCCCAAAGTATAGCAATTACGATACCAACTAGACCGAATATATAAAACACTGCTTGCCAGCCAAAAGCGTTCATAATAGCAATTGTCACTATTGGTGCAATAACAGGTCCGAAATACGACCCTGCTAATAATGCAGAAGATGCTCTACCTTTTTCATTTTTATTAAACCAATAACTGTTAAATACTGCGTTAGAAGGGTACATTGGCGCTTCACCGACACCGAATAAGAAACGTACAAGATATAATAATCCGTGATTCTTAATAATACCTGTTAAAATTGTGAAAGCACTCCACCAAAGTAGTGCAATTGTTAACATTTTCTTGGGCCCAAATTTCTCCGCTAAAACCCCTGAAGGTACTTGCATTAAAGCGTAACCTAATGAGAAGAATGACGCTAATAAACCAAATTGCGTCTTGTTCATATTTAAATCTTCCATCATTGGTCCTGCAATTATAGAAATATTTGAACGGTCCATATATGCGATTATACCGATAATGAAAAATGCAATTGCAAAAAACCATCTAATATTAGTTCTTTTTTCCTTCATATTTATCCAACTTTCATAATTAATTTATCCATAAATTCATGTGGTCATATGATGACTTATTTAATAAATTGAATATAGCATAATAAGGAAACGCTTACAACATAAATTTTTATATTTTAAATTAAATATAGTTTGTGATTAATTGCACATAAATTAGATTAACTAAAAATTCCTTTTATTTTTAATACTAAAAAAGCCACCCCACTGAATTTATTATCAATGGCTCGGCTTTTTATAATCTATTATTTTATTTATATGTCTCAAGACAATAACTCTCTACACCACATTTTGGACACTTTAATTTTCTAGTTTGATACGTATGATTTGAAGTAAACCACTCTGAAAATTTTGGTTTGAAATCCCTTTGACAATTTGGGCACACATATTGAACGACCTCATAATAACGCTTTGAAGCTATTACTGCATATAATATGATAAATGGATAAACAAGAATAATTGGTTTCCATTTCTTTTTTAATATAGCCATCAATATACTACTGTATTGTATAACTCCTACGCCTATTGATATTCCCATAAACTTTTTTCGAAAGTTTTGCATCTTTTGATGTTCTTCAGATTTATTTCTTAAATTTAAAATATTAGATACAGGATAATTACTTTCTTTACTAATACTCTCTTTTACAAACTTAATTTGTTTATGCTTTTGCTTATTATGCTCTATATTATCGTCAAGTTGCAGTAACTTTTCATCTAACAACATATTGAGCGTTTTAATAGATTGCGTTGAATAAAGTAATTCTTTAATTTCTTTCAATGAAAAATTCATATCTTTCAATGTTGTAACAATTCGTAATTGATTGAGTTCTTCTTCAGTATAAAATCTTCTATTATTTAAAATCACACTCGGCTTAACTAAACCTTTCTTATCATAATACTGTACAGTTCTAACTGTGATATCACATAATTCTGCTACTTCACCTGTAGTCCACTTCATATTTTGCCTCCTCATTTTTATAACGATCACTATATTAGTGTTAGTTTAATTGTATCTTGTGACCTTACGTTATAAGCAAGAAGAAAATACTTTTTCCTTAATATTATGTACAGGTTAGACTGACGTATGTGTAAATTCAGCCCATGGATATTCTTTTGGTGGTTCTGATTCAACCGTAATCATTTCATCTTTAGTCGGGTGCTTAACACTTAAGCTAGATGCCCAAAGCGCAATTTGTTGCCCATGTTTATTTACGTGCTCCCCATATTTTTGATCACCATAAAGGGGTGTACCTTGATTAGCTAATTGAACTCTAATTTGATGAGATCTACCAGTTTTTAATTCTACTTCTAACATACTCAAATTATCTTTTTTACTTAACACTTTATATTCAAGTATCGCTTTTTTACCATCTTTATTCTTAGAACTAACGACACTTACAAGATTCTTCTTACGATCTTTGTATAAGTAATCCACTAACTCCCCTTGTTTATTAGGTAATGTTCCACGAATAATCGCTTTATATTTTCGATATATTTGTTGTTTCCTCAATTCATTAGACAAACGAGACGCTGCTTTAGATGTACGCGCAAATACCATCACGCCTCCTACTGGTCTATCAAGTCTATGTACAAGTCCTAGGTATACATCACCAGGCTTATTATATTTTTCTTTAATATAACTTTTTAGCATGTTCAATAAATCCATATCTTTTGATGCATCTTCTTGAACTGCAATATTGACTGGCTTCTCCACTATGAGTAAATGATTATCCTCATATAGTACATTAATATGCACTAAAATCACTCCTATATAAATAATTAAAAATTCTTATCAACTTTAAAATTTTGGGGTTTATAAAAATTTAATAACATTCAATATAACATTGAAATATAAAAAATCAATAATAGATAAATGGAATAAAAATACATCATTTATAAAAAATAAATACGCTTATTATGTACATAATCACAATGGTGTACATAAATATAAATAACATTTGTGATTAAAGGTTGTACAACTCTTTGATGTACTGTGATAAATTGGATTTAACAACAAAGGAGGGAATCAATATACAGAAGGAAAACTTTAATATCATAACTGAAATGATCAAAAATCCAAAAATAAAAGGTAAAGATTTAGAATCGATGTTTAACATTTCTCGCAGACAACTAGGATACAGAATTCAAAAGTTAAATGATTGGTTGAAAGAACAAGACTATCCACAAATAGAAAGAACTAGTCAAGGTTTCTTTATAGTTGATGATTCAATTAAAGATTTTCTTAATATTCCTAGTGAAACTCTCCATCAAGAAAGTGAGCAGGTTTATACAGCCTATCAGCGCGCGCACCTCATTTTGTTGATGTTGTTTAGAGAAGATGAAGTACTATCTTTAAATCACTTCTCAATCGATTTAGAAGTAAGTAAGAATACCGTGCTCAATGACATTAAACAATTAAAGGAATTAATAAGCTCATACAATGTATCAATTAATTATTCACGCCAACAAGGATATTACTTATCTGGTAATGAGTTTGAAGTAAGACGCTTATTGATGAGATTAATTGATAAAGTATTCACTTTAAATATTTCAGAAAATGACGTAATCAATAGTTTAAATATAGAAGAAGACAAAATAATATTGATTAACAAACACATTAATAAAGTGGAACAATATTTAAATAATATGTTCATTGACGAAAGTACACTTACATTACCTTATAAACTTTACTTGATATTAAGGCGAATTAATCACGATAAGATAGTCGCACCATTTTCTATTGGTTATGATGATCTTTCAGATACTCAAGAATATCAAGCAACTGAAATTTTAACTTCAAATTATCAAGAAATACCTATGCAAGAAAAGTTGTTTATAACTTTACAATTATTATCAACGAGTGTTCAATGGTCAGAACTACATGATGTTCAACATCTGCCAGAACTTCAATATGCACTTGAAGAAATGATTGAGCAATTTGAAAAACTAACATTTATTACTTTTAAAGATAAAGAATCGTTAATTCATCAGCTTATGCATCATATGAAGCCTGCATTTTATCGTATTCGTTATCAATTATCTGATGTTGATAGCTTAACAAATTCACTAAAAGAAGATTATAAAGAGCTCTTTCACTTAGTTAAATTATCTTCTAAACCTTTAGAAAAGTTTCTTAACCAAGAATTACCGGATAAAGAAACAGTTTATTTAACAATGTTAATAGGTGGAAGTTTACGAAGGCAAGATGAAGATATCGATCAGAAAGTAAAAGCCGTTGTTGTTTGTACACAAGGAACTTCTATTTCGAAATTAATGTTGCAAGAATTAAGAAGTGTATTTCCAGAATTTATTTTTCTAGATGCTTTGTCACTTCGCGAATTTAATCAATACGATTTAGATTTTGATATCGTATTTTCGCCAATGCACATTATGACTAATAAAAAATTGTACATTACAAAAACGATTTTGACTGCTCAAGAGAAACACGAGCTAAGGCAACATGTTTTTGGTCAATTAAATAACACTTTAGAAACAGATATCCAAGCCGAAAAAATGCTTTCAATTATACGTGAACATGCCACGGTTCATAACGAAGCTGAACTGTTCAATCAAATTAAAGATCAATTTGAAGATACGTATGCATATTCATCCATTAAAGCATCTACTTTGTCTATAAATAGCAATTTAGATTTACAAGATTTATTGCCTGTAAACCATATTCATTTCACAAAAAATGTTATGAATATCGAGGAAGCTATTCAATTAGCAGCTGAACCCCTTGTCAAAATGCGGTATATCGATAATCAATATATAGACTTGATGAACAATGCTTTTGACGATACTTATATGGTAATCAATCAAAATATAGCGATACCTCATGCTGATGGCGAGGACACTGTTAACCGTACTTCAATGAGTATGTTGGTACTAGAAGAACCTCTTAAATTAAGTACAGGGTTAGATGTTTATATCTTTGTAGTCATTGCTGCAGCTGATAAATTTAAACATTTACGTCCCCTGCTACAATTAAGAGATTTGTCTCAAGATACTCAAAATATTCAACGTATTTCACAAACTCAATCTAAAAGAGAAGTTTATGAAATTATTAAGCATTACTCAAAAATAGATTAAAACAAAGGGGTTGCGTTATATGCAAGATTTGAAAATCGATATCTCGAATGTCCTTATAGATTTAGAGGCATCGACAAATGAAGAAGCATTAAGTAAGTTATCTGACCATATGTATCAAAACGGATATGTTAAAGAATCTTATAAAGATGCTGTAATAGAAAGAGAACGTTCATTTGCAACAGGTTTACCAACTGTGTATTGTTCTGTGGCAATCCCGCATACCGACATTCAGCACGTACAATCTAAAGCAATCGGTATCGCTACGCTCAAAGAAACAGTTCCATTTGTCATTATGGGAGAAGAAAAAGAAACAACAGATGTGAAGTTAATTTTTATGCTAGCAATGGATAAAGAGGAGGCTCAACTTTCATTACTTCAAAAATTAATGGGCATATTCCAAAATGATGAAATTTTAGAAACTATTGCAAACGCAACTGACAAAGAAACAATTGTAGAAACGATAGATAAAGAATTAAGCGAAGTTTAAAAAATTAAAATATAACAGGAAAAGAATTTAAATATTAAATTCTTAAAATTAGGAGGAAATAATTATGAAACAAGTATTAGTAGCATGTGGAGCAGGTATCGCAACATCAACAGTGGTAAATAACGCAATCGAGGAAATGGCTAAAGAACACAATATTAAAGTAGATTTAAAACAAATTAAAATTTCAGAAGTTGGCGCATATACGGATACAGCAGACCTTCTCGTTACAACAGCTATGACTCAAAAAGAATATGACTTCCCAGTAATTAATGCACGAAACTTCTTAACTGGTATTGGTGTAGAAGATACTAAAAAAGAAATCTTAGACGCTTTACAAAAATAATAAGTTTTTAAAATCAAAATAACTAGCATGTGGTTGAAATTCACAACTTTGATATTTCAACCTCATTCTTCTAAAAAAGAGGATGGTGTAGGGTATGAGTGGTTTCGTAGATTTTATTCAAGCTTTTCTAGACTTAGGTGCAACGGTTATTCTACCGATTGTTATATTTTTACTAGGTTTATTCTTTAGACAAAAAGTCGGTGCAGCATTCCGTTCAGGTTTAACAATCGGTGTTGCATTCGTAGGTATATTTTTAGTTATTGATTTACTTGTAAATAACTTAGGACCAGCAGCACAAGCAATGGTTAAAAACTTAGGTGTAAGTTTAAATGTTATTGATGTAGGTTGGCCAGCAACTTCTTCAATCGCTTGGGCTTCAGTTATTGCAGCTTTTATCATTCCATTAGGTATCGTTATTAACGTCATTATGTTATTAACAAAGACTACAAAAACAATGAACGTAGATATATGGAACTTCTGGCATTACACATTCATGGGTGCCATGGTTTATGCAATTTCAGGTAGTATTTGGCAAGCTTTAGTCGCTGCTGCACTATTCCAAATTGTTTGTCTGAAAGTAGCAGACTGGACAGCTCCAATGATGAGCGAGTTCTATGATCTACCAGGTGTTTCAATTGCAACTGGTAGTACAATTTCATATGTTCCTGGGATTTTCTTAGTAAAAGGACTTCAAAAAATTCCTGGCATTAACAAATTAAACGCTGATCCAGAAACAATTCAAAAACGTTTCGGCGCATTTGGTGAATCTATATTTGTTGGTTTAGTTCTAGGTTTGATTATCGGTATATTAGCAGGTTATAACGCTGGAGATGTTATTAATTTAGGTATGTCGATGGCAGCAGTAATGGTATTAATGCCTCGTATGGTTAAGATTTTAATGGAAGGTTTAATGCCAGTTTCTGAATCTGCACGTACTTGGTTAAATAAACGATTCGGTGATCGTGAAATTTACATTGGTCTAGACGCAGCAGTTGCACTTGGCCACCCAGCAGTTATTTCAACTGCATTAATTTTAGTACCAATTACAGTTTTATTAGCAGTTATTTTACCTGGTAACCAAGTCTTACCATTTGGTGACTTAGCAACAATACCATTTATTGTTGCATTTATAGTAGGTGCCGCACGTGGTAACATCATACATTCTGTAATTGTCGGTACAATTATGGTTGCTATTTCTTTATACATCGCAACAGATGTAGCACCTATCTTTACTAGTATGGCAGATGGAACAAACGTCAAAATGCCATCAGGCTCATCACAAATCTCAAGTCTTGACCAAGGTGGTAACATCTTAAACTATATTATCTTCAAGTTCTTTAGTTTGTTTAATTAATAATAAGGGGATGAAAGTTCATGAAAGCATTAGTAAAAACTGAACCTGGATTTGGTAATTTAGAAATATTAGAAAAGGAAATTCCCACACCTTCTGAAAATGAAGTGAAAATAAAAGTTCATTATGCTGGTATTTGCGGTACTGATGTACACACGTATGAGGGTCACTATAAAGTAAACTACCCTGTTACATTAGGTCATGAATTTTCAGGAGAAATTGTCGAAGTAGGCTCAAATGTTAATGATTTTAAAGTTGGCGATCGTGTGACTTCAGAAACAACTTATTATATATGTGGTGAATGTGAATATTGTAAAACTGGTGACTACAACCTTTGTAACCATAGAAAAGGTCTAGGAACACAGCAAAATGGTGGATTTACTAATTATTTAGTTGCTCGTGCTGCAAGCGTTCATAAATTACCTGATAACGTATCTTATAAAGCCGCTTCTATGACAGAACCATTAGCTTGTGCTTACCATGCTGTTTCTAAAATCGATATTTATCAAGACGACACTGTTGTAGTTATGGGGCCAGGTCCTATAGGATTATTAGTCGCTCAAGTTGTGAAAAGTAAAGGCGGAAAAGTCATTATTACTGGCTTAGACAACGATAAAGCACGTTTAAAAAAAGCAGAAGAACTGAACTTAGATCACGTTGTTAACATCCAACATACTGATTTGAAAGAATACGTTAATGGTTTAACAGATGGTTATGGCGCTGATGTAGTATTAGAATGTTCAGGTGCTGTACCAGCTGCAAAACAAGGTCTTGATTTATTACGTAAAAAAGGCCGATATGTTCAAGTTGGTATTTTTAAAGACCCTGAAATTCCTTTTGATTTAGAAAAAATCGTACAAAAAGAAATTAGAGTTGTTGGTAGTAGAAGTCAAAAACCTGCAGATTGGGAACCTTCATTACAACTATTAAGCACTGGAGAAGTTAACGCTGAGGCGCTCGTTACTACTGAATTAGATATAACACAATGGGACGAAGGATATAACCACATTAAAGGTGGAGAAGGTATTAAAGTATTACTCCGCCCTATCCAATAAATTATTAAAGGAGATTATTGAATATGGTAGAACCAATGTTAGATTTTATGCTTGGACCAATGAGAGGTATTACTGATTTTTACATGAATAACTTACTCGTTTGTAATAGTGCTGTTTTCTTAAGTTACTTTGGAGCAAAGTTATTCAAGAAGAAAGAAGTTTCTGCTGACTAGTCATAACAATTTATAATCAAGGGAGGGTGAAACATTTGAAATCATTAAATTTATACGGTGTTGAAGATTTGAGATTTGAAGATACATTAAATCCTACTATCCAAACACCTACTGATGTCATTATTAAAGTAAAAGCAACTGGCATATGTGGATCAGACACTTCACGCTATAAGAAACTTGGTCCTTACCGAGAAGGGATGACTTTCGGTCATGAATTCTCTGGTATAGTTGAAGAAATCGGAGATAAAGTTACACATGTTAAAGTTGGGGACTCGGTAACGGGTTGCCCTGCAATTGCATGTCACACTTGTCAGTATTGTGAAAAAGGTGAATACTCAAGATGTGAAAAACTCTATGTTATAGGTTCATATGTACCAGGTTGCTTTGCTGAATATATCAAATTACCCTCACATAATGTATTAAAATTACCTGATAACGTCGACTTTGATACAGCAGCTATGGTTGAGCCATCTGCTGTTGTATCACACGGTTTTTATCGTACCAATATGAAACCCGGTGCTACTGTAGCAGTGATGGGATGTGGTAGTATTGGCTTACTAGCTATCCAATGGGCAAAAATATTTGGCGCTACAACAATTATTGCTATCGATATAGATAGTCATAAATTAGATATAGCTAAAGAACTCGGTGCAGACTATATCATTAACTCAAAAGATAAATCACTCGAAGACGCAATATCAGAAATCAATTGTAAAATAGATGTCGCTGTAGAATCTGCTGGATCACCTTTTACTATCGGACAAGTACTTACACTCCCTACTAAAGGTGGAGAGGTATTACTATTAGGCATACCTTATGCAGATATCGAATTAGAACGCACACATTTTGAAAAAATATTACGGAACGAATTAAACGTTTTAGGTTCATGGAATGGTCTATCTGCACCATTTCCTGGGAAAGAATGGACTGCAACATTACATTATATGGCTACTGGAGAAATCCAAGTTGAACCTATCATTTCAGATAAGTTACCATTAAGTGAAGGTCCAGATACATTTTATAACCTAGTTAATAAGAAGAAACATTACGACAAAGTTATATTCCATCCATAATTTCAACATTGCCATATATCAATAATAAGCAAAGGTAACGGGATTGGGATCGAAAAAAGTTTGATAAATAATTCCTAACTCAAAATAAATAACATCTCATTTCACTGATTTATTCAGTTAGAAATGAGATGTTATTTTTATATAATCTACTACGATTTTGTTCGTGCATGCTTGTTTAGGTTATGAGTCTAGGATTCAATATCTCAGGCCTTTTGTTATATTGGCAGTAGCTGACTGGATTAGGACTATTCCCTAAAGCGTCAGTGCTTTACAAAATCGTGGGAAGTAATGTGCTAACGGGCTTGTTCACAACCACTTGCTCGTTAGAAAATATAACGGGCTTGTCTTATATTTCTTGCACGTTAGAGCCTCATATCAGATATTTTTGGTGTAAAATTACTTTGAAATAATGAAGATTAATGCGCTAACGGGCTTGTTCACAACCACTTGCTCGTTAGAAAATGTAACGAGCTTGTCTTATATTTCTTGCACGTTAGAGCCTCGTATCAGATGTGTTCAATGTAAAATTACATTAAAATAAGGAAGGATATTGCGCTAACCGGCTTGTTCACAACCACTAGCACGTTAGAAAATGTAACGGGCTTGTCTTATATTTCTTGCACGTTAGAAGCTACTCACGCTGACACAACAAAAGTCCAAGACAATTGTTATGCCCCGACCCGGTTTCGTTGTTGTTTACAATGAAGCGTAATGTATTGTCATATTTATTTTAGTTGTATCATTACCTTTATTGCGGTAACTGTGCTGACAGTTTGCTTTGAATTTAATTGAATCATTCTTTTCTAGATAATAAGTTTGATTATTAACTACTAGTTCTAGTTCTCCTTCATATACGGTTAAATATTCTGTTGCACCGTTTGTATGTCGTTCACTTTCTAAAAATCCACCCGGTTCAATTTCAACCATATAGATTTCAAATTGTTTATCTTGTTCAAATGAGAAATATGGATAAACTTTATATTTATCATTATCCATCGTCATTTCGTGTAACTCTGATTTTTTAATGACTTCAATATCTTCAGTTTGCTCTTCTATTAAAGAAGTAAATGACAATTTTAATCCGTTAGATATTTTCCAAATAGTTGAGATGGATGGTATTGAATCCAATCTTTCAATTTGTCCAAGCATTGTTTTGCTAACGCCTGTCATTGTCGCTACTTTATCTAAAGTTAGCCCTTCATTTTTTCGATATTTTTTTAGATTTTCTGCTATTATTTCATGAATCTCTCTCATACAATTTCACCTTCTTATTTACAATATAACGCACTAAAGTTATAATATAAAGCACAACAACTATAACGAATATAAAAACGTTATAGCATATTTAGGGAGGTTTTTAAATGCTCGTTCTGTCTATGACCATTTACGCTGTAGTTTCTAGTTTCACGCCTGGCCCTAACAATATAATGTCTCTTTTTTATTCCAAACATAACGGCATGATTGGTTCTTTAAGATTTTGTATCGGTGTCGGTTTAGGTTTCTTTTTATTATTACTTATTTCAAACTTTTTTAGTTCATTTTTATATCAAGTATTCCCTAAAGTTCAATTATTTATGAAGATTTTTGGTGCTGTGTATTTATTATATTTAGCTTATAAAATTGCTACAAGTAAAAGTACAGATGAAAATGGTTTTAGCGAAAAATATAATAACATTAAATTTGGAATGGCTCTTCAATTCATCAATCCTAAAGGTACAATTTATGCATTGAGTGTTGTCGCAGCTTTTGTTACACCTAATTTTGAAGATCCATTATTGCAATTTATACTGCTTATTTATTTAGCTTTAATTGGTTTCTTAGGAACATTTAGTTGGAGCGTTTTTGGTAGCATCTTCAAAAAATTTATAAACCAATATGAATTAATGTTTAATCTTATAATGGCATTACTACTCGTTTATACTGCTATAAGCATCCTATATGTATAAAAAGAGGCATTATTTAAAACAATGCCTCTTTTTTAATATTAACTATTTTGTTTAGAAAATGCTTTACCAATTGCGTCTAATTTTACTGGTGCGTCTGAAGCTGCCATTTTCACTTCGACAAAATGCATTTGATTTGGTTTTGAATTAATGTTTAATAATGTTTTTTCTAAGTCTTCAGATGTTTCTACATCATGTATAGCGACTTTATCTTTCCCACCGAAGACTGCTGGTAGTAGTTTATAATCCCACATTTGAATGTCATTATATGGTTGGTTTTCACCATGAATTTTACGTTCAACAGTATAACCATCATTATTTATCACGAATATAACAGGTTTTAAATCTTCTCTAATCATCGTTGAAAGATCTTGTGCTGTTAATTGTAATGAACCATCACCTATTAATAAAATATTTCTTCTATATAAATCAGCAAGTTGTGTACCTAAAGTTGCTGGTAAAGTATATCCGATTGAACCCCATAAAGGTTGTCCTATAAATGTATTATCTTTGTATAAATTTAAGTCATAAGCGCCGAAGAATGACGTTCCTTGTTCAGCTAACACAACATCATCAATACCTATAAACTCTTGCATCATTTTAAAGTATGTTTCTTGCGTTAACGGTTCGTTATTCACTGTATAGTTGCCTTTTGCTGCACGTTTAAGCTTTGGATATGATGCTTTATTTTCATAATTCACATCAAGTAAACCATTTATAAGATTTGGCAACGTGATATCAAATATTTTTGTTTCATTTAATTTGAAATTGTAATGATTAATCATTACGACATCATCAATATCAAAACCAAATGAATACCCTGCCGTAGCTGAGTCTGTTAATTTTGCACCGATATTTAATATTGCATCACTATTATCTACATAATTTCTAATGTTTTCTTCAGCGATACTACCATCGTAAATTCCCATATATAACGGACTTTCTTCATTAAATGCACCTTTACCTAAAGATAATTGTGCTACTGGTATTTGCGTTAATTGTGCAAATTCGTTTAATTGTTCATGCAGTTTAAAACTATTTATTTCATGTCCTGCGATAATAACAGGTTGTTTAGCAGATTGAAGTTTTTCTTGAACCATCTTAACAATATTAGAAACATCTTGTTGTTCCGGTTCAGCTAATTTAAATCCTTCTGTAATTTCAATTTCAGATTGTGCTACATCAATAGGTAAATGTATGTGTACTGGTCTCTTTTCAGATAGTGCAGCATTAATCAAGCGTGGAATTTCTTGTTGCGCATTCTCTGTTGTAATATACCCTTGAGCTGTTGTAATTTCTTCATACATTTTTCTATAGTTGTCGAATTGCCCTTCTCCTAAAGAATGGTGTACATATTTTCCTGCATTTTCAACTACAGTACTAGGTGCTCCAGTAATTTGAATGACAGGTACACGTTCAGCATATGAGCCTGCAATCCCGTTTACAGCACTTAATTCACCTACTCCAAAAGTCGTTACCATTGCAGCAATTCCATTCAATCTTGCATAACCGTCAGCTGCATAGCTTGCATTCAATTCATTCGTAT
Organism: Mammaliicoccus sp. J-M40; assembly: GCF_022386395.1. Classification (NCBI taxonomy): domain Bacteria; kingdom Bacillati; phylum Bacillota; class Bacilli; order Caryophanales; family Staphylococcaceae; genus Mammaliicoccus; species Mammaliicoccus sp. J-M40. The sequence continues at coordinate 183,382 of NZ_JAJNIQ010000003.1, forward strand.
TACCAACCCAATCTAAATTTTCATGGCTTATAATATCATCTAAAAATGCTAAGTTAAAATCACCAGGAACACCAAAAACTTTGTTTACCCCAGCTTCACTTAAACAATCCATTAAATATTCCCCAACACGTTTTTTCATGTCCATTCCACCTTTATATATATTGAATAACTATTTAGGTCAATTATATTGACCTATTAGTGTAAAAAAATATCTTTGGATATTTCTTATAGTTTCTTTAATCTATCTAACAATTACTATTGTATGCCTTTATACTAATTAAGTCAATTAACTTGACCTATAAATGCGTTTTATTCTTTTTTCTATTATAATGAACAAAAAGGAGACGACACTATGGATAATAAAAATAATTATGATCATATGCTTTTTTACTTCGCATACAAAACATTTATAAATACAGCAGACGACATCATTAAAGATCACGGAATGAGTAGACAACATCATAGATTTTTATTCTTTATTGATCAGCTACCTGGCATTACGATTAAAGACTTACTCGAAACATTAGAAATATCTAAACAAGCTTCGCATGCATCATTGAAAATGCTTAAAGAAAAAGGACTTATAAGAGATGCCGACTCACCAAACGATAAACGTGTAAAATGTCTATACCCAACTGAAGAAGGCAGTGCACTAGTAAACAAATTAAACCGTGCCCAAAATGAATTACTACAAGAAACATTTGGAGAAGCAGGAACAGACTGGCATGAAGTAATGGAGCAACTTGCGGACCATCGTTCAGGATTCAAAAATATAAAGTCACTTAAACCAAAAGATAAATAATCATTACCTACAGAAAAAGGTGTTCATTTCAGAATAAAACTGTACGAATAGGAGAACACACTATGTTAAGCAAAATCAAATATCTTATCTCATTAACACTTTTCATTATGTTTTGTGGCTGGGTAATATCAGATTCTATAGATTGGTTAGCTCTCATTTTTATAATATTCTTTATGACGATTTTCCTTTTTGTATTCCAAATACGGGATGAATCGTTTAGAACATTTAAAGTAAAAGATGCGTTAATTTATATACTTCCATTTATAATAATATTTACAGTTATACACTTTTTAGTACCTATAGGCGCAACGAGGAATATCTTACTTGTTTCATTAGCGGTTATATTAGTAATAATACAACTGGTAATAAAAAAGCGTAAAAAGAATGCAACTTCAAAACCGACTAAATAAAAAGACCCCTCCAATCCTCTAGATTTAATCTCGGATTGGAAGGGTCTTTTTGTTTTATATTATGACGTACTTGTTTGTACTTCAATTTCTTCTTCGTGATAATTAAAGTATTTATTTGATATATACTGCTGAATAATTAAGACGATTGCACTAGCGCTCCAATATAATGGTAATGCTGCTGGCATATTCAAGCTCACAATAAATATCATAATTGGACTTATATACATAATATATTTCATTTGGTTATTAGATTCATCTGGTAAATAACGTGTTGATAAATATGCTTGTAATAAATATAATCCACCTGCAATCAGAGCCATGTATATATCTGGTGTGCCTAGATTAAACCAAGCAAAGTTATGACTTGCTAATGCATCATTATTATATATTGCAAAGTATAATGCCATTAATATTGGCATTTGTATCAACATCGGTAAACAACCCATGTTTAAAGGATTTACATCATTATCTTTATATAAAGCCATCATTTCTTGGCTGTATTGTGCTTTTTCAGTTTCATCTTTAGCTGATTTCATTTTCTTATTAATTTCGTCTATTTGTGGTTTAAGTTGTTTCATTTTAAATTGCATTTTCTTCTGCCCTTTAAAAGAACGTAACATGAAAGGCATTACAATCAATCGTACACATAGCGTTACAATGATGATACCTATTCCGTAACTATTACCGAAAAATGATGCAAAGAATTTAATAAGATGAACAAATGGTTCAACAAATGTTGAATGGAACATGCCACCTTCTTGTGGTGCACATCCTCCTAGTATTAATGATATTGCTAAAAATGCGATTACTGTGTATAGTTTTTTCAAAAAATTTTCCTCCAATATATTAAATAAAATATGATTTAATATATTGGCAACGCGTCTTCTTCATCGACTGTTTTCGACAGGCATTTTATTCTCCATCTTAATATAGGTACCATCCATACAAAAATATACTGATCTTGTACTTCAGTAGATGGTTGTACATGCCATGTCTCGTTCAATTTGATACTTGCTTGCATTTCTAAGTATACAAATAGAAGCGTTAATAATATTGGAATGAAGTAATGTATACTAAACGTTAAATAATTAAATAATATATCTTCTCCTAGTAACCCTATGAGCCATTCCATTATTATCTCACTCCTTTCAAGTATCGATTCTTTTTTAATTCTACTTGTTTTTACCTAATTCTTCAAATGTTTCCTATTTTAATTTTCCAAAAATTTATTGTAATGGTTTTTCAATTTGGTATAATTGAGAAGAATTATCATTTACAAAAAAATAGGAGGACGATGATGAAAAAATTATCCGTTTTTATGCTTGTTTTAGTTATGCTTTTAGCAGCTTGTGGGAATAGTAACACTAAAGAAAATAGTAAAGAATCAGAAGGCAGTAAATCTGATACTAAATCATTTACGAACGATTCTGGAGAAAAAGTTGAAGTTCCAAAAGACCCTAAACGTATCGTTGTATTACATCCAACATACGTGGGCGCATTAGTAAAATTTGGACATAAGCCAGTAGCTGTACCAGAATTTGTTAAGCAGAATAAAGTATTAAATGATGTTACAAAAGATTCTAAGAAGATTGATAACACAAACGTTGAACAAATTGCCAAAGCAAAACCGGATTTAATTATCGCAACATCTCAAGACAAAAATTTAAATAAACTTAAAAAAATAGCACCTACTGTTACTTTCGATAACATGAAATCTACATATGAAGACAATACAAAACTGCTAGCTGAATTAGTTGGAGAACAAGACAAAGCAGATAAATGGCTTAAAGAATGGAAAGCACAACTATCTAAAGATAAAAAAGAACTGGAATCATTAATAAAAGGAAAAACAGCCACTATTTTACAGCAAACACCTAAAGGGCTCATTGCATTTAACGATAAGATGGGCAGAGGTGGAGAAATTATATTTGATGGTTGGGGATTAAAATTACCTGATGAATTAAAATCAGCAACTAAAAAGACAAGCACACTCACTATCACTCCAGAACAATTTGATCAATATTTAGGAGACTATGTTATTATAGCTGCCAATGGCGACCAAAAAGCGCAATTTGAAGAAACTAATGTATGGAAAAATACAGATGCTATGAAGAACAATCATGTGGTGAAATTTGACGTTACAGAAACACAATATAATGACCCAATCTCATTAGAGAAACAAAGAGAAATATTCTACAAAGCATTTAAAGAAATGAAATAACTTTATAAAAAGACCTTTCCATCATATTTAGATAATGGAAAGGTCTTTTTGTAACTTTCGATATATTTTTTAGACTTCCTTCTGTCTGAAGTAAGACAACCCTCACACTCACCTTCTCTACATACTCATTTCTCTTTTTTAAGTAAGAATAAAAAGTATGGTGCGCCAATTATTGCAGTAATAACCCCAGCTGGGATTTCTACAGGTGGTGCAATACCTTTACCAATAGCATCCGCTAAAAGTAAAAATATAGCCCCTATAATAGATGATACTGGTAAAAGTCTTATAGCTTTTCTTCCTACTAATAACCTTGCAATATGAGGAGATATTAAGCCGATAAAACCAATTGTACCTGTAACAGATACGACGGAACCAATACATATTGCTGACATGAATAAATAAGCACTTCTAATAATACTTACCTTTTCTCCTAAACTTATGGCCGCTTCATCACCTAAACTTAAAATATCCAACTTATTTGCGAATATAAATATCAATGGTAATATACATACACTCGGTATAAAATTCCACAAGTCATCAAAATCTCTACTCCATACACTACCCGACAGCCAAAGCAATGTAGTATTGATATTATCTGGATAGCGTATCATAAAGTACTGAATACCAGCTTGGCATATAGCACTTAAAGCTACACCAATTAAAGCTATCGTATAAGTTGTCGCTTGAAAAATCCTCCCCAAGAACATAATGATTATAATCATTATAACCGCACCAAGAAATGAAGAAATACCTAGATAATAGAATGGCAATGCTGGTAATAGTAATGACTGCGCAACGGCAAATAATCCAGCTCCTTTAGTAACACCTATAATATCAGGTGAAGCCAATGGATTTCTAAGTAATGTTTGTACAATAGCACCTGCTAATCCTAATAGTAAACCTGAAATTAAAGAAATGACCATTCTTGGTATTCTATATGTATATAATACAAATGCATAATCATCAGTTGTTCCAGCAACCGTGTTTAATGTATCTTTAAATGAAATGAATTGTGATCCGACTTGTACATGTAGCAAGATACTTATAATCAGAACAACTATCACAATGATAAACTTCCATTTATACTTCATTATTTAAGACCACTCCTTCCATTTTTACAAAGATATAAGAAGAATGGTCCCCCGATTAGTGCTGTTACAATTCCAACTGGAGATTCATATGGATAAGCAATGATATGTGATAACGTATCTGCATATACGAGAATAACTGCGCCTGTTAATGCGGTGAAGTATAAGTTCTTCTCATACCCTCCACCTATTAATCTTCTTGAAATATGAGGTGCAATTAGACCTATAAATGCAATTGGTCCTGCTACAGCTACAGACGAACCAGCTAATATAATCACAATAAAACTAAAAATTAAATATTTAAGTTTCTTATGAAGACCTAAGCTCGTTACAAATATATCCCCTAATGATAAAACGGTTAAGTCTTTAGATAAAAATAAAGCAACAGATACACCTATTACAAACCAGGGTAATAAGATTTGTACACCATCCCAATCCTTACCATTTAATGAACCCGTTAACCAATACAAAACATCAGTAGAATTCTCATTAAGTATTATCAACACTTCAGTTATGGAAGATAATAATAAATGGATTGTCATACCTGCTAATGCTAATCGTACATGATTATTCTCGTGTCCATAAATAAACGTATATACTATCAACCCACCTACAATTGCACCTAAAAAAGCAATATAAGGATTAATTGTATCTGAATGGCCTGGTAAATATACAATTGAAGCAACAAGTAACAATGCTGCTCCTGCATTAATTCCAAATGTTTGAGGCGATGCCAAAGCATTTTTAGTTAAAGCTTGCATAATAGCACCGCCTACAGCTAAACTTATTCCTACCATTATAGCAACGAATAATCTTGGCAAACGAATCGTATTAATAATCAGCGCATCTTTAGAGTGATCATCTGCTACAATGGCATTAAATATCGTCTTTAAACTCATAAACGTTGAACCTATGCTCAAATTCAATATCATACCTATCACTAATATGATAATCATGACCATTGTTATAATAGACTTTCTCTGCATCATTTCACCAACTAAATATTGAAATGATGGAACAATGAATGCATAAAACTACACACTCATTGTTCCATTCAATTATTTATTATTTTTCTCTACATCTTTCATGATGTATTCATTTGCTTTGAAACCTCTAAATCTAGTCCAATAATCTCTATCCACTTCTTGAATTTGACCCTTTTTATAAGCACTTAACTCTTTCCAAAGTTCTTTGTTTTTCCATTCATCAGTAATCGGTTTATCTTTATCAGAAGTAATAATTAATTTATCCGGATTTACTTTAGATAATGTTTCTAAGTTTACTTCTTCATACGCTTTATTAGATTCAATCGCATTTTTCATGCCCATTTTCTCTAATAGTTGGCCTACATAAGAATGCGAGGTATGTGCTTGGAATGCATCTTCACGCGCAACAGCAATCATAACTTTTTCATCTTTATTAGAAGCTTTTTCATTTTTTGATTTAGCTTCTTTTAATTTATCTTCTAAATCATCCAACATCTTTTTGCCTTCATCTTCTTTGCCCATTGCAGTTGCTACTTTTTCAAATGAAGCATTTACATCGTCAAAGCTTGCTTCTCTACTCTTTAAAATCATCGTTGGTGCGATTTTCTTAAGATCTTCATAAATTCCTTTATGTCTTTGAACATCTGCAATAATTAAATCTGGTTTTAATGAACTAATCGATTCTAAGTTAGGTTGTTTACGTGTACCTACAGAAGTATATTTCACTTCTTCTCCATATAACTTCTTAATAATTTCTTTTTTATTGTCATCAGCGATACCAACTGGTGTCGAACCTAAATTTTTAACAGCATCAGCAAATGAATATTCTAATACAACTATATTTTTAGGTTTATCTTTAAGTTGAACCGTACCCAATTCATCTTTAATTTCTATTGATTTTTCTTGTTTAGGTTCCTCACCTTTCGCTTCTTTATCTTTATCATTTGATTTATTACTATCACTACAAGCTGTTAAAAATAACGCACTAGCAACAAGTAACATAACTAATAACCTCTTATAATTATTCATATTTTTCCTCCTTTTATAATTGATAACCGTTATCAATTATAAAATATATGGAAATAAATGTCTATATGTTTTGATATAAAATTCTGAAAATACTATCGTTTCAATTAAATATCAATATTTTTATTCAACAACATTTCAAGAAGTTTATTCTTTCTATATAAAAATAAATAAAAAATACGCTTGTGGATGCATTACAAGCGTATTTTTATACAATTTATCTCTTATGAATTTGTTTCATTATTAGTATTTTTAATTAAATATTTCTTTTCAATATAACTGTGAACGAATCCAATGATAGTGTAAATAATGATATAAAAAATACTCAAATTACTATTAGACTTCCAAAATAGAATAAAATATGATAATGCAATACACATTATTATTATAGCTAGTCCTATTTTAAATAACATAAATTTTTTAATATTTTTAGCTACCTTTTTAGCTCTTAACCATTCGAAGAATAAATACGAAATCGTAGCGATAAAAATAATAATATAAGTACCTTTATCTAAACCAAATATTTTTACTGCGCCTAGACTTATAAATATTACTATAAATATTGTAACTACCCTCATTAAATCTATATTATTTAGCATTCTATTCATCAACATACTCAAACCCTTGTATTTTATATATTTTTTTATTGAACATTATAAATATAACTAGTGCTACAATCCCATATATGATAACACCAATAAAACTTTCCCAATAATTACTATAGTATACAGTCACACCTAGTAATAAGAATATTATTGATTGAAATATTCTATATTTTACGGAAACCAATGGTTTACGTTGATATCTAGCCATCCTATAATCAGAAGCGATAAAAAACAATGAATATAAACAAGTCGATAACGTGATCACAATTGAATAAGCAAATTGTATATAAAACTTCGAACTTAATATAAAATAAACTAATAGAATGGCGAACCCTAATATATGTCTACAGTCATCTATAAAAATTGCTAACTTCATTTTATTCATTGGTAATTCAATCACCTTTCAAATGCTTTTGTTTTAATATCAATGCTTTTAAGAAACTTTTCTATTTTCTGTTGTTGTTTACCATTAACTTTATCGCTATCTGGTATTATATCTTTCACTTCTTTAATTGGTATTTCACCGTCATTAGCCTTTTTTTCCATTTGTTGAATACTATTATCAAGTTTACTTAAAGTATCATTATAAGCTGTAAAGTACTCACTTATTCTATATGTATCTTTTTTGTATTCGCTTGGTAATTCATTATTCTTTAAATAATTAGAGAAGTTTTGATCATTCTCGTCTAACAATTTACGAGCTTGTTCTAATTGCTTAGTTTCTTCATTTGTTAAATTTTGTTCATCACATACTTTTTCTTCAATTTTTGAAGTTACATTATATACTGATTCATTTGTATTAAGATATTTTTGAATACTTTTCTTCACATCATCTTTAGTTAATGATTGATTGTTGTCATCTGTTTGAAATACATCTTTAGGCAATTTTGCTTTTTCTTGTTGTTTTGATTTTACAATTTTATCTGAATCACTTTTCTCTGATGAATCCGTCTCTTTGTTGCTATCATTTGAGCATCCTATAAGCGTTAGAGTAATCATGATGCTAAATAGTGCTATTATGTATTTATTCAATTTATATACCTCTTCAATATATTATTATACAATTAAAAACTTTATATATTTCTTTAATTATTTAAATTATAACATAATATGTAAAATATCAAACCATGATTAAAAATTTTATAATATCAAAAACTAAAAATTCTTAAAATTCAGTACATTTTTACTTTCTATAATGATATACTAATTAAAGCTTTCTATAAGAGTTCATTTTGCATAGAAAGTTTTTGTTTAACATTATTTGTAAGCGCTTAATTAAAGAGGGGGATCATTCATGGAAGAAGCAAATACAATGTTAACAATTGTGGGGCTTATTATTATAATATCCATTGTCACAATGTTAATTTTTAAAAAGGTCAGTCCAGTAGTCGGTATGACAATAATACCTATTATTGGCGCATTAGTTCTTGGACATGGTTTCGGAGATATACGAAAATATGTAGATTCTGGTTTTGATCAAGTATTTAATGTAGCAGTAATGTTTATTTTCGCGATTATATACTTTGGAATTATTTCAGATAGCGGCTTATTTAGACCGTTAGTTAAAGGCATGATTAAATTAACACGTGGAAATATTATTATCGTAGCAATTGTCACAACCATTATTGGTACTTTTGCACAACTTGATGGTGCTGGTGCCACTACTTTCTTATTAGCGATTCCTGCTTTATTACCTTTATATAGAACACTTAAAATGAGTCCTTATTTATTAGTGTTACTACTTGCGCTAAGTGCCGCTATTATTAACATGGTGCCTTGGGGCGGACCAATGGCTCGTACTGCTTCAGTTCTAAAAGTAGATAATATTAATCAGCTTTGGTACAACATCATACCTATACAATTAATAGGCATCGTCTTAGCAATTCTATTTGCTATTTATTTAGGCTTAAGAGAAAAGAAACGTATTGCAAGAGAATTTCCTGATGAAGAAACAATTAAAGTAGACATGAATGAAATTATTGAAAATTATCAAAAAGATCAAGAAGAAAATGCTTCAATTAAAGGTGAAGCTAAAAAACATACTTATATTCTTTGGCTCAATCTTATACTTACAATTATTATAGTTGCAATGATGTTATTAGACATCGTTCCACCAGAATTAGCATTTATGATTGGTGTCGGTATTGCATTACCATTAAACTTCAGAGATGTTGACGAACAAATGGATCGCTTACGTGCACACGCACCTAATGCTTTAATGATGGCCGCGGTTATTTTAGCTGCTGGTGTATTTTTAGGTATTTTAAATGAAACAGGCATGTTAGAATCAATCGCGTTATCATTGATTGATATAATACCAACAGCAGTTGGACCTTATCTACATATTATAATTGGTATGCTAGGTGTTCCATTAGATTTATTAACTAGTACAGATGCATATTACTTTGCTGTGTTACCAATTGTAGAATCAACTGCAAGTCAATTTGGTGTACCTTCACTTTCAACAGCCTATTCATTAATGATAGGAAACATAATCGGTACATTCGTTAGTCCATTTTCACCTGCTCTTTGGTTAGCAGTCGGGCTAGCTGAAATTAATATGGGTAAATATATTAAATACGCATTCTTCTGGATTTGGGGATTTTCAATCGTTATGCTATTTATCGCAATTTTACTAGGTATTGTAACAATTTAAATATAAAACTCGTATTTAATAAATAATAACCACCTTGGGATATAAGTCCCTAAATCAAAATAATGCTCCTAACCCTTTAGTTAAATCTACTAAGGATTAGGAGCATTTATTTTGATATGTGATTTGTTTTATATTATGGATTTACTACGTTGTTAATTATATAAAATATGGTGCTACTAGGATTTTCTATCTCATTAATCTAAATCATAATACAAGAGGCTGGGCAATTATTTTAGCTCAGCCTCTTTATTTGGATTCTTCAATATTATTTATCAGAGTCTGCTTTGTCTTCAACTTTTCTTAAAGTTTTTTCTGCGAATGACTTACCACCGATACCGAATGAAATAGCAAATGCTACTGCAACAGCACCTAAGATAAGTAAGAATGCTACGTTAACAATACTTTGAGCAAAGTTTAATTGATCTAGTGTCATAAATACTGAAACAACAATTACTAAATACTTAACAATTTCTGCTACAAGACCATTGCCTGTAGATTTTTTGATAAGTTTAGATAATAAGTTACCACCAACAAAACCGATTACTAAGATAATAGCTGCTGAGATAACTAATGGTAAGTAACCAATAATTGCTTCACCAATTGTATTTAACACTTGTAAGTTTACAGTGTGTAAAGCTTCAACAACAAAGAATAAACCAATTATTGTTGTAAGAATCCAGCCTGTAGCTGAAGGAATATCTATACTTTCTTTGTTTTCACCAAAATTAACATAATGGTTATAACGACTAACATTTAAATTAGTTAATAAGTTTTTAACTAATGTACCTAATACTTTAGCAATAAATAAACCAACTATTAGTATTATTACTGCTACTATAACTCTAGGTAAGAAGTTTAAAATACTATCCATCATATTTTTAATAGGTGTTGATACTGATGTCATATTTAATGCATCAAACACTGATGGCAAGAATAATAGGAAAATAATGAAGTAAGCTAGTTTGCCGAATGTTTGAATTAAACCTTCTGATTCAGATTTACCACTACCTGCTTCAGTTAATCCTTTTTTCTCTAACCATTTTTCAAATCCAATAGCTCTTAAGCCTTTTACAATAATCGTTTTAACAATTACTGCAATAATCCAAGCTACGATTAATAAAATAATCGCACTAATTAAATTTGGAATAAATCCAATAATGCTATCTAATGCATTCATAAATGAATCTGTAATTTTACTCATATATATATCCTCCTTTTTTAGTATGTTACCCTAGTATTATATTAATAATCATATTTTTATTAATAATTCTAAAAAAACTTTAAAAAAATTTAATCTCGTTGTTTATTCTTAAATTCCAAAAAATTAATATCCTAATATATTAAAGTGTATGTAATCGATATATAAAATAAAAAACCATATTGCGATATTCATTTATCGCAATATGGTTTTTATAAATCTTTTATCATACGGGTTTCACGTAAAACAACACCATGTTCACTTAATTCTACTTTTCCATCTTTTTTAAACCCACACTTCTCATAAAAATTCACTGCTTGTAAATTATCTTCAATTACCCACAGACTTAATTGATCATATTCCTGTTTCATTTTCTTCTCAGCTTCTATCATTAATTGAGTACCTACACCTTGGTTTTGATATGCTTCAAGTAAATAAATGACGAGTATTTCTCCACAATTTTCACTAGTATCATCATCTTTATCTTTAGCATACATTAAAAAACCTACTATTTTATTATCTATTTCAGCAACAATACAAGGTGCATTAAATTTATAATGATTTTCTATGTAAGACTCCAAAGTAATTTCATCTAAATAACTCTCAGGAATAATTCCTTTATACGTTGAAAGCCATGACTCATAATGCACTTTAGCTAATTCTTCAATATCAGATTCTTTCTTCTCTCGTAATAACATAATATATCCCCCTTGATGAACTTATTAAAAGTAATTTTACCATATATAATAATTTTGTATAAAAAAACGCCAAAATCTAAATGATTTTGGCGTTTTCATTACATGTCCATGTCCATATCCATTTCATGTATTTTCATCATAAGACCATGTGGAATATCGTCATGATCTACTATATCTTTTTTATAATAAGTTTTACCGTCATCATTAGAAATAAGTTTTACAAAGTCACCTTTTTTAGGTTTAAAGTCTTCTGTATTCTTAATTTTAACATTTTCTGTTACTTTATTATCTTTTTCACTTACTACTTTTTCAGCTGTAGTGCTATTTTCCATGTAACCATAATAAGTAGATTTTTGTGTTGAAGACATCAACAATACGGCTACAGCGATTGCTACGAGAGCTAAACCAGAAATAAGTGCAATTGCGTATTTTTTATTCATTGAGAAACCTCCCTATCCTCTATAATAAAGCGTCAGTCCAATTTATGAAATGACATAGCCTTAAACTTCTTAAATTCGACATAATTGTAGAAACTAATTTATACATAATATTTTTCATGAAACTTAAATACTTGCGATAACTTTTATTATTCATCATACTGTACATGTAGAAAATCATAAGGAGTGGAAAAAATGAGCCAAGAACAATTTGATAAAATTAAAAACGGTAAAGGTTTTATAGCAGCACTAGATCAAAGTGGTGGTAGTACTCCAAAAGCATTGAAAGACTACGGTATTGATGAAGATCAATATAATAGTGAAGATGAAATGTTTACACTTGTTCACGAAATGAGAACACGTATCATAACATCTCCAGCATTTAACGCTGATAAAATTTTAGGTGCTATATTATTCGAGCAAACGATGGATCGTGAAGTAGAAGGTAAATATACATCTAATTATTTAGCTGATAAAGGTATTGTACCATTCTTAAAAGTAGACAAAGGTCTAGCTGATGAAGAAAATGGTGTTCAGTTAATGAAACCAATAGAAGGTTTAGACGAACTATTAAAACGCGCTAAAGATCGCAATGTTTTCGGTACTAAAATGCGTTCAAATATTTTAGAAGCTAATAAAGACGCTATTACTAAAGTAGTACAACAGCAATTTGAAATTGGAAAACAAATTATCGAAGCAGGTTTAGTTCCAATTATTGAACCAGAAGTTAATATCAACGCTAAAGATAAAGAAGAAATTGAAGATATTTTAACTGAGGAAATTGCTAAAGAATTAGATAAATTAAACGATGATCAATTCGTAATGTTGAAATTAACAATTCCAACAAAACCTAATCAATATAAATCATTAATAGAACATCCAAACGTAATTCGTGTTGTTGCCTTATCTGGCGGTTATTCAAGAGATAAAGCAAACGAATTATTAAAAGAAAATGAAGGCTTAATCGCTAGTTTCTCACGCGCATTAGTTACAGACTTATTCGCAGGACAATCAAAAGAAGAATTCGATAAAGGCCTAGCAGACGCTGTAGAATCAATCTACGACGCTTCAGTTAATAAAAATTAATAAATATAAAACTCATATTTAATTTAGTATCAATCATTTTGAATTCCATAAAAATGATTGATACTATTTTTTTGATTTTATATGTTAACCGGTTGACATATTAGTTATTTAAATATACACTTCTTTATAGGAAAGCCCTTTCAAGGTTCAGGAGGTATTATTTAATTGCAAATGTTTCAAACTTTTAAGAACAAGTCTTACTTGCAGTCTTCATTTACTTTATTAATATTTTTCGCGTCATGGTCCATTTGGTGGTCATTCTTTCAAATTTGGCTTACCTCAGAAAAAAATGGTCTAGGTTTATCTGGTAGTGAAGTTGGTACGATATATTCAGCCAACTCATTCGTAACTTTAATTCTAATGTTCGCATATGGTATTCTTCAGGATAAATTAGTATTGAAGAGAAGTTTACTTATTTTCTGTGCTACGATGTCAACGTTAGTAGGTCCATTTTTCATATGGATTTATGCACCACTCATTCAAAATCACTTTACGATTGGAATAATAGTTGGTTCACTATTTCTATCTGCTGGCTTCCTTTCAGCCGCTGGTATTTACGAAGCTGTTTCTGAACGTTTTAGTCGTTATTTTGATTTTAAATATGGTCAAGCGAGAGCATGGGGTTCGTTTGGTTACGCTATATCAGCTTTAGTTGCAGGATTTTTATTTGTTAAAAACCCAGAGTACAATTTCTGGATAGGTTCAATTTTAGGTTTATTTTTATTATTAAATTTAATATTTTGGAAACCTAAACAAGAAGATAAAGCTAAAGATGAAATTCGCGATGAGGATGTTGATAGTTCTATTCCGAGTTTCAAAGAGATGCTCGATTTACTTAAGTTACCCCACTTATGGGTAATCGTTATTTTTATTATGTTCTCATGGTCGTTCTATACAATTTATGACCAACAAATGTTCCCGGATTTTTACACACAATTATTCAGTTCACCTGAAACCGGCCAACAAATGTATGGTACGTTAAATTCTATTCAAGTATTTTTCGAAGCTTTAATGATGGGTGTTGTGCCTATCATCATGTATAAATTAGGTGTTAGAAATACTTTATTGCTTGGTGTCTGTGTAATGGTTGCTAGAATCGGACTCAGTGGTGTATTAACTACGCCATTTACGATTTCAATTATTAAAATGATGCATGCTATTGAAGTACCATTATTTATGCTTCCAATGTTTAGATATATTACGCTACATTTTAATCCTAAGTTGTCAGCCACTTTATATATGATTGGGTTCCAAATAGCTGCTCAAATTGGACAAGTTATATTATCAACACCTTTAGGAACGCTAAGAGATAACATAGGATACAGCAACACATTTTTAGTGATTTCAGGAATTGCTTTAATATCAGGAATTTTTGCGATATTCGCATTTAAAAAGGATGACGAAGATGTTTATGGTGATCCATTTATTCGTCAAAATCAAATAAAAAGGAAAGAGGTATAATTGACATGACAAATGAACAAATACAATTAACAGATGATAGATATAGGTTAGGCTACCACGTGATGGCCAAATCTGGTTGGATTAATGATCCTAATGGATTTTGTTATTTTAATGGCTATTATCATATTTTTTATCAACATTATCCATATAGTGCAGAATGGGGTCCAATGCATTGGGGACACGCAAGAAGTAAGGATTTAGTACACTGGGAAGACTTACCGATAGCACTTGCTCCGGGTTCTCCAGAAGATAAAGATGGTTGCTTCTCAGGAAGTGCTATTGTTAAAGAGGATACTTTATACTTATTCTATACAGGTCATCACTACTATGGCGATGGTGACCCAGATAACTTCTGGCAAAACCAAAACATGGCTTACAGTAAAGATGGTATAAACTTTACTAAATACGAAAATAATCCAGTAATTGCTTCTGAGCCAGAAGATAATACTCATCACTTTAGAGACCCTAAAGTTTGGAAAGAAAATGATAAATATTATATGGTACTAGGAAGCCAAGAAAAAGATGGTCTAGGTAGAATTATTCTTTATAAATCTGACGATTTATTAAATTGGGAATACATTGGTGCACCAAGTAAATCTAAAGGATTAAAAACAGAAGGCTTTATGTGGGAGTGCCCTGATGTATTTAGATTAGATGGCAAAGATATTTTATTATGTTCACCTCAAGGTATAGACAAAGAAGAGAAAAAATATTTAAACTTATTCCAAAATGGTTATTTTGCTGGTCAATTTAATGACGACAACACAGAGTTTAATAGAGGTAATTTCCAAGAATTAGATTTTGGACATGATTTCTATGCAGCTCAAACAACTCAAGCGCCTGATGGTCGTAGAATCCTCATTGCTTGGATGGCGATGTGGGAAAGCGACATGCCTGAAAAAGAAGATGGCTGGGCTGGAGCATTAACTTTACCAAGACAACTACACATTAAAAACGAAAAAATATATATGAAACCTGTTAAAGAATTGAAATCACTACGAAATGAAAAACTAAATTCAGACAGCACAGAATTAAAAGATGACCTTTTATTAATAGACGATTCTTCTCATGTAGAAATTAATTTAGAACACAAATTCACATCAGAACAAAATGCTGAAACATCATTTTATTTAACTGATAAAAATGGAAATAGCATTTTAAACTTGAAATATAATTCTAACACTAATGAATTTGAGTTATATCGCAAAGATACAGATGATACAAGATATGCCAACATTCTTAGCGATGACAAAGTTAACTTGCGCATATTTATCGATACAAGTTCTATAGAGATATTCATTAATGACGGAGAAGCTGTGTTCACAGAAAGATATTATTTAGAAGAAAATCCACAAGTTTGGATAAATGCTTCAGACTCAGTTTCAACGAACTACGAAATTTATGAACTAAATAATCAAGCAATCAAATTCTAATATACGTATTTACAAAACCATCAAAGTTTTCACTTTTAGTGTCTACTTTGATGGTTTTTTCGTTTATATAACACACCATGTTTATAATCCAGTATGATTTTCATTTAGTATTTAACGATACAAATACTAAATGTTTGATATAATGATGAATAATGAATTTCAATACTATGGCGAAAGGATTAAAATATGAAACCTAAATTAGATGATGTTGCTAAATTAGCCAATGTATCAAAAACTACAGTATCTAGAGTATTAAATAAACGTGGCTATTTAAGTCAAGAAACAATCGATAAAGTATACGATGCTATGGAAAAATTAAACTATCAACCTAACACTGTCGCACGTCAGCTTTATAATAAAAAGACTAATATTATAGGCCTATTATTCCCTGCAGTAAGTAATCCTTTCTTTGGAGAACTTGTAGAAGAATTAGAGAAAAAGCTATATTCCCAAGGTTATAAAGTTATAATTGGGAACTCAATGAATGATCCTGAAAAAGAGAAAAATTATTTAAATCAACTTTTATCAAATCAAGTCGACGGTTTAATCGTTGGTACACATAACCAAAATATTCAACAGTATCAAAATGAAAACCTTCCTATAGTAGCAATCGATAGAATTATGAACCAAGACATACCAGTAATCGAATCTGATAATTACTCAGGCGGTAAACAAGCTACAGAAAGATTAATTCAAAAAGGTGCTAAAAAAATCATACATACAACAGGTCCACATACTTTAGATACACCTGCAAACAGAAGACGAGAAGCATATGAAGAAACAATGACATATCATGGACTTCAACCTATTCACTATTCTGTAGATTTTAATATCTCTTACACAGAGAAAACTGGAATCTTCAACCAAATATTTATAGATCACCCAGATGTAGATGGTGTATTCGCTTCAAACGATGTAGACGCGTTACTTATCATGCAAATTGCTAAAAAGTTCAATAAAAACATTCCTGAAGATTTACTTATTGTCGGATATGATGGTTCTAAAATTATGCGTAATATGTTTCCCAACTTAACAACAATAGTCCAACCTATTGAAGAAATAGCCAATAAAGCACTTGAAGTCTTAAATCTAAGGCTTGAAAAACAAGAAACACTATCTGAATATATACTTCCTGTTTCAATTTGGAATGGAAGTACATGTTAATAGTAAGTATGAAGGAGTCTGAGACATTTTTTATGTCTTAGGCTCCTTTTTTGAACTTATATTGACAATTTTCACTTTATATTTTATCATTTAAGTAAATACTTAAATGATTAATTGAAAGGAAAGGTGGGGTTCATGAGAGACATATTTAAAGCTTTATCAGACAAGACAAGGCGAGATATTTTAGAAATGCTTAAAGATGAGAAACTAACAGCAAGTGAAATAGCAGAACAATTTGATATGAGTCAAGCAAGTGTATCGCAGCACCTTAAAATTCTTAAATTTAATGACTTAATATATGCTGAACGTAAAGGTAAATATATCTATTACCATTTGAATTTATCAGTATTTGAAGAAGCAATTAACTGGATTATTAAGTTTAAAAACTAAAATATAAAGGAGTTTTATCATGAAAGACATATTAAAAAACACAAAAACCGCCATTTTCATCATTGGAGTAGCTATATTAACGTGGTTGATTTCATTCGCTTACTTACCAGATTCTATACCTATGCAATACAGTAATTATGGCTCAGTAAATTGGATAGCTAATAAGTATATTGCTGCCTTAATAATGATAGCCGTTATGATATTTTGTTATTTAACGTTTATATTTTCTACAAAAAAAGATCAAAAAAGGAAGAATTATTCAAACTTAGTTAATTTAGACCAATTTTTCTCTTCTTTAACACAAGGATTTTTATATATCATTTCTCTTATTATGATATTTAATGCACTTGGTCAGAACATTTCTATCAACTATATTATCCCGCTTGTATTAGCTGTAATTCTTATCATTATTGGTAACTACTTACCTAAATTACCACAAAACAAAAGTTTAGGTATCAAAAATAAATGGACTCTAAAAAGTGAAAAGAATTGGAAACAAACTCACCGATTTACATCTCGAATATATATTATCGTTGGACTTATATATTTATTACTCGGGGTATTTGGTAAAATTAATTCGTTCGTTACAATACCATTAGTTATCGCCCTCGTTATCGTGCCATACTTATTTTCATATATTAATTATTCAACAGCTAAATAAAATAATCATCCCTAAAAGTGTATTTTTGGTTCAACTTTTGGGGTGCACTTCATACTTGGATTATTGTCGTCGTTAATCCAATAACAATATCAATTCTTGCTTTTTTGATCTCTCCCATCCCCCAAAATGAGCTAAAGATTTATCTCTCTAGCTCGTTTTATTTTTAAACTTTCATCAAACCTGATAAATGATTTCTTTTAAATGTTGCCAAACATCATATAATTGTAGCCACATCGCAACGTGCAACATGATGACTAATATACAAGCGATAATATGAATAATAGCGTATTTTTCTTTTATATTTTTTATTTTTTCAATTATAATCACAAGTGCGCATATCATGATAAGGATAGATAAATATGGTGCTATGATATAAATCATATCTAAAGCTGTATTATATAAACTTACTTTCCATGTGTTGAACCTAAAGAAATAAGCCATACCAAAAAATATAACTAAACAAGCTATAATCACAATAATAGTAGCTAATGTCGCCTTTCTCTTTACATGAACCATTTCGCCCATTGCTAACTTTAATGGATGATATACAACAACATGTACAAATGGATATACAGAAATTATGAGTAAACATAACCATAACCAGTTCACTACCACACCCCCAAAAGTGTATATGTACAATTAACTGTATATAAATGCGATATATAAAGCAATACCAAAAAGAGCTTAAGAAATAAATCCCAAGCTCAAAATAATTATTCTAATCCCTTAGATATTTACTTTACAATTAAAACTGGTATTTTTGATCGTTTGGCTACTTTATGAGAAACACTACCCATCATCATTTCTTGAAAATTATTCAAGCCTCTTGTCCCTAGTACTATAATTTCATGTTGATGACGATTTGCTTCATTAATGACGGTTTGTGCTGGTTCTCCATGTTTTATTTTGATTTTATGTTTTATATGATTTTCTTCTAGAAATTGAGTAATTTGTGAAAGTTTTTCTTTTTGTTGCTGATTTGAATTTGCCCCATGTAAAATCACTGTTTTTGATTCGTCTATTTCTACTACATTTAATACTGTTACGTGAGCTTCTGATTCTGCAATATTTAATATTTGTTGAGCTGCTCTATAACTATTTTCTGATCCATCGGCAGCTAATAAAATAGATTTATACATGTTACTCTCTCCTTTGTATATTAGTTTAAATGTCTTTCATTTAATTGACTAAGTTCAGAGATGATTTTTCTACTATCAGCATTTAATTGTTTAACGTATACACTATTTTGTTTATCTTCAAACTTTTTAACTATGGTATCAATTGCATCAACTGCTGAATCATCCCATAAATGTGCATCTGTAAAGTCTAATTCAATATGACTGTTTTCGATTGTAAAATCTAATTGCTCCATCATTGAATCTATCGAAACAAAAAATATTTGTCCTTTAAAATAATATAAATAACTTTTATCTTGTTGGTTTAATTCTACTCTAACGTTAGATATTTTTGTAGCAAAGAACAATGCACTGAAAATGACACCTACAACGACACCAATTGCAAGATTATTTGTGAACAAAACGATAATAACTGTGAGTAACATGACTACTGCATCAGATTTTGGTGCTTGTTTAATATATTTAAATGATTGCCAATCAAATGTACCAACCGATACCATTATCATAATACCTGCTAGTATAGGCATTGGGATTTGCACGACGATATCTCCTAATACAATAATAAGAAAAATAAGGACGATGCCTGCTGTAAACGTTGATAAACGGCTGTTAGCACCAGATCTAACATTTATTATAGATTGTCCAATCATAGCACAACCACCCATACCACCAAATAAACCTGTAATCACGTTTGCTATACCTTGTCCACGTGACTCTTTATTTTTATTACTATAACTATCAGTAGCATCATCTACTATTTTTGCTGTTAACAAGCTTTCAACTAGCCCAACAACAGCCATTGATAATGAAAATGGGAAAATAATTTTAAAAGTTTCTACATTAAATGGAACATCTGGTATAAGAAAATGAGGAAAAGCTCTCGTTATAGAACCTAAATCTCCTACTGTTCTTACATTTGCTCCGGTATACATATAAAGAGCGGTTAAAATGATGATTGCAATTAAAGGTGCTGGAATAGTTTTGAAGAATTTTGGAACAATATATACGATTAATAAAGTAATAATGAGATACATATAAGTACTAATTGATATACCGAATATATGTTCAAGTTGAGACATAAATATTAAAATAGCTAAAGCATTCACGAAACCAATCATTACTGATCTAGGTATAAATTTCATAAGCCTACCGATTTTGAGAATCCCTAATATTAACTGTATAATACCCATAAGTATTGTTGCAGCAAATAAATATTCAACGCCATGATCTCGAACTAGTGGTGTAACAATAAGAGCCACTGCACCAGCAGCACCTGAAATCATAGCAGGACGACCACCTACTATAGATGTAGTAGTCGCAATAATAAATGCTGCATAAAGCCCCACCATAGGGTCTACACCTGCTATAATTGAAAAAGCTATTGCTTCAGGTATAAGTGCTAAAGCCACTACAATACCTGCTAGAATGTTTTTACTAGGATTTGAAAACCATTCTATTTTTAAATTTTCAAACATAATCTAAACTCCTATTTTTATATTTTTAATAAAGTCATTATAAACAAAAGAGTTTCAAATGTATACCTTTTTGGAACTATCGAGGTGAAATATATGAAGTATGGTTATACAAGACCAGTAGAAATTTATGATTCTTTAGAACAACAAAAATTAAAATTATCCAATCAAGTTGATAAATTAATTGAAGAATCGCATTCCAACACAGAAAACCGTAAAGAATTAAATTCTTTATTTTATAGTAAGTTAAACGATGGCGACCATTTATACATTACCGATTTATGTATTCTAGCTGATTCAGTTTCACAACTTGAAGAACTTATACAAATTGCCCAAGAAATAAATGTTACTATTTCTGTTGAGAACATTAACCTTACAATTAGCCCGGATTATCATACGACTTTTATCGAATCGCTCAGCAAAGTGATTCAATTTCAAAATGATATCATCAAATTTAGAACAAAAGTTGGTATGGAGAAGGCCAAGACGAGTGGTAAACGCATTGGTCGACCTCAACGAGATGACATTAATTTAAAAAACGCGATAGAAATGTACCACTCTAAAAAATATACACTAGAAGAAATTAAAGCAGAAACGAACATTAGTAGAGCCACTCTATATAGACATTTAAATAAATAATATAGTTTTTCATAAATAAATGAGGCTGAGCTCTAATTCATCAGTATTATTACTAAATGATTTTTGGCTCAGCCTCATTTTATTTTTTGGTTTTTATGATTTATATTTTCTTTTATTTTATTACGCCAGCATCTTTAGGATGTACGCCATGTATATAGTAATCTATTTCTTCTGGCTCTAATGGTTTTCTTCCTCTTATGATGTCTGCTGCTTTTTCTGCTAACATTAACACTGGTGAATGTATATTTCCGTTAGTTGTACGCGGCATTGCTGATGCGTCTACTACACGTAAGTTTTCCATTCCATGTACTTTCATTGTTAATGGGTCTACAACTGCCATAGGATCTGAAGCAGGTCCCATTTTCGCACTACATGATGGGTGTAATGCTGTTTCAGCATCTTTTTTAACCCAATCTAGGATTTCTTCATCTGTTTGTACAGATGGTCCTGGTGATATTTCACCATCATTGAAAGGTTTAAGTGCTGGTTGTGCTAATATTTTTCTTGCTATTCTTATTGCTTCAATCCATTCTTGTTCGTCTTCTTTTGTCGATAAGTAATTGAAGACAACTTTTGGTTTTTCAAATGGATCTTTAGATTTAATTTTCAAACTACCTCTTGAATTTGAATACATTGGCCCTATATGTACTTGGAAGCCGTGTTCAGTATCTGCTTTTTGTCCATCATAGCGTACTGCTAAAGGCAAGAAGTGGAACATTAAGTTAGGATATTCTACTTTATCGTTAGATCTTACAAATCCTCCACCCTCAAAATGGTTACTAGAAGCTGGACCTGTACGACCAAATATCCATTGTAAGCCAATGAAAGGCATCTTAAGTTTATTTAAGCTTGGTTGTTGTGAAACAGGTTTAGAAGATGCATGTTGTACATATACTTCTAAGTGGTCTTCGAAGTTTTCACCTACACCAGGTAAATGAACACGTGTTTCAATACCTAATGAATTTAAGTGTTCTGAATCACCTATACCTGATAACTGTAATAATTGTGGCGTATTGAAAGCACCACCACATAATATAACTTCTCCAGCTCCTACTGTATGTTTCTTACCATTTTTCTTATAAGTCACACCAGTAGCTTTTCTACCTTCATAGTTAATTTCTGTAACGAACGCACGTGTTTGAACAGTTAAATTTTTTCTCTTCATTGCTGGTCTCAAATATGCTGTTGATGCAGAAACTCTTCTACCATTGTGAATTTGGCTGTCAAAAGGTCCAAATCCTTCTTGTCTAAATCCGTTAACATCAGGTGTTTTGTTATATCCCGCTTGTACACCTGCATCAAAGAATGCTTGGAATAATGGGTTCTTTGCTGGGCCTCTTCTTAATTTAATTGGACCATTTTTTCCTCGGAATTGATCAGACTTATCGGCACCAAATGTTTTTTCTAATTTTTTAAAGTAAGGAAGACAGTTAGCATATTTCCATGTTTCCATTCCTTCAACTGAACCCCAACCTTCATAGTCTAATGGGTTACCTCTTTGATAAATCATACCATTGATAGAACTTGATCCACCAAGCACTTTACCTCTTGTATGTGATACTTTTCTACCACCCATATGAGGTTCTCCTTCAGTTTCATACTTCCAGTCGTAAAAACGATTACCTGAAGGATACATTAATGCTGCTGGCATTTGAATAAGTAAATCCCAAGGGTAGTCACTTCTTCCTGCTTCCAAAACTAAAACTGTTTTATCTTTATCTTCACTTAATCTACTTGCTAATACTGAACCGGCACTACCTCCGCCGATAATAATGTAATCATAAGATTTTTTCATCATGTTATCCTCCTGCATTTTACACTTCATTGTTGTATTTTATTTACTAAACCAATTAACCGGTTCAGGTTTTGTATTGGTAAATATATGTTTTGAAATTAAATATTCTTCTAATCCTTCTTTACCTAATTCTCTACCAATTCCTGATTGCTTATAGCCGCCCCACGGTGCTTGAGCAAAATATGGATGGAAATCATTTATCCAAACTGTTCCCATTTTCAATTTATTAGCAACTCGATTTGCTTTAGCTATATCTTCAGTGAATACACCACCAGCTAAACCATAAATAGAATCATTTGCTAAACGTATAGCTTCACTTTCATCAGAGAACCCTTCGATTGTAACGACAGGTCCAAACACTTCTTCTTGAACAATTCTCATAGAAGTATCACAGTTTGTTATAACTGTCGGTTCAAAGAAGAAACCATCCTTTAAGTCTTCTCTATCTGGTCGCTTACCACCAACAGCAATTGTTGTACCTTCTTCTTTAGCGACTTCTATATATTTTTCAACTTTATCTCTATGTTCACTAGAAATAAGTGGTCCCATTTCTGTATCTTTATCAAAACCATTACCTAGTTTGATTTTTTTCACGCGATTAATAAAAGCCGTTTCAAATTCATCTTTAATGTCGTTGTGAACAATAATACGAGAACCCGCAGAACAAACTTGTCCAGCATGGAAATACCCGCCATTTAATGCTTGATCTACCGCTAGTTCAATGTCAGCATCTTCGAAAATAACATTAGGATTTTTGCCGCCAAGCTCTAACGCAATGTTTGTAACATGATCTGCAGCCTTTTTCATAATATGTTTACCTGTTTCAATTCCACCTGTAAATGAAACCAAATCTACATCTTTATGTGATGTTAATGTATCTCCTACTTCTGAACCTTTACCAAGAACTAAATTGATAACACCTTTTGGAATATTAGCTTCTTCCATTAATTCGAAAATTTTAATAGTCGTTAACGGTGTAATTTCACTTGGTTTGATTACTAACGAACAACCCGTCACGAGTGCCGGAGCTATTTTCCATGAAGCTTGTAGTAATGGATAGTTCCAAGGTGTAATTTGAGTTACAACCCCAACTGGCTCTTTCACTACTTTACTTTCTGAATTAGGGATAGGTGATTCGATAATTTCACCACCATCATTACCTCCTAGACCAGCAAAATACATAAACACATTATGAATATCATCCATGTCAGCATATGATTCTTCTAATGTTTTACCTGTATCTAATGTTTCAAGCTCTGCTAATTCATCTTTGTTTTCTTTAATTAAATCAGCGATTTCTCTTACTTTTTGACATCTATTTTCACTTGTTTCATCAGCCCACACACCAGATTCAAAAGCATTTTTAGCTGCTTGAATAGCTTTAGCCGCATCTTCTGCTGTACCTTCCGAAACAGTTAGAATTACTTCCTGATTATATGGATTTACGATGTCGCGAGTAGCATTATTTGAAGCTTCTACCCACTGGCCATCAATATATTGACGCGTAGACAAATTATTTACATATCCCATAAAACTTACCTCCGTTAACTTTGTTAAATTTTTATTTAACGAACTTTACAAACTTATGTTAGCATATAAATTGAAAGGTCGTCAAATTACCTTTTAATATTTGAAGCATGGCGTATCACTGTATTTCAAATAGACAAGCTAAACAAAAGCAACTACAATGTAAAAGAATTCATGATACAATTAAAGTAATTATTGGAGGTGTAGGTAGTGGCAAGTTCAGATAACTACAAAAAACAATTAGACCAAGCTAAAGATATCGTAATAAATGGCATCGGGGAGACGATGGATTTATACGGTGTTAATAGAAGTGTTGGCAACCTATATGGCACAATGGTTTTCCAAGGTAGTATGACACTAGATGAAATGCGGGAACAACTTCAAATGAGTAAACCGAGCATGAGTGCCGGCGTGAAGAAACTACAAGAGTTCGATCTTGTAAAACAACAATTCACTAGAGGCAGTAGAAAACAACACTTCATGGCTGAAAAAGATTTTTTCATATTCTTTAACAATTTCTTCCCTAAAAAATGGGATAGAGAAATTACGATTAATATGGATTCACTAAAAGAAGCAGTGGTATTACTCCAAAAAATTATTGATGCAGATGATGTTGACGCAGAAACTAAAGAGGATGCGATTGCTATTCACACACAACTAATAGAGTCCAAAAATTATTACAAGTGGCTCTCAAATATTAGTGAAGCCTTCAAAACAGGAGAAATTTATAAATACTTCCCAATACCAGAAGACGAAGAAGATTAATTTCAAATAAAAGCTCTACCCATTAGTTCGGATATCTAATGAGTAGAGCTTTTTTATGTATCGTCTCGGCGTCGCGAGATATTGAATGTTGCACGTGACACCCGCCTTGCAACTTAGGACACCAGTATGTTGCACGTGATGCCCGTCTTGCAACTTAGACACCCAGTATGTTGCACGTGACACTCGTCTTGCAACTTAGGACACCAGTATGTTGCAAGTGATGACCGGCTTGCAACTTAGGACACCAGTATGTTGCACGAGATGACCGGCTTGCAACTTAAGACACCAGTATGTTGCACGTGATGACCGGCTTGCAACATTACATCCAATTACATTCTAAATCCAATAAAAACAGAGAACATCCTTTACCGTCTCAGGAGGTCCTCTGTTTTCAATCTTATGGATTATTATTTAATATATTATTTAAGGGTTGCTTAC
This sequence comes from Mammaliicoccus sp. J-M40, assembly GCF_022386395.1. Classification (NCBI taxonomy): domain Bacteria; kingdom Bacillati; phylum Bacillota; class Bacilli; order Caryophanales; family Staphylococcaceae; genus Mammaliicoccus; species Mammaliicoccus sp. J-M40. The sequence continues at coordinate 209,476 of NZ_JAJNIQ010000003.1, forward strand.
TTGCCTAGGGGTATGGTTTCGTCTCTCAAGCTTCTTACTTACAAATATTTATGTTCTTTCAAATAAGCTACTATTTCTTCTACCGCTTCTTCTACGCTATGTTGTTCTGTATCTATTATAATTTCTGGATTAGATGGTTCTTCGTATGGTGCGTTGATTCCAGTAAATTCTTTAATTTCTCCGCTTCTTGCTTTTTTGTACAGACCTTTAGGATCTCTTGCTTCACATTCGTCTAAACTGCATTTTGTATATACTTCTATAAACTCTCCATCTTCTAATATATCTCTCACGATATTTCTATCTTCTTCGTATGGAGAAATAAATGCTGTCATTGTGACCACTCCTGCGTCGACCATCAACTTTCCTACTTCGCCTATGCGTCGTATATTCTCTTTTCTGTCTTCAGGACTGAATCCTAAATTTTTATTTAAACCATGTCTAATGTTGTCGCCGTCTAAACGATATGATGTAATCTTCTGTTCAAATAATGCCTTTTCTAACGCTACTGAAACTGTAGATTTTCCTGATCCGGATAATCCTGTGAACCATATTACGACGCTTTTATGTCCGTTTCTTTCTTGTCTCTCGGCTTTTGTAACTTCGGAATCATGCCACGTTATGTTAGTAGATGTACTCATACTTTTTATTCGCTCCTTGCAAGATTAATTTTCTTTCAAACCTCTAATTAATACTTCAGCTACTTCTGGTCTTGAAAATTCTTTCGGCAATTGTTCACCGTTGCGTAATTTCTCTCGAACTTTAGTACCGCTAAGATGTACATGGTTTGATTTATCGTGAGGACAAGTTTTTGCTGTTGTCATGTTTTCACAAATTGTGCAGTAAAATGCATGTTCGAATTTGAATATATTAATATCTATTTCATCTTCATATTGTGTGATTAATTCTTGTGCTTCGTAAGTGCCATAATAGTCACCTACACCAGCGTGATCACGGCCCACTATAAAATGCGTACAACCATAGTTTTTACGTACTAAAGCATGTAAAATCGCTTCTCTAGGACCTGCATAGCGCATTGCTGCTGGGTATATTACCAATCTTGCTCTATCTTCTGGGAAGTAGTGTTTTAAGATAACTTGATAACTTTCCATTCGAATGTCCGCTGGTATGTCATCTGACTTTGTTTCTCCAACTAATGGATTTAGCAATAAACCGTCTACCGATTCTAAAGCTATTTTTTGAATATATTCATGTGCGCGATGTACAGGATTTCTCGTTTGGAATCCTACTACTGTCTTCCATCCTAATTCTTTAAAAAGTGCTCTAGTCTCTGTAGGATCTAAATGAAAATCATTAAATTCGTCATGTTTAGGACGAGCCACTAATTGAATAGGACCAGCTAAATAAACATTTCCTTTTTCATATACACGTTTAACGCCTGGGTGATCCACTTCTGTTGTACCATATACATTTTGTGCTTCTTTAGCTTTATCGTAAGTATATTTTTCCTCAAGTTTTATAACACCGTATAAATGGCCATCCTCACCATAAAGTGCAACGTCATCTCCAATTTCTAATTCATCAGCTTCTTCTTCTGTCACTGGTAAAGTAATCGGGATACTCCATACAAGTCCATTTTCTAGTCGTAAATTGTCTACTACACTTTCATAATCTTTTTGTCCTAGAAAACCTGTTAATGGACTGAAACCGCCTATAGCAATTAATTCCAAATCAGAGATACTCCATGGATTTAAAGTTATCTTCGGAAATGTTTGTGCTGCTTCTATTAATTGTTCTTTTTCGTTACCTTCAACTTGACGATTAATTAATTGACCACCGTGTGGCTTGATCGTTTCTTCTACAGTTTGAGTTGTTGATGTCATCATGCTTCACTCCTATTAGTTAATTTGATCTACTTTACTAGATTTTTGAGTTTGTACATTGAACGGGAATTTTTGATGTTGGTAAAGTGTAAATAATACTAAACCTGCCCATACTATAATGATGCCGATTTTGACGATTGTTATCGTTACAGCACTGTCTACAAAAGCATTTAAAAGTAAATTGCTATTTGTAAATATAATTAGCCCACCTACACATACAGCAAGTATGTATACAGGTAAAGTTTTTACTAACCATGCTGCGAATGGTGCCGCAACTACACCGCCTAAAGCTAAAGCCGCTACAAGTGCGATGTTAATCTGACTCCACCCAAGGAATATAATAAATCCAAGTGAAGTAGAAATCGTGACAAAGAATTCGCTCGTTGAGACTGTTCCAATAACATATCTCGGTTCTATTTTATTTCTAGATAATAGTAACGGAGTGTTAACTGGGCCCCAACCGCCACCACCAATCGCATCTAAAAAACCTGCAATAGCTCCTTGTGGAACAAGTAAAAATCCTGATAATTTACCTTCATTGAGCTCATTATTTTTTTGCTTTTTAAATACGAATTGATAAATGATATAAATCCCCATAGAGAGTAAAAATATTGCGATAAACGGTTTAATAAATTCACTGTGCAAATTGCTGAGCACGGCAGCTCCAATAAACCCTGTAATTGCACCAGGTAAAGCGAGTTTTAAAATAATCGATTTATCAACATTCTCAAACTTTAAATGTGATAGCCCTGATGCTGCAGTCGTTGCAACTTCTGAAAAATGTATCGTAGCAGAAGCAATTGCTGGTGCGATTCCAAATGTTAACAGCAATGAAGACGAGGTAGCTCCAAATCCCATTCCAAGAGATCCGTCAATCAATTGTGCTAAGAACCCCACGATTGCAAATATCGTTAATTTTCGCATATGTTACTCCTTTCTTTAGTCATTTTCGGTTGTAACGTTAACCACTCTATAAATTCTCGCTGTTTATTTTTATCAAAATATTTATCTGAAAGTATGATTTCTAATAAATGATTTTGTTCTAAACGTTCTATATTTAGTCCTTTAATGATTGATCGACAATTACTTAAAAAATCTACATATTCACCATAATCATCTGGATAATCATCTTCTAAATTTCTTAATATCGACGATACAAGCTTAGGGCTTGCGCCTCCGCTTGAAACACTTATAGTCAATTTACCTCTTTTAAATGTCCCGGGAAATATAACATCTCCCTCTTGAGCGTTACTCGTCATATTAAGCAAAGTGTGTTTAGGTACTTCCTCTTTCAGACGATTGTTTACATCTGCTTCATCTGTTGCGACAACCACTAAATCCGCATTCGTTAAATCGGTAGACGTTATTGCTTTTTTGTGCCAAATAATTTTTTGTTCACTTTGCATTCGATATATATAATTAGAAACGTCTGGGCTAATAACGTGAATTTTTGCGCCACTATTTATTAACTTTCTAACACGGCGTTCAGCAATGTTCCCACCGCCTGCTATAACAACTGTCTTATTGGATAAATCCATCAATATTGGCACGTAAGCCATCTACATCATCCTTTATTTAATGCAAATTCTCGAATTTCTTCATGGTGTATCGTTTCAAGCACTCGATCTTTCAATGCTTCTTGTATCGCTTCATGGTGACCTAAATGCTCACAAACAATGATATCGCTATTTGATTTATGATTTTGAACAGTGCTCTCAATATGTTTTTCCAGTACGCCTGTAAACCATAGATAAGGCGCAATATATATTTGAGAATGACCTTCATCAAGTGCGGATTCTAGCGCATCTTCAAAAGATGGTTCACATGCTGCTAAGTAACAAGCCTCTACATCATCAAATGGAGTCGTTTCATATAATGTTTCAGTTATTGCCGAAATATCAATTTTAGTTTGAGGATTATAACTACCCCGTCCAACGACTAACAGTTTTGCATCTGAATGAGGGAACACATGCGTTTCTTTAAGACGGTCATTAATGATATTCGTTAATCTAGGTTGAACGCCTAAAGGTTGACCATATGTAAACACTACATCTGGATGCTTCACTTTAATTTCGTTTAAAACTTCAGGTATATCTTTAAAATAATGACCAGCACTTAATAAAAGAACTGGTATGACAGATATTTCTGTCGCACCTTTTTCAATTAATTTATGCATACCTTGATGAATTGTAGGTTCTGCTAATTCTAAGAAACATATTTCTTGAAGAGATACATCTACCTTCTCTTTCACTGTTTCAATAAAAGAAATTGCTTCTTCCGTTGCTTCTTTTATTCTGCTACCGTGACTGACGTATAGTACACCTTTCATTGTATCCCTCCGATTTAATGCATGAGTTCTGGAATATGTTTATCTTGAGCGACTTCTTCGAACCAATTTATTTTTTCTCTTAATTTAACGACTTCACCAATTACAATCATTGCTGGATTTTGAATTTCTCTAGCTCTATCAACAATATCTTTTAAAGTTCCTGTTACTGTAATTTGTTGATTGGATGTTCCACAATGAATTAAAGCAACTGGCGTATTAGGATTTCTACCGTGTTTTATTAATATATTTTTTATTTCCGGGAGTTTTTTTACGCCCATATATATACATAATGTTTCCGGTCCCAGTGCTAGATGTTTCCAGTATTCATCTTCATCTACTGAGTCTTTAATAACGCCTGTTACAAAAGCAACTGAAGAACTATAATCTCTGTGTGTAACAGGAATACCAGCATATGCTGGAGCTGCTACACCAGCTGTTATACCTGGAACTACTTCAAATGGTATGTCATGAGACTTTAAAGTTTCTGCTTCTTCTCCACCTCTACCAAAGATAAAAGGGTCTCCCCCTTTTAACCTTGTGACTGTCTGGCCCTCTAAAGATAAAGTAACAAGTAATGCATTGATTTCTTCTTGTTTTAGTGAATGATTATCTGGGCTTTTACCACAGTATATGAGTTTCGTATCTTCAGACGCATATTCGAGTAATGCTTTATTTACTAGTCGATCATACATAATGACATTTGACTGTTTAATTGCTTTAATACCTTTAATTGTGATTAAGTCTGGATCACCCGGACCGGCGCCAACCAAATATACTTTGCCCATTTTTCCACCTCTTTTTATTGACTATGAAAATCTTGACCTGAGTATGTTTCTTTAATAATATCTTTACGAATAACAAAGTCTCCAAAATGTTCGCCTTCATCTTTTTCTTTTCCATACTGGATAAGAATTGGTTTTAGACTTTCTAATATTTCATCTTCACCAATATTTTCTTTAAATAATTTGTTTAAACGATCTCCTGCGAATCCACCGCCAAGGTACATATTATATTTACCTGGCGCTTTACCGATAAATGCAATTTCTGCTAGTGCTGGTCTTGCACATCCATTAGGGCAACCTGTCATACGAATTGTAATTTCCTCTTCATTTAAGCCAGCTTCATCTAATAGTCCTTCTATTTTATTAATTAAAGTTGGTAAATAACGTTCAGACTCTGCCATCGCTAAACCACATGTTGGAAAAGCTACACAAGCCATAGAATTTCTTCTTAATCCTGTGTAATGTTCACCATCAGTAATACCATATTCATCAATAATTTTTTGAATGTTATCTTTATTTGATTCATCAACATTAGCTATGATTAAATTTTGATTTGGCGTTAAACGTAAATCACCGTCGTGAATTTCAGCGATTTTTCGAAGTGCTGTTTTTAACTGATAATCTTTAGTATCTTTAACTCGACCATTTTGTACAAACAGCGTAAAGTGCCATTTACCACTACCTTCAGTCCAACCATAACGATCACCATTATGTTCAAATTCAAATGGTTTCACTTCTTCAATTTCCCAACCTAAACGGTTATTCAGTTCATTTCTAATCCAATCAACACCGTATTTATCCACTGTATATTTGAAACGAGCGTTTAATCTGTTTGTTCTGTTACCATAATCTCTTTGAATCGTTAAAATAGCTTCAGATACTTCTACCGCTTTATCTTTATCAATATAGCCTAATAATCTTCCAACTTGTGGGTATGTGTCTGTATTACCATGCTTCATTCCCATACCGCCACCAACTGTTACGTTAAAGCCGACTAATTTATCGTCTTCAATGATGGATATTAGTCCAATATCTTGAGAATAAACGTCGATATCATTTGAAGGTGGAACTGCAATGCCAATTTTGAATTTACGTGGTAAATACGTTTTTCCATACATCGGTTCTACTTCTTCTTTTGTATCAACTACTTTTTCACCGTCTAACCATATTTCATGATAAGCACCAGTTCGAGGTGATAAATGATCGCTAATTTGACTAGCTAATGTATCTACCTCTTTATGTACATCAGATTGATAAGGGTTTGGATTACACATTACGTTTCTGTTAACGTCACCACAAGCTGCTAGTGAGTCCATAACCGCTTGGTGAATACTTTGCATAGAACTTTTTAGATTTCTTTTCAAAATGCCATGAAACTGAAATGCTTGTCTTGTCGTTAACTTAATTGTTCCATTTGCGTATTGTTCGGATATATCATCCATTGCAATCCATTGATCTGCCGTTGCTGTACCGCCCGGAACTCTTACTCTAATCATAAAACTATAAGCGGGTTCTAATTTCTGTCTTCTTCGTTCGTCACGTATATCTCTATCGTCTTGCATGTAACTACCGTGGAACTTTAGTAACTTCGTATCATCATTTGCGATAGCACCAGTTATTTCATCATCTAAACCTTCTTGTATGCTACCTCTTAAGTAATTACTTCTATATTTTATATGCTCTAATTCATCTAATTTCTCAGATAGTTCTGTGTGAGTGCTCATATATTTTGCCCCCTCTTAATAAATATCTCTTTGATACTTTTTATCTTTCTTTAATTTCGTTAAAAATGTTTCCGCTTCTTCTTCGTTATAATGACCTTCTTTTTGGATAACGTTTAATAGAGATTGATGTACATCTTTCGCCATATTTTTCTCGTCTCCACAAACGTATATTGCTGCACCTTCTTTAATCCATTGATAAAGTTCTTCGCCATTTTCTTCAATGCGATGTTGTACATAAACCTTTTCTTCAGTATCCCTTGAAAATGCTAAGTTCATCTTAGTTAACACACCATCTTTTAACCATGTTTGCCATTCTGTTTGATATAAGAAATCCGTTGTAAAGTGTTGTTCTCCAAAGAATAACCAAGATTTATTTCCGAGCTCTAATTCTTCTTTTTCTTGAATATATGATCTAAATGGTGCAATACCAGTACCTGGGCCAATCATAATAACTGGTGTATCTTCTGTTTTAGGAAACTTAAAGTTTGGATTCTTTTTCAAATAAATAGAAACTTTGTCTCCTGGCTCTAATCTTTCAGCAAATTGAACAGAGCATACACCTTTGTGATCTCGTCCATTGGCATGATATCTAACGGCTCCTATTGTAAGATGAACTTCATCTGGATTTGCTTCGTAACTGCTAGCAATCGAATATTCTCTCGCTGGTAATTTTCTAAGAATTTTATGCAGTGCTTCAGGTTGTAAATCTTCTGGTGGGAAATCATTGATTAAATCTATAAAATCTCGACCTTCTACATATCCATATATCCATCTATCTTTTTTCACTTTTTCTGATAGCACACCGTTTTCAAAAATGTCAGCCGCCTTTTTAATAATTGGTTTTGTTAATTTTGTAATTTCAAAGTAATTCGTTAAAGCATCACGTAAACTCAGCTTATCTCCATCTTCGTTAATCGGCACTTCTTCATCTGCATCCCATACGAGTGTTTCGATCAATTCTTCAACAAATTCCGGATCATTTTTCGGGAAGATACCTATACAATCACCCGGTTCAAATGCTTCGCCAAAACCTTCTAACGATAACTCAATGTGTCTTACTTCTTTATTAGAGCCACGTCCATTTAAATTAATGTTCTCAAGAATTTCAGCCTCGTAAGGATTTGTTCTAGAATAAGTCTGAGTTGTTGAAATATGTTCTGGATCGACTTGAGCTGGTATATCTGATGTATTACCTGCTTCCACTGCCAAAGCATTTAATATATCTTCCATCCATTTTTCAGCTGGTTCATCAAAATCTAAATCACAATCAATACGTGGATGTAACCTTTCAGCTCCTAATTCTTCTAACTTTTTATCAAAATCTTTTCCTGTTTGGCAGAAAAATTCATAAGATTCATCGCCAAGTGCAAGTACAGAGAATCTAACGTCATTTAATTTAGGCGCCTTCCTACTATGTATAAATTCATGGAATGTGATGGCATTATCTGGAGGGTCACCTTCACCGTGAGTAGCAGTAATAATAAATAAATCTTCTACTTTCTTTAAATTCTTTGGTTTGAAATCTTCCATACATTCAAGCTGAACATTAAATGACTGTTCTTTTAATTTATTTTCTAATGTTTCAGCTAATCCTTGTGCATTTCCTGTTTCAGAACCGTATAACACTGTAATATCTCTTTGTTTCGGTAGCGTTGCAACGCTCGTTTCTGTTGTAGGTTCTAATACTGCTTGATTTGAATCATTTTTAAATTGTGAAGCTGTCAAATAACCACTCAACCAAACTTTCTGTTCGGGTGTAAGTGTTGAAAGTAATTGAGTAATGCTTTCTGACTGCTGTTGATTAAATGGGCTATTCGTTACTGTTAACTCCAAAAATGTCACCTCATCCTGTCCAATTTTTATTTAAAAAACTAATTAATCTTATTGGTATACTATGTTTTAATGTTAAAAATTTTAGCTTGCAGTTTTACTTTGTGTGCAAGCCACATTCTGTTTTGTTAAAGTTTGTCCATCTACCTTCTCTAGAATCCCCTGATGAAGAAACTTGTGATGTACAAGGTATGCAACCTATACTCGGATATTGAAAATCATGTAGTTCATTGTAAGTTAAATCATGTTTTTCGATGTATTCCCACACATCATCCCATGTCCAATAAATTAATGGGCAAACTTTAATTGATTTAAATCTTTCATCTTTGTTAATAAAATTTGTGTTTTGTCTGCTTGGAGATTGTTCTCTTCTCAATCCAGATACCCATGCAGTAGCACCAGATAGCACTTCTTCTAAAGGTTTTATTTTTCTAATATAACAACACTGATTAGGATTACTCGTCCATAAAGCAGGTTCATATTGATCAGCTTGTTCCTCTAGTGTGAGATCTGGTTTTTTAAGTTCAATATTTAGTTTTGGATATCTCTCTTTAACACGATCAATTAAGTCGTAAGTTTCTTGAAAGTGTAAGTCTGTATCTAAAAATACGATTTTAGCATCGTTTTTCACTTTAGATATTAAATCAATGAGAATCATACCTTCAGCACCAAAACTACATGAATAAACAATGGAATCTCCATAATGTTCATACGCCCATTTAATAATATGATAAGCGCCCTTTGTTTCGTCATCAGCATTTAAATTTTCAAACGGGTCCGTTTCAAAGCGTTCATAAGTTAACACTCCAGTCATGACTTAAATAACCTCCTTTTACATAAAAATGGTTTATTTTTAAACATAGCTATTTCTGAAAAATATTTTATTCTGATATGTTTACTAGGAATAATAAATTATGATGATTAGCTTACCCGATAGTTACATACATGTCAACAGTTCTTTTTTTAATTTTCTGTTAATTGAAGATAAGTAATATAAAAAAAGATTGTCAATAAGCCAATGTTTGACTTATTAACAACCTTAATTATTTTACAAATTATCATCTTCTCTTTTTTCTCTAACCTGAACAATCCTTAAAGAACGTCTTTCAACTTCTTTCAATTTATCAGCACGTTCTTCTAGTTTTATCCGATCGCCTGATAAAGTCCTTATAAAGGATATCATCATCATCACAAATATACCTATTAAAGGAACACTTGCTAAAATGGAAGCAGTTTTTAAAACTTCTAAAGCTTTTTCTCCTCCTACAAGCATTAAAGAGAATGGTAATAGACATAAAGCAAATGCCCAGAAAAGACGGTTCGCTTTAAGTGGTTCGTCTATAACTTTTTTCTGTGTTGCAGCAGCTAAAATATAAGAACCCGAATCAAACGTAGTTGCTAAATATAGAAACGCTGAGATTAAGAACAATACAACCATCACTTTAGGTAATGGTAATTGATGCATCACTTCAATAATGGTAGCTTCAGGTGTATGTTGATTTAAGAACTGAATAACATCGAATTGTCCTGATAATTGAAGAAATACTGCATAGTTACCTAAAATACCAAAGAATAATACGCACCCTAAAGTTCCATAAATAATTGTTCCTAAAATAACTTCTTTCAAAGTACGTCCTTTAGAAATTCTTGCAATAAATAGTCCTATGAATGGTGCATATACGAGCCACCATGACCAGTAGAACACAGTCCAGTCTTGTGGGAAGTTCGTTTCTTTTCTTCCTCCTATGCCACCAAATGGCTCTAGCCAAGTACTCATTTGGAAGAAGTTTTTCAACATATTACCTAAACTAGAAACTGTTGTTTCCATTATAAAGACAGTTGGTCCGATAATAAGCACGATACCTAAAATAATAAATGTTAGCCAAACATTTATGTCACTTAATTTTTGAATACCTTTCTTCAAACCAGTATACGAGCTAAATGCGAATATGACTGTAATGATAAGTAATATAATACTTCGCATCACCATGTTCTCTCCGTCTAGCCCTGTCAGTCGCTCTATACCAGCCGCAATCATTGGCACACCTAGCGCAAGTGATGTTGCCGCTCCGCCAAGCAAACCAAATATAAATAAAATATCTACTGTTTTACCAAGAAATTTATCAGTCTGACCTTTTAAAATTGGTCGACAAGCATGACTAATTTTATAAATGGGCTTTTTCTTAACGAATACTAAATACCCAATAGGCAATGCTGGTAATACATATATTGCCCAAGCAATTGGACCCCAATGGAACATGCCATACATCGTAGCATATTCTAACGCTTCATCAGTCATACCTCTTGCACCATAAGGTGGTACTTGATAATAATAAGCCCACTCTATAACGCCCCAATAAAGTATATCGGAACCTATTCCAGCACAAAAGAGCATAGAAGCCCAACTGAAATTATTGAACTCTGGTTTATCGCTAGCTTTCCCAAGTGTTACTTTTCCGTACTTACCAAAAGCTATGTATAACACAAATCCAAATACTACTAATCCTAGTAATAGATAGACCGAGCCTAATGAATTAGAAATCGTTTCATTAATCTGTGTAATAACATACTGACTCGTTTTTGGGAAGACTATCATCGGTACTACGGCAAATAATAATACTGCTACCGTACCAAGGAACGTCCACCAGTCCATAATTTTATATTTTTGCAATCCTGAACACCCCTCGTTGTCGGTTATTATGTATCGTAAATTGAAATCATGATCAATGATTAATGAATACGACAAAACAAATCACAATGATGAGGTTATACAAGTTTTAATAATAATGCAAATTTCATACAATCTATTTCTGATGTTATTTTGAATAATTATATAAATTCCATTAATTAAAATGTGAACAAATATCGCTATAACAACTGTGTTAAGTTAACATTTAACGTACTGAACAAATTTAATTAACTTTAATAACGTATTTTTATGCATTTTATATGAATAAAAATTTATATTAAAAAAGAGCTAGAAAATGAATTTCCAGCTCTTTTATTCTGCTTCTGAAATTTCTGAACCTATATTATTATAATCAATATCTGCTTCTAAAAATGATTGATTATCTGAAGGTAAATGTTGTTCAAATGTATCAAAGTTTTGTATTTCGATACTACCTACTTCTAATTCAAAATCTAAAACATGTCCACCAAAACTTTCAAATTCATCAATAAAATGAACGTGAAAACCACTAGCTCCAATTCCATGAAATAGTTCTGGTGTATAGAAACCTATAATTGTTCCTCTAACTTCAGGAACTACTTTTTCAGGTTGGCGTCTTGCGGATTCTATTAAACGTTGATATGGAGGTTCTTGCTTAGGCATCCATCTTACATGCATATTCTTAAATGTTCCTGTTATTTTTATAGCAGAGAACAAATTTTTACTTTTCATGTTGTTCAATATTTCATCAAATACTTGGTCAGATTTTTCGTGTGCAGCATAATAAGTCTTATCTGCGCTGAATCTTGTAATTGTAGAAAATGGTGTCATTTCATTACCTTCTAATGCTTTAAACTCTCCAAATTCATTTGCATGAAATGCTCTTCCGTCTAAATATATAACTTCTCCATCTGATCCAGTTAATGTCCCTATACCTGAATCACCATGTTGTAAAATCTCATCAATTGTTGCTGTTCCTTCTAAGTGACCAGCCATCAAAGTAGCTAACGTGCCATGCTGATATAAAGTTTGCATAAATAAGACACCTCCTCTTTCGTACTATTTATATATAAGTTGTGATTAAATACATTAATGGCAGTATGACAGAACTGATTACAGCAGTTAATATCATACCAATCGTACTGAAAGCTCCTGCCTCAAAATTAGCTTCTAAAGCTTTTGCAGTACCAAATGCATGAGAGGCATTACCGTATGTCATACCTTTTGCTAAATCACTTTGAAAACGTCCTTTTGTAATAAAGAAATTCCCTAATATACTACCAATAAGACCAGTAGCTATAATAAACATAACAGTTATCGTATCTGTTCCACCCATTTGTTCTGAAACTTCTATACCGACTGCCGCTGTCATAGACCTTGGTAGTACTGTCACAATCGTTTGACTAGGGTACCCCATTATATATAGCGCACCGTAAATGACTATAAAATTCATCATAATGCCTGTCATTACACTTGTAATAATAACTTTGAAATTTGCTAAAATGAGTTTTCTAAATTTATATAAGGGATAGGCTAAACTTACAACAGAACAATCCAAGAAATTATGAATCCATGTTCCGCCTACCATATAATCAGTGTAGTTCAAACCGAATATAAGTAAAACAAAAATGATTACGATTGAAGCAATTAAAGCAGGGTTCAATAGCGGATGCTTATATTTAACTTGCAGTTTCTTAGCTGCAATATAAGTTATTAATGTTAGTACAATCATGCCTATCGCTTGAATAATCATCACATGTCCTCCTTACTTGATGGTTTAATTTTTAATAATTTTTCACTAACATAACCTGAAGATAATGCCACTAAACTTGTACTAATAATGATTAATATCGCTAGAAAAATATATGTGGGATCAATTTGATTTGCGATATCCATTATGCCAACAATTGAAGGTACAAAAAAGAGCACCATCACATTGATCAGTTTATTAGCACCAACTTCTATCCAATGTTCAGGTATCACTTTAAATAGTAACAAACAAAATAATAATGCCAATCCGACAATACTACCTGCTATAGGTATATGAAGTAATTCTCTTAACCACATGCCTAATAACGTGATGCCATATATTAACGTGACTTGTAATATTATCTTTATAAGTCGTCTCATCATATTTAATCAATCCCTTTTACTTTAAACTCTTAATCTATATTATATGAGGTTACTATGTATTAATAAAATACATAATATCGATTTCTAGTATTCCATTATGGAATACTTAAGTTTTAAAGAAATATATAAGGATAATAAACAGGACTAATGTAAGCGTTAAACCTATTGATGTATAAAGGTTTAACTCAGAGTTATAAAGTACATTTAAATTATCATATAATAATATTTTTTATGTTAGAAAAAATAAAAAAGAACTTAGGAAATAAACTCCTTGCTCTTTTTTTGAAGATGGAACTTATAAAAGTAAGAGCTGACACTGCTTTATTGGATTAAATATTGCATAAACTCACGTAGAGCACTTCTTGTTGGATTATTGAGGTAGAAAATCCAATAAAGGTATGGTTACTTGGATTATTGTTGTAGTTAATCCAATAAAGCTATGTGTAGTTGGATTATTGTCGTAGTAAATCCAATAAGAGTGTGTCTACTTGGATTATTGAGGTAGAAAATCCAATAAAAGTGTGTCTACTTGGATTATTGTTGTAGTTAATCCAATAAAAGTGTGGTTAGTTGGATTATTGTTGCAGAAAATCGAATAAAAGTGTGTCTATTTGGATTATTGTTGTAGTTAATCCAATAAAGCTATGTGTAGTTGGATTATTGTCGTAGAAAATCCAATAAAGGTATGGTTACTTGGATTATTGTTGTAGTTAATCCAATAAAAGTTGTCTATTTGGATTATTGTCGTAGTAAATCCAATAAAAGTGTGTCTATTTGGATTATTGTCGTAGTAAATCCAATTAACCATTTCGTAAACTAACAAATTCACTTTTATTCTGATACAAATTTAAAAATAAGAGGCTGGGACATAAATACATGTCTCAGCCTCTTATTTTTAAAGGTCTTGCTTTAAGAATGCCATCCACTCTTCTGTTACTTGATTCATATATGAACCTTTTTTCCATATTAGGCCGAGGTGCCAATATATTTTCTCGCCTGCGAGTTCAATGGCTCTAACTTCGTCTCCCATTTGATCTGCGATACTCTTTGGTACAATCGAAATTCCTAGACCTCTTTTAATCATATTATCTATAAAAGTTAACTGCGAGATTTTAGCTACCGTTTTAGGATAAAATCCTGCTTTACGACAGTTTTCAATTATCATATCTCTTAAATAATAATCGTCGTGTAATAAAACGAATTCTTCATCTACAAGTTCATGTATAGCAACTTTTTTCTTATGAGAAAGTTTATGAGATTGATTAAGCACTAAAAAGAGTTCTTCTTTATAAAGCGGCATACTATTAAATTTTGAAGAGTCTACTGGTAAAGCAGTCACACCGATATCTATTTCATCTTGGCTCAAGTAATTTTCGACTGCTTTACCGCCTCCTTCAAGCACTTCGTATGTTACATCAGAATATTTTTTATGGAATTTTTCGAGATTATCTGTAATCAAATTCACTTTTATCATAGGAGATAATCCTAACCTGATATGGCCTTTTTTAATTTCAAATATATCATTCAATTCCATTGTTAATTTATCAAATAATGTAAGGAATTCAACTGCTTTTTCGTAAAAAACTTCACCTGTATCTGTTAATTTGATATGGCGTTGTGAACGATCAAATAATGTAATATCAAATTCATTTTCTAAATTTTTAACGGCTTTACTTATTGTAGATTGAGCTACAAATAAATGTTCAGACGCTTGTGTCATACCACCATTTCTAACTATTTCTACAAAATATTTTAACTGTTTAAATTCCAAATTTTACACCTCATTTTTGGCATAACATCACGACTTTATAATGAGAAAATAAATACAATTATAATAATAATCGGTATAATATATCTCATTAAAACTCTCCATAATTTAAACCATTTTACAGATAAATGATTTCCCATACGGAATTCTTTTTCCACAAGTTCTGGATTCATTCTGAAAGATATAAATATTGCGATTAATAAACAACCTATTGGTAATAATATATTACTCACTAAATAATCTGTCGCATCAAATATAGATTTCCCAAATATTGATATGTCACTTAAAACACTATAAGACAATGTAGAAGGAATACATGCTATAAACGTCAGTAATCCTAATATCCAAACAATCTTCTTTCTAGAACGTTTACCATCTTTTTCAAATGCTGAAATAATGATTTCGAACTGACTGAATGAAGAAGTTAAAGTCGCGAATAAGAATAATAATAAGAACAATGTTAAGAATAAAGTGCCAAATGCCATTTGCCCAAAAACATTTGGTAACACAATAAATAACAATCCTGGCCCTTCAGTAGGTTCTAATGAAAAAGCAAATACGACTGGAAAAATAGCCATACCAGCTAAAATAGAAACTAAAATATTCATTCCTGATACTAATGCTGCTGATGTCGGTAAGCTTTCTTTCTTACTTAAATAAGAACTATATGTAACCATACAAGAAAATCCAACTGCTAGCGCAAAGAACGATTGACCAAGCGCAAATAGTATACCTTTTGCACTAAAATCAGAAAGATTAAATTTAAAGAAGAACGCTAATCCCTCAGATGCACCTTCTAATGTTACTGCTCTTACAACTAAAATAAGGAAAAAAATTAGTAGCAATGGCATTAAATATTGATTCGCTCTTTCGATACCATTTTTAATACCAAAATTTAATACGAGTACATTCATTAATATAAATACAAGTACACCTAATAATGCAATAAAGGGATTCCCAATAATTTCTTCGAACATTTTCCCGTAATTTGCACCATCTGAAATTAAGTTACCTGTGATACTCATCGTTGTATAAATCGTTATCCATCCACCTACAACACTGTAGAACGATAACAATAAGAAACAACCAATAACCCCTAATCTTCCTGTTATACGCCATGGTGACTTAGGTGCTAATGTGTCGTATGCCGATACAGCCTCTTTATTCGTTGAACGACCAATGATGAATTCTGAAATCAACATTGGTAAACCTATAAATAACGTAAAAATGATAAATATAAGTAAAAATGCGCCTCCGCCATACTGACCAGCAACGTATGGAAACTTCCATATTGCACCTATTCCAATCGCTGCACCTGCTGCTGCCATCACAAAACCTAATTTAGAAGACCATTGATCTCGTTGTTCATTCATGTCATCACTCCATTCAAATCTCTTAGTAGAAGTATAACGTATAATCGTATACTACACAGTAAGAATTTTTATGAATCAATAAATATTTATCCTTCTAGCTTTAAATTTCACGTTTTTATAGAAAATCCACTTTCAACCGAAATTTATCGGAGTTTATTTTAAAAATAGCGTATGGTAATCTTAATTCAAAGAAAAATTAATCTATAACTAAAGGGAGTGAAACAATGATACAAGATGACACATTAACGCCAGAGTATGCTAAAAAATATTTTTACAACTTGCTTAAAAAGGTAAATGAAAATCACACACCAATAATTATTAGTGATAAAAAATCACATAATAGTGCAGTAATAATTAGTAAAGATGAATGGGACAGTATACAAGAGACACTTTATTTAGAAGATATGGGAGTTATGAATAAAGTCAGAGCTCGCGAACAAGATAATAGTCTATTTACTAATGTTAATGATATAAATTGGAATAATTTATAGATGTTATTCACTGAATAAATATTATATAATAATTGTAAAAAATAGGAGGTAGGTATATGGAATATGCCACTTATTTAAAAGCGCTAGACGGTCGCTTAGAACAAAATGAAACAACTCGAGAATTATTTAGACAAATAAAAGGAATAGAAGGTGAAGAATTAATTAAACAAATATTAGATCAAGAACTTAAGTTAAATTATGTGCATGATATCGAATTGGATATAAACAATAAAGTTCAAATTGATTTTTTAATTGTCGACGACGAAAAAATTATAAATTTAGAAATTAAACACTACAAAGGTGACTACTATATAATTGATAACCATCTTAAAAATAGCTATGGAAATATATTTCAAACACCTTTTCAGCAGATGAAGCGGGCTGAGTATGAACTAGAACTTATGAAATCTAAACTTGATATCAAACGCACAGTTGAATCCTATCTCATCTTTACTAACCCTACATTTACGCTTCATACAGAAATCCCTCACCGCAATCAAGTACTACTACCTACAGAATTACACAAAATCCCAAAATTAATTAAAAATTATAAAATAGAAGAAAATAAAATTATTTTGAATAGAATAAAGACCTTGAAGAAAGATTTTTCGAAAATCTATCCAAAGAATTTATTACCTTTTGATCAAATAAATCCTGGATTAAGGTGTCCACAATGCAGAAAAATAGGACACATACAATTAAATAGCCATAAGAGGTTTGGAGAATGTATGTATTGTTCGAAGAAAACTGCAAGACAATTATTATATTTAGAAAACTTAAAAGAATTATATATATTGAAAAACGAACCTTTTACTTTGAAAGAAGCTCAAATATGGTGTGATGGAAATGAATGGGCAATTAGAAAATTATGTAACCAATACTTCAAAAAAGAAGGTCAAAGAAAAATCCAATATTATATTTGATACGTTTAATAAAAAGCACCATTTTTGTAAGAGCAGCATTCTTATTGGATTTTCTACGACATTAATCCAAGTACACACACTCTTATTGGATTTTCTAACTCATTAATCCAAGTACACACACCTTTATTGGATTAACTGTGACAATAATCCAAGTAACCATACCTTTATTGGATTTTCTAACTCATTAATCCAAGTACACACACTCTTATTGGATTTTCTTCCTCATTAATCCACACCCCACACTTCTACCCTTGCCCAGCACCATATATTCACTGGACCGTCTACACTTAATTGGACAACTTCTTTAAAGAGAAGTATTGTTAAAATTAAGAAAGTAGGTGGTCTTTTTATGAGAAGAGAGCGTAGAGAATACAGTAATGAATTCAAACAGCAAATGGTTGATTTATACCTTAATGAAAAACCAAGATCTGAAATTATTAGAGAATATGATTTAACCCCATCTGCATTAGATCGATGGATTAATCAAGCAAAAACCTCTGGTTCTTTTGAGCACAAAGATAATCTTACAAAAGAACAAAAGAAAATGATGGAACTAGAAAAAGAAAATAAACAGCTAAAAATGGAAAACGATATTTTAAAGCAAGCCGCGCTGATAATCGGACGAAAATAGATGTGATAAATAAGAATACTCACAAATATTCAGTATCAGCAATGTGCAAAGTCCTACAAATGCCAAGAAGTACCTACTATTACCACCAAAATAATCAACATAAAGTTAATAAAGAAAACAATGATGAGATATTAGCAGATGAAATTGAAGATATATTCATTTCTAATCGACGATGTTATGGTACACGTAAAATAAAAATTGCCTTAACGAAACGAGGACTATATGTGTCTAGGCGTAAGATTGGTGTATTAATGAAACAAAGAAACTTAGTTTCTACTTATACAAAGATGAAATTTAAAGTAACATCAAGCAAGGTAAACCAATCTACTACCAAGAATCATTTAAATCGTAACTTTAAAAACCATAAACAGTATAAATACATTGTTTCAGATTTAACTTATGTCCGTGTGGACAATAGATGGCATTATGTATGCTTATTTAGTGATTTATATAATCGTGAGATTATAGGCTATAGTGTAGGACAACGCAAAAACGCTGACTTAGTATTCAAAGCATTAGCAAGTATAGAAACAAATCTATTTAATATAAGCTATATCCATACAGATAGAGGACGAGAATTTGATAATCAATTAATCGATAAAGTAATTGATGTATTCAATATTAACCGTTCTTTAAGCCGTAAGGGAAATCCATATGATAACGCAGTAGCAGAAACAATATTTAAAGCAGTAAAGACAGAATTCATAAATACTACAAGATTCTATACGATAGAACAATTAGAAATTGAATTAAAAATGTATATAAACTGGTATAACAATGAAAGAATACATGCAGGATTAAATTATCAAACGCCAACCTCTTATAAACTTATGAATTCTGTCTAAGTTTTTGTTGACATACCAATACTTTCTCCAAAAATAAAACCATGACCTTAGCGAGTTTTACACGAGCTAAGGTCATGGTTTTCATCATGCCCACCAAATATTTTCGAGTTTTTCGTTTATATTTACTGATTGTAGATTTTGTACTGCTTTTTGGAAGCCTTCTTCTACGGACATTATAGGATCTTCATGTTCAATACTCACGACGTAATCATATCCATTGATTCTTAATGCGCTTATTATATCACCCCATACTTGAGGGCTATGTCCATAACCGACAGATCTAAATGTCCATGCTCTAGATTGTACGGAGCCATATGGTTGCATGTCTGTTAATCCGTACATATTTACATTTTCCTGATCAATGTATGTGTCTTTTGCATGGAAGTGATGAATAGCGTTTGCTTTGCCCAGTATTTTTATAGCTGCTACTGGATCAATACCTTGCCACCATAGATGACTTGGATCTAGATTCGCACCTATTGCATCGTTAGTTGCTTCTCTTAATTTTAATAACGTATGTGGTGTGTGCACCGAAAATCCAGCATGTAATTCTATTCCGACTTTAACGTTATGATCTTTAGCAAATTGTGCCGCTTCTTTCCAATAAGGTATCAGCTTCTCTTCCCATTGCCATTCATAAATTTCTGAGTATGCTGTTGGCCATGGTGTGACTGGCCAGTTTGGATGTTTCGCATCTTCATCTGATCCTGGTATACCTGAAAATGTATTGACTACAGGCACTCCTAAAATCGATGCAAGCTTCACTGTTTTAATAAATGTATCGTGTGCTTGTTTAGCATGTTCTTCATCCGGCGAAACTGGATTATCGTGACAACTAAACGCACTAATTTCTAATCCGCGTTGTTTAATCGCATCCATGAAAGATTCACGTTTAGCTTCACTTTCTAATAATGCATCAACATCACAAAAATGATTTCCCGGGTTACCACCTGTTCCGATTTCTACCATCTTCAAACCTGAATTCGCGACATAATCTAACATTTCCTCAAATGATTTATCTTGAAAAAGTACTGTAAACACACCTATTTTCATATGTATCGCTCCTTTATATTTGATATTAAGTTAATCTAACACTACGTCCTTCTTCACTGCTTCTATATATTGCATCTATAATGAGACTGACTTTTCGAGCTTGTTCTGGTTGTACAATTAAAGATTCTAGTCCTAAACAACTGTTCACAAAATTCATGGCTTGTCTCTGTGCTGCTAAATCTTCATTATGTTCTGCTACAGCTTTTTCATTAAAAAAGTTACCAAATTTAGGTTGATATATTTCAAATGGATACACATTCAATCCTCCATCAACGCCTGAAATACTTAAATGTATGTTATCTTCTTTAATGTTCGCTGACCAAGAACACTCAAATTGCATCGTAGACTGATCGTCAAATGTAATAAAACTAGAAACATGATCGTCCACTTCAAAAGTACTACTATCAAATGTTCCCCAGTCATTAATTTGATTAGGTGTTTTACTTAATCGGTTATAAGTTTTACCTAATACTTCAACAGGTTGAACATCCTCAAGTAACCAAAGTGATAAATCTAATAAATGACAGCCGTAATCTATTAGACTTCCACCACCTTGTAGTTCTTTATTCGTAAAAACTCCCCATCCAGGTACTTTACGTCTACGCATTGCTTGAACTCTTGTAACAAGAGGACTCCCTACAGTGCCACCTTCAATTGCTTTATGAGCTGTAATAGCAGCATCTGTAAATCGATAATGGTATCCAATAGCTAACAATTTATTTGCTCTATTAGCCGCTTCAATCATCGCATCACATTCTTCTTTATTCATGGCCATTGGTTTTTCACAAAATACATGAACACCTGCATTTAACGCCGCAATACTTATTTCTGCATGAAACTTATTCGGTGTGCATATTACAACTGCATCTATTTCGTTAAACATTTCTTCATAATCTTTAAACACATGAGGTATCATATGTTCTTTAGCTACTTGTTGTGCTAAATCATAGTTAATGTCTTGAACACCTACAATTTGAGCAGTACCTTTTAATTGTTTAAATGCAGGTATATGTCTGTTTTGAGCAATACCTCCAACGCCTATCATACCTAATTTTAATTTGTCCATAATTCACTCACCTATTTCTCACTGATATGCTCTAACGGTTGAGCATTACCATATTGATGTTTAGGAGTGTTAAGGTTTTCAGCCCATTCCACTGCATTTTTAATAACGTGCTGTATTTGTGAGTTATAATATGTAGGATAGCTTTCATGTCCAGGTCTAAAATAAAATATTTTTCCGTTTCCACGTTTGAAAGTTGCGCCACTACGGAATACTTCTCCGCCTTCAAACCAACTTATAAATACTGTTTCATCTGGTGCTGGTATATCAAAGTGCTCGCCGTACATTTCTTCTTTTTCTAATTCGATATATGAGTCTAAACCTTCTGTTATTGGGTGAGTAGGATCTACAACCCAAAGTCTTTCTCTATCATCTGCTTCACGCCATTTTAAATCACATGTTGTCCCCATCAAGCTTTTAAATATTTTAGAGAAATGTGCTGAATGTAACACAATTAATCCCATTCCATCTAGTACGCGCTGCTTTACTTTTTCAACAATTGAATCTTCTACTTCATCGTGAGCTTTATGTCCCCACCAAATTAAGACATCTGTCTGATTTAATACATCATCAGTTAAACCGTGTTCTCGTTCATCCAATGTTGCTGTTTTAACATTGTGTTTTTCACTTAAAAATTCAGCTATGACATTATGAATGCCTTTTGGGTAAACTTTCTTAATTTCTTCGCTTTCTACTTCGTGACGAAATTCATTCCATACTGTTATATTCATTTAGACATCCCCTTTAGTTATTATTCAAAATAAACAGCTTTTCCTGTTTTCGCAGATTTATATATACCTTCTAATATTTGAGTGATGACAATAGCTTCTTCAGGTTTTACGACAGGATCAGTATCATTCAAAATACTATCAATCCATGAACGCGCTTCTACTTCTGCTTCATCAACTTGTTCTCCTTCATAAAAGTCCACGCCTTTATTTTCAAGTTCAACTTGAGTTGTATATAGTGAACCAAAGTCTTCACCATGTATTCTTAAGCCATCTTTCATGTCTGCTCCACCTTCAGTTCCTGAAAGTTCACATTTAGCTTCATCTACATTAAGTGAATTAAGCGCCCAACTTGATTCTAAAACGATTGTTGCACCATCTTTCATCTTGATAAATCCAAATGCAGAATCTTCTACAGTAAATTCCTTAGGATCCCATGGTCCCCAAGCATTTGCTGCATTTTCTTTTTTACCTAATTTATGAAAAGTTGACCCCATTACTGATTCAGGTTCATAGTTATCCATCATCCATAATGTTAAATCAAGTGCATGTGTTCCAATATCAATTAACGGGCCTCCACCTTGTTGTTCTTCATCTAAGAATACACCCCACGTAGGCACTGCTCTTCTACGTATAGCATGTGCTTTACCATAATATATATCCCCTAAATCTCCACGTTGTGTTGCTTGACGTAAGTACTGGCTATCTGGTCTAAAACGATTTTGATAACCAATCGTTAATTTCTTACCAGTTCTTTTAGCTGCTTCAATCATTTCTTGTGCTTCTTCAGTTGTCTTAGCCATTGGTTTTTCACACATCACATGCTTGCCTCCTTCCAATGAAGCAATTGTTAATTCTTTATGCGAACTATTTGGCGTACAAACGTGAATAACATCAATCGTTTCATCTTTCAACAACTCTTTATAATCTGCATAAGCCTTTGCTTGTTCAGTACCGTAATAGTCTGCTGCTACTTCAGCCTTCTCTACATCTATATCACAAAATGCTACAATATTTACTTCTTCAATTTTCTGCAAGCTTGGTAAATGCTTGCCATTCGCTATACCACCACAACCTATAATACCTACATTTAATTGCATCGCTATTTCCCCTTTTCAATTATAATTAATTTTCATTTTAGCAAACGCTTACATTTAATGTTATAAAAATTTATAAATATTACTCTTTATACATATCGTAAATTAAATAATGATAAACACCAATCAATAACACTTGTTTAGAAACTTATTGTTCGTATTAGAATATATTTTCATCTGATGAAAATATTTCCGCGATTTTTTAGCTTATTCTCAATATTCTCGGACATAAATTCTAACTCAAAATAAATAAGCATATCACTTTTAAACTGAAATAATCAGTTAAGTGATATGCTTATTTTTATAATCTTACTTCAGATGTTTGAGTATACGTATCTTCTCCAAGGTTAATCATTGATTCTGAAATGTTCCTTGAATGATAACCTATACGCTCTAATATTGAGATCATATCTATATATACAAGACTGCCTTCTGGTGAGCATTCCCCAGAACTTAAACGTTTAATATGTTTCTTTCTTAAGTCATGTTCTAATAAATATGAATCTTCACTTCGTTTTACAACCTCATCTTTTTTAACATAATCATATACATCAAATGCTTCGAATGTTTTTTCATATGAAATTTTAACATGTTCATAAAGTCTATCTATACTTTGCTCAGCTTTTTCTGAGATTCGAATATCAGATGATTCTTTTTTCTGCAGTTCATCTAAATAAGATTCTGTTAGTGCTGATACTTTCAAAATTGTTCTATTCACATCATATAATACAGATAGACGTTCTCCGTCTTTTGCTGATAATTTTTTCTCTGACAATTTATTTAAATATTGTCTAACATTATCATACATATTCTCGATGGCAGCGTGTTTTTGTTTATGTTTTTTAACAGCTTTATCATCTGTGTGATCTACTTTTTCAAGCATAGACATTGATAACTTTCCGATGTTTCTAATTTCATCTTGCGCTTCTTGCAATGCAATACTCGGCGCTCTATTGATTAAGTTATTATCTAAATATTTAGGTTTATATTTTTCATTTAAATCTTCACCAGGAATAATTTTTGTAACTAACCACGCTAATACAAAAATAAATGGTAATTGAATCAATGTGTTTGTAATGTTAAATGTACCATGTGCAAATGCGATTACCATTTCTGGATTTAATCTAAATGCACCTTGCATCCATGTAACAGCCGCTTCATAAATCGGTAAAATTAATAAGAAAATTGCCGCACCGATTAAGTTAAACAATACATGTGTAACTGCAACGCGTTTAGCTGCTAATGAACCTGCTAAACTTGCCAATATAGCTGTAATTGTTGTACCAATGTTATCGCCTAATAAAATAGGCAAAGCTCCGTGTAATGATATTAAATCATTCGCAAAGAATCCTTGCAATATACCAATTGTTGCACTAGAACTTTGAACGATTAATGTTACAAATGTTCCTGCAGCAACACCTAGTATCGGTGTATGAGACATATTTAGCATAATATTGTGGAATCCATCTAAATTAGCTAAAGGTTTTACTGCGCCACTCATTAGCTCTAACCCATAGAACAAAGAACCGAAACCAAAGAATATCATACCAACATTCTTAACTTTACGTTTTTGAACAAAGAATATTAAAAATGCACCAATTGCTAATATAGGTAAAGAATATTCCCCAATATCAATACCAATAATAAATGCAGTAACAGTTGTACCGATATTTGCACCCATTACGACACCAATTGCTTGTCTTAGCGTCATAAAGCCTGCGCTGACTAACCCTATCGTAATAACTGTTGTACCTGAACTACTTTGAATCAAAATTGTAACAATCATACCAGCTAATACGCCCATTATTGGGTTGCTAGTAAATCTATTTAAAATACTTCTCAGTCTATCTCCTGCTGCAGCTTGTAATCCGTCTCCCATTTGCTTAATACCATAAAGAAATATACCTAGACCACCTATAAAAGTGAAGATAATTTCTAGCGCCGACAATTCCATAAGACACCTCAATTAAATTTTTTGTAACCATTGTGAATATTAAACGATAATTGTTAATCTAATGTAAATTTTATATTAAGTTTCGTTTAATTCAACTATTTTCTTTTAAATACAAAAGAACTATGAAATTGTCGCAAATAAACATTTACAAATCAACCCTATTTATTAAATAAATCTTCAATATTATTGTACATTTTAAAAATCATCATACGTTCGCCAGTACGAGAACTTAAATCAGTATGAAAACTGTCAACTTTTTCATTAGTTATATTAAATATTATTTCATAAAGATGTGAAACGTCTGATTCCACTAAAGTAGATCTCGTGCGTTTAATGGAAAGTAAACCTTCCTTTGTTTCAGAGACTTTGTATTCAGCAGGTGTTAAAATACCTTGTAAATCCACAATAATCATATCTCTTAAAATATCTGTCTTCACTGACAATGAACCTCTACCTAAATATTCTTTTTCCCATTGTGTGATAGCTTTACTTATTGTAGATTCACAGTATCCTTTCGTCATGTCCATATCTTTCATCTCCTCACAAATTGATAAATACTCTTTAAGTTGTTTCTTGAATAATTGTTTCTGCATCATTTTCTTTGAATATTATCCCGGAAATTTTAATATTTTCCGGTACTAATGGATGGTTATAAATCTGGTTAACACTTTCTTCAATTCGTTTATGAACATCACGTTCACCATTTAACCAATCTATAATACTTTCACCATTCATTTCTGGCTTACAATTCTCAAATAAATAGTCTATCGTTTTTAAACGACTTTCCATGCTTTTAATCTTTTCAGGTAAGTCAATATTAGGTAAATTATAAGCCTCGTCTTTACCAATGATGTATATTTCTCGAATGTCTTTCTGATAAATCGATATAATGATTGATCTCATAACTTCTCCATATGCTTGCGCTATTTCTGATTGATAACTATTTATAGTAAACACATGAGCTGTCTTATCAAATACTTGTCTAACAAATTCGTCTTCTGAATGTGTATTTAATTCACCTAATATCAATATATTATTTTCTTCGTTCATCATTATACATCCTCTCAGCAAAAAATTGCTTCCTATCTGTTTACCATTTAATCCATTCTCCATGTTCATTAATACTTGAAATTAATAACCAACCATTTTTCAATTTGGTGTTTAACACTTCATTTTCATTTAATAAACGTTCAATGTAATGATTAGGCGCTTGTATAACGATTAATAATCGAATCGGTGAATGATAAAAATCTTCATCTGATTTCATAACAGATTGCCACGGTAACCCTGTTAATAAATCACTAGCATTACCTTGCATTACACCAATGCCTGAAGTAACTGTTTGAGTCGCTTTACTGCCACTTCCATAAAAGTGTGGAGCAACCGTTGAAGCATAATATTGTAAATTTATCCATTGGGAAACAGTCGCAGGCCCTGTCAAAATAGTATTCAATAAAACGCCATCTTGATCCTTTCTCCAATCATAATTGTGCAAGAATGACCTTCCATTTAATTGCCGCTTCTCTGTTAATTTCCTTTGACCAATTATAAACGATGCATTACGTGCTAATCCCCATTCAGGTCGCACTTCACTCCAGTCACTAGATATTTTCTTAGCTTCTTTAGTAGCATTTTTCTTATCGTAATGAATGCCTGGTAATTGTGTTAATCTCAACTCGTTAGCTTTGCGACTCACTTCTGGAATTGTATTTTTTAATAATATATATGATTCTTCAGCTTCTTTCGATAATTCCGGAACATATATCCATTCAAGCTCATCAATTGTTGTACAATGTTCTGCTGCGATAAACACTGTCTCTTCAGGTATAAAAATATGATGTTTAAGCAGTCCTGTTCTAACTTCAGGTAAATTACATAACGTCGCTAGTACTTTAGCATTGAAACCACTTGCTGAACCGCCACAAGCACCACAATCTAGAGAAGCTGAATAAGGGTTGTTAGCTGTGTGACTACCATGACCGCATATCACAACTAGGGGAGCAAAACCTTCAGTTAAACTCATTAATTTTAAAGCTTCTGCCGTATAATTGATTTTTTCTTTTTCTGTAAAACCAATTGGCAAACTATCTTGTTGTCCATGATTATGTTCATGCTCGTTAATTGTTAATGTTGTTTCAGGTTTTTTCAAAAATGTATCGTTAAATTTATTAATGATACTACCTGAACTTTTCGGCATAAAGCTTCTTGTAATAGTTTGAATACTAAGCCATGGTCCAGTTAGTTCCGGTAATAATAAACTAGGTAATACATTTTGTTTCATCTTTTTAAAAGTATAAATTAAGGAAGATACTGTTTTCTTCTTATCCACATAATCATTTTCATTACTGTTCGCTTCAAACTCTTGAATTTTATGTAGCGGTTGGTTCATAACCGGTAATGAATTATGCGTATGTTGATGCCCTAATTCACATTTTTCTATTGGTAAACCGAAAAAACCCGCGATACCAATCGTTTCAAATGGTCCTTCCATTTCTAACTGTCTTCTGAAAGGTTCTGATCTTGTATCTATACAGAATGCCAATTGCGCTTTCGTTTCTTGTATTGGCATGTTATTAACATGTTGAGAGTTAATTTCTTGTCTTAAACTTAATTCATAAGTATCTTCCCATGCTTCTAACAATATTTTCTTACGTGTAATCTCATCAAAATCAAGAGAAAATCGTATATATTCCTTTTGTTTATCTTTTGGTAATGCTAGCCATTTTTCTAAAGTGAAATCTCCCCACTCTAACCATGCAACTATTGAAGTGTAATCAACTTCTTGTTCTAATAAATCTTCAGGTACGAGATTTCCGATTAGTGACCATTCTAGAGCTAGTCTAATCGTTAAATATTCTTGTAACAGATTTTTTGTTTGATTAGATTTTTCATCATACCAAAGCATCATACCAGCCCATCCTGGTAATGAGATTAAATGCGATTCTAAATAAGATTGAATATGTTGTTGTTCAATATTCAAATTATCTAAGCAACATTCCATTGCTTCAATTGAATCTTCAGGTAAATTTTTAAATTGTTGACGTATATTTTTATTTAATGCAGGATCCAATACGACCATCTTTTTCCAAGCATTATAAAAACTTTCATTATGTGTTGGCATCGACCAACCAGATTGAGCATTATCTAAATATAATTTGCACCATTTTATAATATGATAGTTCAATATATCACTGTATGGTTCACCTGATTTACTTTGTTGATAAGCACTCAACATTTTAACTTTCTTATTTTTAGATAGATTAAATTCATCTACAGTATAATGTTGTTTTAATTCTTTTTCGTATTGCTTAACTACTTCATCTTTTAAAGTTATGCCTTTTAAAGCTTTCTGTGCAAATTGGAGTAATTCTTCTTTATCAATTTTATAGTCTGCTTTTTCTAACCAATCTTCTAATTTATTTGAAATAAAATATTCATTGATTTCTTCTTTTTTAATAGCAGATTTAATAATATTTTTATTGGCATACATGTTAATTTCTTGTGTTTCTTTTATCCATCTTGCGACTTCTTCAAAAGTTTGTTCTTCCATATTAGCCCACGGGTTTCTAGCAGCAAAAATTGAAATCGGCGATAACGGCACGATAACTCGACTTGCTGATTGTATGATATTTTTTATATTTTGCGTATTTAAGATTACATTAACCATGTTTATAACCACCTTTTACAAAATGATCTTTCAAATATCTTGGATGACTTTCAACAGAGTGATATTTTGCTTCTCCGAAATGTACAAGCCATAAATATGTCATTAAGAATATGCGAGAAGATTTATTTCTTCCTATCCACATGCTCATTAAACTACCTAACACCAACATTGCAATCATGACAGTGACAACAAAGAAAGGTGGTTCTGCAAGTTGAAATTCAAATTGTTGTAACCAATGATGAAAGAAGTTATGAATAGCGAAGTATACAACACTGATAGAGACTAATGCTGCTAAACCTATTATTCGTCCTAATTTTCCTTCTCCAAATGCAACAAGCTGTGTCCATGATACAGATAAGGACCAAGCTAATATAAGTGCACTTATGAATTGATAACTACTATAAGGGGTAATCAACCAAAAAGTGATACCTATAAATACAGCTAAGAAACGACCGACTAACACCCAAATATAAGATATGCTTTCATTCATTCTTGTAGGCACTTCAAAGTGTCTCACAGCCGATCCTGAACGTAAGAATAAAGTTGCTTTAAACAATCCATGTAATATGAGATGAATAATTGCAGCTGAATAAGCTCCTAAAGCACATTGAATAAGCATAAAGCCCATTTGCCCCATCGTAGATCCAACTAACTGCCTTTTATAATCTACATGGACTAAGCTGATGCCTGAACCTATTAATACAGAAACACTTGCAATAATAAGTAAAATTGATAACGTCCACTCGTTCATAAAAATCGGTGAAAATCTTGTTAAAATAACGCCACCCACATTTACAATTCCGGCATGCATAATTGCTGAAACAGGTGTTGGCGCTGCAACAGATTCTATAAGCCATCTATGGAAAGGCCATTGAGCGGCAGGAATAATCACTGATAATATTAATAGAAGCTGTATGATAACACCTTGCCACGAATCAAATGATTTTAAATTTTCTACAGTAAATATTGCTGAAATTGCCCATTCTCCAGATAAATAATTCACGAATAATATCGCACATAATAAAGAAAGCCAACTCACTAAGAACAAAATACCTGTTATTTTAGATGCTTCTTTTGTCACTTTCCATTGTTTGTTCAATTTTATTAACATTGTTAAACAAAGTAGCGTGATGCCCCACAGTCCTGTCATAATTCTCAAGTCATCACTCAACCATGCTACAGAGGCGAAAGTTGTCATTATCGTAAACAATGTAAAATAGTTTCGATAATGCGCATCTCCGTATAAATATCTCAATGAAAACCTTTGGATAATTAATCCAATCATCAATATAAAGAATGCAAGTAGCCAAGATAATACATCTAAATGCCATGGACCAATTTCTAGATTTTCTCGAATAAAAATCGTCCCAATTAAAGCAATAAATGTAGGAACCGAAAAAATGATTAAATGATATTTAGCGTAACGTAATGGTACTTTATGTATAAGAAATAACAATCCGCTTAAAATCGCTATAACTAATGTGATGAAAAATAATACTAATAAACTCATCATATTGACTACTCCTTTATATATGACTTAAAAATAAAAAAGCCGACAATTTAAAACAAATCATTCATAATGATTTGCTATAATTGTCGGCTTCAACCAAACATACTTAACGTTGTTTGTATTGCTTCCTTTATTATTAAAATATAGAATAATATTTATTATTTCCTGAGAAATAGTTCATTTTTTATTAATAGTTTTAGTAAACTTCTTTTTCAATTAACCAATATATATTAGCCAATTGCTAAAGAATCTATACCCAAGCTATTTTTTACATACTTTTATAACATATATTTATTTTGTAAAATTGTCAATAAAAAGTCCTAAATTATATGTTATAAGTTTTATTTATTCGTATTAAATAGTAATCATTGTTAAAATGTATAAATAATCTAAAGATATAAGGAGATAGTTATGGACAATTCAAATTTAATCGCACCTGAAACTTATAATATCGTTAATGAAATAGAAAAATATGCAGTGGACCAAACAAAAGAAGCCATTGTTTTTGAAGATATATCAGGTGATGTACAACATATTACATATTCAGATTTAATGAAAAACGCAAATAAAGTCGGGAATGTTTTTAAAAACAACGGGCTTAAAAAAGGTGACAAAATATTAATACTGATGCCTAGATCTATTGTGACTTACGAAATTTATACTGCCGCATTAAAATCAGGGCTAATCATCATTCCAAGTTCAGAAATGTTAAGAACTAAAGATTTACAACATAGAATTACACACGGTGAAATAGATGCAGTCGTTTCAATCTCTAATTCTACAAATGAATTTTATAATATTAAGGAATATGAGCAATTAACGAAATTCATCGTCGGTGATGAAGAAGAAAATTGGATTCCTTTAGACAAAGAAAAAGCTGACGCGAGTGAAACATTAGAAGTAGACAAAACAAAACGCGATGATATTGCGCTACTTTCATACACGTCAGGTACAACTGGGCTTCCTAAAGCAGTCGTGCATACACATGGTTGGGGATATGCTCACATTCAAACAGCACCTAAACATTGGTTAAGCATTAGTGAAGGCGATACTGTTTGGGCAACTGCTGCTCCAGGCTGGCAAAAATGGGTATGGAGCCCATTTTTATCAATTTTAGGTTCAGGTGCTACAGCTCTTGTATACAACGGTAAATTTGACGCTAAAAAATATTTAGATTTACTAGAAAAACACGAAGTTAACGCGCTTTGCTGTACACCAACTGAATACCGTTTAATGGCTAAACTTCCTAACTTAGCTGATTACACTTTAAAAAATCTACATAGTGCTGTTTCAGCAGGTGAACCATTAAACAAAGAGGTAATAGAAAAATTCCAAGAAAACTTTAACATTAAAGTTAGAGACGGCTACGGTCAAACTGAAAATACATTGCTAATCGCATTCTTAAAAGATACTGAAAGCAGAATCGGTGCAATGGGTAAAGCAATTCCTGGCAGTAATGTCGCAATCATTGATGAAGATGGCGAACCAATTACAGACGGTTCAACAGGTGATATCGCTGTGTCATTAGATTCACCTTCTTTATTCCAAGGTTATTATAAAGATGAAGAACGTACTGAAGCTTCAAAAAGAGGCAACTACTATGTAACAGGCGACCGCGCAAGATTAGATGAAGATGGATACTTCTGGTTCAAAGGAAGAGAAGATGACATTATCATTAGCTCAGGATATACAATCGGGCCATTTGAAGTTGAAGACTCATTAACGAAACACCCTAAAGTACAAGAGTGTGCAGTCGTAGCTAGTCCAGATGAAATCCGCGGTAACATTGTGAAAGCTTTTGTTATTTTACAAGAAGGTGTTGATGGTGATGATGCACTTGTAAAAGAACTACAAACATACGTAAAACAAGACGTGGCACCTTATAAATATCCAAGAGCGATTGAATTTGTAAATACATTACCTAAAACTAATTCAGGAAAAATAAGACGCGTAGAATTAAGAGAAGCAGAACAAGAAAAATATAATAAATAACTAAATCTTATATAAACAAAAAGCTCCTAATCCACTAATTAAACACAAAGGATTAGGAGCTTTATTTTGTAACATATTATTTAGTTCTCAAATTTAATTTATCTTACATATTCAAAGATACCTGCTGCACCCATACCTACTCCAATACACATTGTGACCATTCCATATTTAGAATCTGGTCTTCTCTTCATTTCAGATAAGAGCTTAGCAGTTAGCATTGCACCTGTTGCCCCTAGTGGGTGACCTAATGCTATTGCACCACCGTTAACGTTTGTCTTGTTAACATCTAGCCCTACTTTATTAATTGAAGCAACTGTTTGTGAAGCAAAAGCTTCGTTTAATTCAACTAAGTCAATATCTTCTACATTAAGATTTGTAAGTTCAAGTACTTCTGGAATTGCGTATGCTGGGCCAATACCCATTATTTTAGGATCAACACCTACTGCTTTAAACCCTACAAACTTAGCAATTGGTTTAACACCTAGTTCTTTCACTTTATCACCAGACATCAGCACTACAAATCCTGCTCCGTCTGTTAAAGGTGCTGATGTTCCAGCAGTTACCGTTCCATCTGCCTTGAATACGGTTCTTAATTTGGCTAATGATTCAAGATTTGTTTCTGGTCTGATTAACTCGTCTTCTTTGAATGTTTCTTTTGATACGACAGGGCCGTTTTGGTCATAACTTACTTTATGAATGTCTAGCGGTATAATTTCATCATCAAATTTCCCCGCTTCACGTGCTTCATTAGCACGCTTATGACTTTCTACTGCATATTTATCCTGTTCTTCTCTAGAAACATTAAATTCATCTGCTACCATTTCAGCCGTTAATCCCATCGGATAAGAAACACCTGTATCTTGTTCTTGCAACTCTGGATTGTTCGTTGGTTCATTACCGCCCATTGGCACGGCACTCATTAATTCTACACCGCCAGCAACTAACACATCTGCTTGTTCTGACATAATTTCATTAGCTGCTATTGCGATTGTTTGTAGTCCTGAAGAACAGTAACGATTCACAGTTTGTCCTGGCACTTCTTTAGGAAGACCAGCTAACAACGCGATTGAACGCGCCATATTTTGTCCTTGTAAACCCTCTGGGAAAGCATTGCCGAGTATTACATCGTCTACCATACTGTAGTCGAATGATCCTTCTATTTTATCTAATACACCTTTTAAGACTTGTGCACCAACTTCATCAGGTCTTTCATGGAATAACGCGCCGCCTGGCTTTGCTTTACCTGCTGCTGAACGTCCGTATGCTACTATATATGCATCTTGCATTGATATCCATCCTCTCTTTTTCAACTCATCATTAATTGCGTAAAGGTTTTCCTTTTTCTAACATATGTGAAATACGGTCATATGTTTTTTCTTTTTGTAAGAGTTGTAAGAATCCTTCTCTTTCTAATTTTTGAAGGTATCTTTGGTTTATAAATGTGTTGCGTGGCAAGTCTCCGCCAGATAATATATGTGCAACTTTCATTGTAATTTCGTAATCATAATCACTAATAAAGTGGCCTAAACGTTGTGCGTCCAATTGACCTTGAGCTAGCGCTTTAAAGTCTCTACCTAATGCAGTGTATTGCGCTTTTGGTTTTGGAATATAATTTGTTTCTGATTCATATCTCGCTTTATTTAACGCTACTTCAACACGTTTTTCTTTATTGAATATGATAGAGTCTGTATCTCTTAAATAACCATAGCGTTTAGCTTCATATGCATTTGTTGAAACTTTAGCTAAACCTACGTTCATTAATACTTTTGAAATAGACTCTTGCTTATCATTTTCTTTATGATTTGTTCTTAGCACTCTATCAGAAAGCTCAGCTAATCCACCACCACTTGGTAATAAGCCTACACCTGTTTCAACTAATCCTATATACGTTTCACTTGCTGCTACCACGAATGGCGAGTGGAGCACAACTTCACAACCACCACCTAAAGCTCTACCATGCACGGCAGTTACGATTGGTTTAAGTGAATATTTCATTCTGTTGAAACTCTTATGCAAGTTATCAATGGCTGGACCAACTAAATTTTCCACATCTTTAGATTCGTGCGCTTGCTTCATTAAATATAAATTTGCGCCAACACTGAAATTATTACCATCAGCGTATATAACCATACTTGTATAATCTTCTTCTTCTAATAAATCTATAGCTTCTATTAAATCTTCAGCAAAACCATCTGATACGATATTATTTTTACTTTGTAATTTAAATAACAATTGATCTTTGTTTGCCACAGATAAATTAGAGTCTTCTTTATTCCAAATTTCACGGTCAATAAATTCCGATGTAGGCGTTACACGTTCTATTGTTTCTCCTTCTTTATAGAAACTTTCAGTTTGATTTTCAATCCACTCTGGTAACTCACCAAGCTCATCTTTCATACGTTTTTTAACTCTTTCGAAGCCCATTAAATCCCAAAGTTTAAATGGACCTGCTTTCCAGTTAAATCCCCAAACTAAAGCTCGATCAATATCTTTAAAGTCAGAAGCAGCTTTTGGTACATTAATTGCTGAATAATAGAAATTATTTCTTAATGTTTCCCATAAATATAATCCTGCTTTATCTTCTGCATTAAATATCACATCTAAATTTGATTTTAAATCTTTACTGAATTTAGATAAAATTTCTAATTGTGGTGGTTCAGGCTGTACGTATTCATCCGAATCTATATCATAAACTAAACGTGTCTTTTTATCTTTTTTATAAAAGCCTTGTTTTGTTTTACGACCTAACGAACCGTTTTTAACGAGCGTTTCTGCAATTTTTGTATCTTTGAAATAAGGCTCTTCTTCTGGAATTTGTTGTAGCCCTTTAATAACAGTGACCGCAATATCTAATCCGACTAAATCTGATAATCCGTAAGTTCCTGTACTCGGTCTACCGATAGCACGTCCTGTTAAAGCATCGACTTCAACAATTGAAAATCCTTGTTCTTCCCCTCGATACATAATGTCATTCATCGTTTGTGTTCCGACTCTGTTTGCTACAAATCCCGGAACATCGTTAGCGACAACAACACCTTTACCTAATATTTCTTCAGCAAATGTTTGTGTTCTGTCTATAACATCTTTTGAAGTATCTTTATTCGGTATAACCTCTACTAACTTCATAATACGAGGCGGATTGAAGAAGTGCATACCTAAGAATCGTTCTTTATCTTTTGGTTCAAACACTTTTGATATTGCTTCAATAGGAATACCAGAAGTATTTGTCGCAAATATTGCATCATCTTTAGCTACTGATGTTACTTGTTTCCATACTTGATGCTTAATCTCTAGTTCTTCTTTCACCGCTTCAATATAGATATCAGCATCATCTTCACCATTTAAATCATCTTGAAAATTACCGTAAGATAAGTTAGAAGCAAATTCTAAATTAAACAACAACGGTCTTTTTTTGTCTGTTATCGTTTCATATGCTTTTTTAGAAATTTTATTAGGATCTTGCTCATCAATTACTATATCTAATAGTTTTACTTTCAATCCTGCGTTTACTAATAGAGCAGCTATTTGACTTCCCATTGTGCCTGCACCTAGAACGGTTGCTTTTTTTATAGTCATAAAAAGTCCTCCAATATATTCTGTATTTCTTTACTTGTTATTGAATTAAAGAAAGGCTGAATCACCTGTTAATGCGCGCCCTATAACTAAAGCGTTTATTTCATGTGTACCTTCATATGTGTATACTGCTTCAGCATCCGAGAAGAATCTTGCAATATCATATTCAGCGAGAATACCGTTACCACCTGTAATACCTCTACCCATTGCAACTGATTCTCTAAGTCTCAATGAATTCATCATTTTTGCTGTTGAAGTTGCAACTTCATCATACTCACCATGGGCTTGCATTCGTGCAAGTTGTGCACAAGTTGCCATTGCTTGAGCTAAGTTACCTTGCATCATAGCTAACTTCTCTTGTATTAATTGGTATTTACTAATTTCTTTACCAAATTGCTTACGCTCAGTCACATAATCCAATGTAGCGCGTAATGCACCTGCTAATGCTCCAGTAGCCATGTACGCTACACCAGCACGTGTTGAATAAAGTACTTTTGCAATATCTTTGAAGCCATTAATATTTTGTAATCTATCTTCTTCTTTAACTTCTACATTTTTTAAACGAATTATTGTATTTGGTATAATTCTTAACGCTATTTTATTTTCAATAATTTCAATATCTACACCTTCTTGTTCAGGCTTAATAATGAAACCTTTAGGCTTACCTGTTTCAACATCTACTGCATAAACTGGTATAACATCAGATAAGTTTGCACCGCCTATCCATTTCTTCTCACCATTGATAATCCATTTATCTCCTTCTCTCTTTGCTGTTGTTTCTAACCCACCAGCAACGTCTGATCCATGTTCAGGCTCAGTTAAAGCGAAACATGTTCTCAATTCGTGAGATTGTAATTTAGGAATATAATAAGCGATTTGTTCTTTGCTTCCGCCAAACAAGAATGAATTGTGTCCTAAACCTTGATGTACACCTAATAGCGTAACTAGTGAAACATCAAATCGTGCTACAACATATGACATGAAAAATTGGAATAATTGACTCGGTGTTTTAGCACCTTCACGGCCTTCAAATAATAATGGATTATTAAAATAATCTAACTTACCCATATCATCAAAGAAATCTTCTGGAACTGTCGCATTTATCCAATGTTCATTAATAGTTGATCTATATTTTTCTTCTAACAAATCATTTAATTGTTTAAGAAATTTCAATTCACCGTCTGTTAAGTCTTTAGAAATATTGAGTATATCTTCTGGAAATAATTCTTTTAATGTTTCTTCTCTGTTTGTCATAATAGTAACCTCCATTTAAAATGATAACGCTTACAATAAGATTTAAAAAAATATAATGCTTTATTCTAAGTCATTTTCTTTATTATTTTGTTTCGCTTTCTTATTCATCATTTTTTGAATTTCTAATTTATCGGGTTTTGAAGTAGATGTTAATGGCATTTTCGTAACTTTCAAATACATTTTCGGAACTTTATAGCCTGCTAAATGCTCCTTCATATGTTTATCTAATTTTTCTTCATAATCAGGATCATCTTCTGATAGTAACACAGCTGCAGATACGGATTCGCCAAATTTCTCACTCTCAAACCCTACAACTACACCTTGAGCTACTAGAGGGTGAGATGCAAGAACATTTTCAACTTCAGAAGGTAGCACGTTTTCGCCGCCTGTAATAATCATTTCTTTTTTGCGGTCTACAATATAAATATCTCCATCTTCATCAACTCTCGCCAAATCTCCTGTTAAGAAATAACCATCTTTAAAGTTTTTCTCGGTCGCTTCAGGTTTATTCCAATAACCTGGCGTTACTTGTTTACCCTTAATTGCAAGCTCTCCGATTTCTCCTACTCCAACTTCTTCATAATCATCATTGTATATGCGTACTTTAACGTACATGACAGGTTTGCCAATACTCATCGGTTTATTCACTGCATTTGTAGGTGTATTAACTAATGCCAATGGTGCTTCTGTTAATCCATAACCATTAATTAAATTTAAACCCATGCTTTGGAATTTTTTCTGCACGCCTGGAAGCGGAGCAGACCCACCTTGAACAAGAAAGTCTATATTTTCAAAGCTTTTCATATCAAAGTTTGGTGCTACTAACATCGCATAATACATCGTCGGAATAAGTGTTAAATAATTAGGTTGATACTTCTTCATTAAATCATTTAACTGTTCACCTTCAAAGTAGCGATGCAGTACAATTGTGCCACCTGCCATCAATAATGGAATTGTTAAATCATTAAAACCAAATACATGGAACATTGGTAATGATACGATAGTAGAGAAATCAGCGTTTACTTTATAAGTTAAAATCGTATTTACAGCATTTGTTGTGAATGATTCATACGTAAACATAACACCTTTAGGTAATCCTGTTGTTCCACTCGTATACATTAATGATGCTAAATCATCTTGCCCCACATCTACTGATTCAAATGGTCGATGATTTTTCGGATCCACTATTTCATCATATTCTTTAGAATCTATATCTAAATGTAAATACTCATCTGCTATACCTTGTAAACTACTCAGATGCCTAGTGGAATAAAATATCATTTTAATATTTGAATCTTCTATCACACTTTCGATTTCATTTGGTTTTAGACGCCAATTCATCGGAAAGTATACTGCACCTATTTTAAATGAAGCAAACAATAAATCTAAAATTGACACATCGTTTGGCGCAAAAATACCAACGACATCACCACGTTTAACCCCTTGTTCTTGTAGGTGATTCGCTAAGTTTTCTGCCCTTATATTCAATTCTTGGTAAGTCCATTCCGTGCCTTTTAACGGATCGATGACTGCTGGTTTCTCTTCATCAAATTGCGCTCTCGTTTTTATCCAATCGTAATTCATATTAAACGCCCCCCTTAATAGTTTGAACTATTATCTTGAATACTTCTTTGCAAGCCTCCCCAATTTTCTTGATAAATGTCTCGATTTATCATTTTAAGATCATCAGCGATAATCGGTTGAAATGCCAAGTTAGCGAGTACATCTTTTTCTAAATCTAAACCTGGCGCAATTTCAATCAATTTCAGACCATCATCAGTTAATTGGAATACAGCACGTTCAGTAACATAATAAACTTCTTGTCCTAATTTTCTAGAATATGCAGCATTGAAGTCTAAATTTTTAACTTGTTCTACAAATTTCTTTGTATGACCTTCTTGTTCAATGACCAACTCATTATTGCTACAAGCAGACTGACTTCCTACTACCATCGTCCCTGAAAATACAATTCTCTTAACTGTTTGGCTAATATCAACGAATCCCCCACAGCCATTCATTCTATCGCCATACATCGAGACATTAACATTTCCATGTTGGTCGATTTCAGCAAAGCTTAAATATGCTACATCCAGTCCACCACTATATATAAAGTCCCAAGTCATTTCATGTCTCATTCTTGCATCTAAGTTATAGTTCATACCGAAGTATTCCCTACTTCCTACCATTCCACCAAAGTTACCAGTATCAACGTTTAACTGCACTAAGTCATGTGCTTCTTCTTCTACTAGCATATTTGATAGTTCATTGTTGATTCCAAAACCAATACTGACTACATCATCTCTTTGTAGAAATTGTGCAGCTCGACGGAGAATAACTTTACGTGTATTAAACTCAATAAATGGTTCAAGCATTTTATTAATTCTGTATTCACCTGATAAAGCAGGGTCATAATATGCTTGTGGAAGTTGTCGATGATATTTCGGATTATCGTTCACAACTACATAGTCTACAAGTTCACCTGGTATAAATACTTCTGTCGGCTTGAAACTACCACTTTCCACAATTTCTTTAACTTGTACGATGACTTTCCCACCGTTACTATGAGCTGCTGCTGCAACGCCATAACCTTCACCTAAGTGTGCTTCATGATTCATAAAAATATTACCTTCACTATCTGCATATGTACCACGAAGAAGTGCAATATCGGTTTTAGGAAAATCATAATGTAAGTATTCTTCATGATTCACTTCTAGTAAACTAACGATATCTTTTTTAGTCACTTCATTCACTTTTCCACCTGAATATCTTGGATCTATGTTCGTATTAAGTCCTATTTTAGAAATCGTGCCAGGAAACAATTTTGAATCTCGTCTATAATGCGTCGCCATTAAACCTTGAGGCAACATGTAAGCTTCAATTTCATTGTTTTTTATCGCTTCAATCGTTTTAGGTGAACCAATAATAATACTTGCAATCAGTCGTTTAACCATCCCACGACTAACAAATGAATCTAAATCATAACCATCCCCACGGTAATCACTAATATCATTTGCCAACATAATCGTTAAATCATCAATTTGCCCAGTTTTCTCATGAGCCAAAGCAATATGTTTTAAAACATTAACCGGTAAATTAGCAACTGATAATGCAGCAATAGATATTACATCACCGGACTTTACAATATCTTTTAAATCATTGAACGAAATAATTTTCATTAGACTAACCCCCAACTATCTATGATGCAAACATTTCATAAAAGACCCCCTCAAATAAATGTAAGCCCTTACATTTATAAATATAACACATTGTAAATATAAAACAAAAGTAAAAAGGTATACGACAATATCTTTTCAATTATTAAATAATTGCTTATAACTAGAACTTAGTACCACATCACATACTGTAGTGATAATGCTTTTAGAAACAATTTTATTCCACAGAAAAACGTAACTAAAATACAAAAATTAAATTATCAAAAATCACTTTTATATATGAATATAGTAATAAATTGATTTATAAAAAAATGAACTTATTAAGTTTTATATCAGAACGATTGATATTATAAGCATCATTTTTATAAATATTTAATAATATTCAGTATTTTTGTTTGATATATGAAGTAATTTTTTCGTATATTATCCTATTAATAGATTTTAAAAAATAAAGTTAAATTGATATGTTGCACGTGGTACCTCTCTTGCAACATGCGGGGACGTTAAAACTTCAATAAAAAAACAGCAATTCGTTTATAAGACGAATTGCTGTTTTTTATTTTCTTATGTTACTTTTACGCTTTATGATTCTAATTCAAGATCTTTGCTTGTAGCTTTTCTTGTTTTCTTCAATAAATCAGTATCTTCAATTAAAGATTCACCGTATGAAGGGATAATTTCTTTGATTTTTGGTTCCCATTTTTTTATATATTGTGGGAAGTTCTTTTCAAATACTTCTAAAGCTACTGATACTGATGTTGAAGCTCCTGGTGATTCACCTAATAAAGCAATGACAGTGTTATCTTTAGAGTTTACAACTTCAGTACCGAATTGGATAAAGCCTCTACCATGTTCTTCTGTATCTTTAATAACTTGAACACGTTTACCAGCAATGTGTAAATCCCAATCCTCATCTTTAGCATTAGGAACATAGCGGCGTAATTCTTTCATACGATCTTCTTTGTTCATAAGTACTTGCTGAATTGAGTATTTAACTAATGACATGTTTTTAACACCAGATGATAACATCGTTACCACGTTACTTGGATTAATAGATTTGAATAAATCTAAGTTAGAACCATTTTTCAAGAATTTTGGTCCAATTGCTGCGAATGGTCCAAATAAAAGACTTTCTTTACCTTGAATGTAACGTCTATCTAAGTGTGGAACTGTCATAGGTGGTGTGCCTGGTGGTTCTTTACCATACACTTTCGCATCATGTTCATTAACAATTTTCGGATTATTACAAACTAAGAATGCACCACTAATTGGGAAGCCTCCAAGATGTTTACTTTCAGGTATTTTAGTTTTTTGTAGTAATGGAATTGCATTACCACCTGCACCGATGAAGATATAATCAGCAACATGTGTTACAACTTCACCTGTTTCTAAATTACGTACTTCAACTTCCCATTTGCTGTCTTCACGTTGTTTGAAATTCACAACTTCTTGACGGAATTGTACTTCTGCATTGTCATGCTTTTCGATGTTTTTAACTAATTTACGTGTTAATTCACCGAAGTTTACGTCTGTACCTTCATCAATTTTACTAGCAGCTAGAGGTTCGTTAGAATTACGACCTTCCATGATTAATGGCATCCATTCAGCTAATTTTTCATGATCTTCTGAGTAAGCTAACCCTTCAAACATCGGTAATGATTTTAAAGCTTCATAACGACGTTTTAAGAAATCAACATTGCGCATACCCATAACAAAACTGATATGAGGTAATGGACGGATGAATTCTTTAGGATTCTCTATCGCTTTGCTTTTAACTAAATGAGACCAAAATTGTTTAGAAATCTCGAATTGTTCGTTAATTTCTTTAGCTTTCTCTACATCGATAGAGCCATCTTCTTGTTCTACTGTATAGTTCAATTCACATAACGCTGCGTGACCTGTACCAGCATTATTCTTTTCATTTGAACTTTCAATAGCCGGTTGGTCTAAACGTTCAAAGATTTTAAGGTTCCAATCCGGTTCTATGTCTTTTAAGAAAGAAGCAAAAGTTGTACTTAGAATACCAGCGCCAATTAATATGACGTCTTTTGGTTGTGTATTATCCATTCATAATCACCTTTCTAAATTATAATCAATTATATTCTAAAATTTTTATTTGAATATAACGATAAAAAGCTTAAATAAATTATTGATTTACATAAGAAATGTATAAATAAAGCGCTTTATAAGCTAATATTAAAACAATAGTAAGGAAAAGTAAATTATAACATTTTTAATGATAGTAATATTCCCCTAACATTTTTGGGATATTATGGTTTTGAAGAAATCTATACATTATATGTTCCCTGTATATCGAAAAAATAACGTTTTTTATTATTTTGAGCAAAGGTATTGTGTTTTCTTCTGTGTAATAATACACTAGAATTACTAATAGTATTGAGCAGGTGATTATTTCTAAAGCACATTATGATTATTTTTCTTCCTCTTGTTTTAACGATATGAATTTTGTACGGATTTCGATCATTTCAAGGAGGTTTTATTATGGTTATTAAAGGTAAAAATTTAATTAAAGTGAATCGCCAAAATGAACAAAGATCATCCGGAATTTCAGTCATGATTGAAGAAGGTGGCTTAGGTGCTGATAATTACTACCAAATTATTAAATCTAACCCTGGTCATGAGGAATCAGAAGAAAACATTTTTCAATTTGAAGATGAAGTAAGTAATAAAAGTAATACAGCACTTATTGATTTGCTTATTTTAAATGCTCAAGAACACAACGCGGAAAATTATAAGGAAGCATTAAACATTATTAAATCTGAACTTCTTAAACGTATGGACTAAATTATTCTAATTAAGTTCAAACCGCCTAGCAATTGCTAGGTGGTTTTTTTATTATAAATACGCAGCCTTTTATTTCCTTTTAATGTATAAATATGGTAAAAAATGATATAATTTTGTCTATTAAGGTTATTTTATATATTAAGGAGATTCGGAAATGATTTCTAAGAATCCAAAGACAGCTATGTCATTAAACACTAGGTATTTGCCTGGTTTAGACGGGTTACGAGCCATTGCTGTTATCGCTATAATTATTTATCATTTAAACCCTAAATGGTTGTCTGGTGGTTTTATCGGCGTTGATACTTTCTTCGTCATTTCTGGTTATTTAATTACAAGTTTATTGTTAAATGAATTTCAGCAAAATGGGCATATTAATTTATTACATTTTTGGGTAAAGAGAATTAAAAGATTATTACCTGCAGTATTGTTTCTCATTGCTAGTGTCTGCATTTATACATTATTATTTGAACCATCTATTATAAAAGATGTGAGACACGATGCTATAGCAGCAATATTTTATGTTTCGAATTGGTGGTATATTTTTCATCATGTAAGTTACTTTGATAGTTTCAAATTAATGCCTTTAAAACATTTATGGAGTTTAGCTATAGAAGAACAATTTTATATCATATGGCCAATTTTCCTTTCGTTGTTTTTTAAAAATGGCGTGTTTAATAAGAAGGCAGTCTTATGGACTTTTATTGTTTCTATTATATCAGTATTAATCATGATATTTTTAGCACAGCCTAATGCAGATAACTCTCGTGTATACTTCGGTACTGATACTAGATTACAAACATTATTACTTGGAGTGTTGTTAGCTTATATTTGGCCACCATTTAGATTAAAGCGTCATGTCGCTATTCCATTAAAGTTAAGTATAGAATTCATTGGTTTAGTATCTTTATTTATTTTACTTTTCTTCATGTTCACAGTATCTTCAAGTGATAATTGGTTTTATTTTGGCGGGATTTATATAATATCTTTATTAACTTTACCAGCTATAGCAAGCAGTGTTCATCCAAGTACGTTGTTATCTAAAGCACTAGGTAATCCATTATTCTTATGGATTGGACAAAGATCTTATAGCTTATACTTATGGCATTATCCAGTTATAGTTTTTATAAATCGTCACTTTGTGCAAGGGCAAATTCCTATATACATCATAATAATAGAAATTTGTTTAACGATTTTATTTGCTGAATTTTCATATCGTTACGTGGAGATTCCATTTAGAAAATATGGATTTAAATATTTAGTAATACCAAAAGGGCACCTCAAGTTTATATTTATGCGTAGTACTATAATCATTTTATTAATCGGCGTAACATCTTTAACATTATTTGGAC
Source organism: Mammaliicoccus sp. J-M40 (assembly GCF_022386395.1). NCBI lineage: Bacteria > Bacillati > Bacillota > Bacilli > Caryophanales > Staphylococcaceae > Mammaliicoccus > Mammaliicoccus sp. J-M40. The sequence continues at coordinate 254,032 of NZ_JAJNIQ010000003.1, forward strand.
ATTTTGATTACTTACATCAAAATAAAACGAAAGAAAATTTAACTTCTTTTCAAACTTCAGGTAAAGAAACCAATGATAAAAGTATCATCAAGCCTGTTCCACCAATTTCAGTAAACAAAGAACTAACTGATCACAAAAATACGGAATCTAATAAAGACGAGCCAGCACCATTATTTATAGGAGACTCTGTAATGGTCGATATCGGTAAACAACTTCATCAAAATTATCCTTCTTCCATAATAGATGGCAAAGTTGGTAGAAATTTAAATGACGCCATCCCATTGGTTAAAGACAAATACAGTAAATACACGACATCAAAACATAAAGTCGTAATTGAACTTGGTACAAATGGAGATTTTACATATGAAAAATTAAAAGAATTGGTTAATAAATTCGGAAAATCACAAGTCTATTTAGTAAACACACATGTACCAAGAGATTGGGAAGACGATGTAAACAAAAAATTATACAAGCTTGCAAGTCAAAAAAATAATGTTCATCTAATAGATTGGCACAGCAAAGCTAAAGGACATTCTGACTACTTTGCATACGATGGTGTTCATCTTGAATATAAAGGCGTGAGGGCTCTCGTAGAAGAAATAGATAATCACCTCAATGATAAATAGATATAATTATAAAAAAATGAGTCTGGGACATAAATAATTGTCCCAGACTCTCTATTTGTATTGGCAGTAGCTGACTGGTATGAAAATGCGCTTATAACAAGCTTTTTTTCATACCTAGTCATCCTTACCGGGGGTGGGACTACGAAATCTTTTTAATAAAATGAGATTTCTGTCCCACTCCCATTTTTTAATTATTTCTTTGGTATAAATACTTCCGCTTCACTGTCAGAAGGATAATAAAACCCTTCTGGTACTGTTTGTAACTCTATCAAACTGCCCCATGGCGCTTTAACATAAACCGTTTTATTACCTGCAGTGTCTTCGTATTTTGTATTGTCATGTGGTTGTGAAATGGGTTCTCCACCTGCTTTTTGAATTTGTTCAAAAGCTTTTTCAAAATCATCTACATAAAATGAAATATGCGTAAAACCAATATCTTGCAACGAATCTGGTTTTGCTTGTTTAGCATCTTGAAATTCAAACATTTCTATATTCGGACCATTGCCAAATACCATCATTCTTTTTTTTATAATTTTTGCCCCTTCTTCTAACCCAAGAATATGTTCCACATGTTCTCCATCACGGGGGCTTTCATCTTTCTTCTGACTATCATAAGCAATTTTACCATCTAGTCCTTCTTTAAAGAATTTTGTAGCATCTTCAATATTCGGGACCGTTAAACCTATATGATTTATACCTCTCGATATATCCAACATGTATCACTCCTTATGAATTCATTCCTATTTATCATAACAATAAATATTATTTAATTAAAATAAAGTATTATAAATCTTTATTGCGTTCTTTTTTCTTTTTAGACCGTATTGTTTCTTCTATGATTGAACCAACAACAAGCCCTACTGAGATGATTATTTTACCTATTAAAAGTAACATGCTCATCACCATCCTATTTTGATATTCATATAGCAAAATAATGAATACCTTTATAATAATACCTCTGCTATTAAACAATAAGAATTAAATTTATCATCTGGAGAATACGTTACCGTGTTTATCATAATTTCATCACACTCATATTCTTTTTCAAGTGCTTTTAATTGAGTCTTCACTGTTTTTTGGTCACCGATAATCATTTGTCGTTTCATATTTTCGATTTTTTCTTTCTCTTTATCAGTGAGTTCATATTGCTTAGCCGCTTCAATTGAAGGCACGCCATTTTCATCTTCTAACTTTTCTTTTTGAATAGACCAAATTAAACTGCTTAATGCCATTTCCTCCGCCTGTTTATTCGTTTCAGCACAAACAACAGATACTGTAAGAATGACTTCTGGTTCTTGGTTCTCATATCTTTTCACGAAATTGTCCTTATACGTTTGAATAATTTCAGTACCTTTATTGTCACTCATAAAATAACCAAAAGTATATGGCAATCCATTTTTAGCAGCAAGCTTCGCACTCTTTTCACTTGTGCCTAACAACCATGGTGTTGCAGACTTTTCTGGCTTAGGTAACGCTGATAAAGATTTAAACTCATGTCCATCTGGAAAACTACCATCTAAAAAATTCAACAGTTCTTCTAACAATTCAGGTAAAGCAAAGACTTTCTGCAAATAATTTGTAGACAAAGCATTAGTCGCTTCTGCTGAACCACCTGGTGCTCTACCGATACCTAAATCTATGCGATTAGGAAATAAAGTAGCTAAAGTATTGAATATTTCTGCCACTTTATAAGGTCTGTAGTGTGGCAGTAAAATAGCACCCGCTCCAATTCGAATCGTTTCAGTATGTCCACCAATATAACCTAACAACACTTCTGGAGTTGAACTTGCAAGATGTTGTAAATCGTGATGTTCCGTTAACCAATATCTCGTATAACCAAGTGACTCACCTATCTGAGCTAACTTCAAAGAATGATTTAAAGCTTCACGTGACGTTTGATTTGATGAAACTGGCGATTGATCCAATATGCTTAACCTCATAAACTCAGTCCTTTACTTCTTCTGGTACTTCAGTTAACACTAATCTATATTGCGCAACTTCTCCTTCTTTATACAAGTTTGTAAGTGAAGTTGAATAGTTATAAATCTTACCTCTAAACGAAATATCCTTTTCAGGAATACGAATATCGAACACTTCTTTATATAATAAAACGGCTATATCATGATATTCCTCACTCGTTACGTCAAATTCAATTGAAACCGTATAAGCACCGTTATCTTTCGAATCGTCAAAATGCGTTACTGGAATCAAAGTATCATCTATATATATTTCTTTAACCACATTATCTCTCCTTTTGTAGCCGCTTGACTATGTGCAGTTTGTTAAGTAGTTTGCACATTACCTCTATATACTCAGTATAATATTTATATACCCTTATTACTTATATTTTGTTTATGGTGATTGAATAACACTACTTTTTATATTTTCAAATTTCACAAATATAAATTTATATATTTATTAACTTAGCTTGTTAAATAGAAAATTAATGATTAAAATTATATTGAATATGAAATATTTAAACATATTTAATTTAAAAGGAAACAAAGGGAGATGTAAATATGAAGATATTGGCTATAACATCTTGTCCTAACGGGATAGCGCATACTTATATGGCTCAAGAAAAATTAGAGCAAGCTGCTAAGGACATGGGTGTAGACATTAAAGTCGAGACGCAAGGTGGTGTCGGCGCTGAGAATGTCCTTACAGCGAAGGAGATTAAAGAAGCTGACGGTATTATTATTGCTGCTGATAGACAGGTTGATTTATCAAGGTTTGATGGTAAATTATTAATCAACGAAAATGTTAGAGAAGGTATTCATAATCCACAAGGTCTCATTCAACGTATTATTGATAAAGATGCACATGTACATCATGTAAATCGTGATGAACATGAAGAATATGACGAAGACGACAACAATAAAAGTGGTCTTCAAATGGTCTATCAACATTTAATGAATGGTGTTTCCTTCATGGTCCCATTTATTGTTGTTGGGGGTCTTCTTATCGCTATATCTTTAACTATCGGTGGTGAAACGACTCCAGGTGGTTTAAAAATCCCTGACGGCTCATTTTGGAAATCAGTTGAAGATATAGGTACTTTATCATTTAGTTTCATGGTCCCTATTCTCGCTGGTTATATCGCCTATAGTATTGCTGATAAACCTGGTTTAGTCCCTGGTATGATTGGTGGGGCTATTGCAGCTGACGGTAGTTTTTATGGAAGTGAAGCTGGTGCTGGTTTTATAGGTGGTATTATTGCTGGTTTCATCGCTGGTTATATAGCAAAATGGATTAAAAACATCAAAGTTCCTAAAGCGATGGCACCAATTATGCCTATCATTATTATTCCAATTATTTCATCCTTTATTGTTGGACTCATATTTATATTCTTAATAGGCGCACCTATTGCGAGTATATTTGAAGGATTAACTTCTTGGTTAAAAGGCATGCAAGGCGCAAATATAGTTCTACTAGCCCTGATTATAGGTGCTATGATTGCATTTGATATGGGTGGTCCAGTAAACAAAGTAGCATTCTTATTTGGTTCAGCGCTGATTGCTGAAGGTAACTATGCTGTTATGGGTATGGTTGCTGTTGCGGTATGTACTCCACCTATTGGTTTAGGTTTAGCAACATTTGTAAACAGACGTAAATTCAACAAAAGTGAAATCGAAATGGGTAAAGCTTCATTTACAATGGGATTATTCGGTATTACAGAAGGCGCAATACCATTTGCTGCTCAAGACCCGTTACGTATTATCCCTTCAAATATGATTGGTGCAATGGTAGCTGCTGCTATCGCCGCAATTGGGGGCGTTGGTGATAAAGTGGCTCATGGTGGACCAATCGTTGCAGTGCTTGGTGGAATCGAACAAATATTATGGTTCTTTATAGCAGTTATTGTAGGTAGTCTTGTAACTATGACCGCTGCTTTAATGTTGAAAAAACCTGATAATTTAGCTACAGAAACAGCTGGTGTTGCCGACACAAGTGGCAGTACAAATGAATTTAGTCAAGAACAAAACACGACTCATACGAATGAATCGACTGAAGATAGTAATGATGAAATGAACGTGTTTGATAAAAATATTATTTCTTTATCTGATGAATCAATGACGAGAGATCAAGTAATAGAAAACTTAATAACTCAATTAAAATCTCACGACTACATTGATGATGAACAAAGTTTACTTTCAGCAGTATTAGAAAGAGAATCACAATCTACAACGGCAATAGGTATGAACGTAGCCATTCCACATGGTAAATCATCAGCAGTAAAACAACCTGTTGTAGCTGTATTAAATAACAAGCATGGTGTAGATTGGGAAAGTTTAGATGGCACATTACCAAAATTAGTCTTCTTAATTGCTGTTCCAAGCGATAGTGATGATACACACTTAAAATTATTACAACGTTTATCACGTGCTTTAATGAATGATGACATCCGTAATAGTTTAATAGAAGCAAAAGATAATCAAGAAATTTATAATATATTACAAGAAATATAAAAATAAAGGATTAAGACAGAAAATTAATTTTCCTATACAGATATCATAGTCCTACCCCGGCAATCCTGCCAGCTACTGCCAATATAATAAAAGAGCCTGAGACATTGATTATGTCCCAGGCTCTTATTATATATAAGGAAATTAGTCGGTTTTAACGGCAGGCTATAGTTCGTAAACAAGCACTTTAGCACTGTAATGGTAATGATAATTTAATACATATACTTTTGAGTTTATAAGTATGTACATTTTAATATCGACATATAAATATTCCAAGACTGTTTTCTGTTAATCTTATTGCCACTTCTCACCAAACGTGTCAATAACGGTCCACATATTTCCATTTTTATTAAGAATATTGCAAATAAAAATAAGAGTCTAGGATTAATATCTAGAACTCTTATTATATTTTATGAAATTAGTAGTCTCTATGTTCTTAAAAAGGCTAACGTTTAGATAGATAGTCTACGTAAAAGACTATTAACTCGATTCATAACCTGAGCATACATTTTGAAAATCTTAAATATTTTTAATTCTTTACGAGCTCTTTTATTTCTGAATATTTTTCTCCGATTTTTTTAGCCGCTTCTCTTCCACCCATTATATTTCTAGCAAATGGTCCTAACTCTAAATCAGCAAGTCCGCCTGAAACAAATAAATTTGGTAACCATTCTAGATTTTTAGAAATTTCAGGATATCCGCATTCATTTAATGGTGCTTTATATTCATGAATCAATGTGTTTAGTATAGGTTGAGTTAATAATGTATTATCGAATCCTGTAGCTAATAAAATATGGTCATAATATATATTTGTTCCGTCTTTAGTATGGATATGATGCTTTTTAATTTGTTCAATTTCATTCTCATGTATTGTTAACCTACCCATTTTAATATACCTTTTTAGTCTAAGGTATAACTCTCTAGGCATTGAACCTTTATGTCTTTCTTTTAATATGATATCCATCTTTTTATTAGCACAATTTACTTTCGAAAATTCCGTCATGTTTTTAGGGCCCAACCAACCTGGATCGGCATCAAAATCATGAACTTCAAGCGGTTTGTTCGTCCATAAATGTACATGTTTATCCTCATCATTATAAATCAATTTTAAGGTTAAATGAGCAGCTGAAATACCACTACCTATAACATGAGACGTTGATTTGTATTGAATATCTGTTTCTTCAAATATGTGTTGTATATCTTCTTGTCCTTTATACATACTAGGTATTTTAGGCTGATGATTACATCCTGATGCTATAACAACTACATCTGAATTTATTGCTTCACAGCTCTCTAGTCTAATTAACCAAGTTTCTTCAGTTTTCTTTATATCGACTGCTGAATCTTTAATATGACATTCAGTTAAATTGTAATGTTCTATTAGCTCATAAATATGATGCATGAACATTTCACGTTGTGGCCTTTTATATTGACCGTACACACCTCCTGCATAATCATGCTTCTTATAATATTGTTTTATATGAAAAGGATTTGGATGAACATGATGTACAATCGGAGATCTTAAGAACGGCATACTGATATCATTTGTACGTTTATCAAATTGATGACAAAAGACATCGTGAGGATCTATAATTTTTAAATCTTTGTTATTTAAACCTAAAGTCTTCAATTTAAGTGCAATTGTTATCGCATGTATACCTCCGCCAACAATGGTCCATTTCATATTATCACCTTTATTCCTTTTATAATTACCTTTAAATCGTAACGATTATGATTTATATAATACCTTATTATATAAGCAATTTGCAAATGATTTTCAGAATAACGAAAAAGTCCGAGACTATTCTTTATGTCTCGGACTCATCTTCAATATTCTATTTTAAAAAATCATATGTGATAAATATATAACGATTACAACAGTGATAGCACTGAATAACGTTGATAAGAAGACCAATTCTGCAGCGAGTTCAGGATAATTATCATATTCTTGTGCGATAACTGAACTGTTAACTGAAGTCGGCATTGCAGAGGCGATAAATAGCGTTTGACCTACAACACCATCGATTCCCATAACTTTAATAATGGCTAAAGCAATTAAAGGTCCTATAATAAGTCTAATAAAGATATAAATATAAGAAGATGTCCACTTAAAACTAAATTTAATATTAGCAATTTGAGCACCTAATAATATAAGTGCAATTGCAATCATTGCATCTGAAAGATAACTCACAGTAGTCCAAATAAAATCCGGAACAGCAACATCGTTATAATTTAAAATAACTGCTAAAACTAACGCGTAAATGATAGGCATTTTAAAATAATTTAACAATGCTTTTAGTTTACCAATTTGAACAGATTGAATCGCAAACACACCATATGTAAATGTAAAAATATTTTGCATCGTTAAGACAATAACTTGTGCAGACATCGCGACCGGATCACTTTTAAAGACTAAATCATTAACAGGTGCCCCATAATTCCCAGAGTTGAAAAAGAGAACACTATTATTAAGCGTTGTCGCTTTAGCTTTATCGAGATTTTGAACTTTAGAAATGGAATACGCAGCCACATATAATAAGGCTACATATATAATGAAGAAAACCATAACGTAAAAAAGCATGTCTAGTGCCAAACTTGTTTTATAAAATTTAACAAAAATAAATCCTGGAACAAATACATTTATATTTAATTTAGCTAATGTACTTAAATCCAATTTAAATCGTTTCTGTAAAACATACCCCAATGAAATCATAATAAAAATAGGCAATAAGACACTCTTTAAAATAAAAATCATTTCAGCCATCCGAACACCCCTTTAAAACACATTAAATCCATAATATCATTCTTAATTAGTATAATGTAAACTTATTAAAAGAAATTTCATTTTAAAAGTATATTTACTTAAATGAAAATAAATATAAAGTTTGCATTGTCATATGTGTAAAAACGTGTGCGAGCATGGCACTTTCTAAATAGTATTTATAATAAAGAAAACCATAAACTGTTCCTGCAAATGTATTAAGAGTAATAACTTTAACAATGATTATAAAATAATGTTCATCTATTCCTACTAATGCTGAAGGAAGATGACCTAAAGAAAATATCACTGCTGATAATATGATACTTATTATATAAATGAAAGTTGTTTTTCTTTTAAAAATCTTAATTAACATAAATGTTATAAACGTCATTAACCCGAATCTCGTGATAAGTTCTTCTATTATACCTCCGTAAGATATCCCGCCAAGTAAATTAATAAAAGAAGCTTTTTCTACAATCATATCTTCTGGGGCACTATTAAAAACCAAATTCCCCATACCTAAACAAAGGCCAACTAACTAACAAACTTAAAATAATAATTGAAACATAGACTAGCAATGGTTTTAGATTGATTTTCATTTATAACACTCCTTGTCGAAATTTAAGACAAGTATAGTTTATGACGTTACGTCATAAGCAAAAGTTTTTTAAAATCACAAATAAAAAAGAGACGCCCGCTTATACAGGCGCCTCTTATACACTAGATAGTTATTATACTCATTATATTAATAACAGCTAATTCATATTATAACACCACTTTCCATTAAATACCAATTAAAACATATCGATACTTTTTCGATACTAATAATGAAGAAATATTATAATAAAGTTACTTATATTTCTTTTGTAAGATGAGTCTTTTTTCATAATCTAATTCGCTTTTTTATTAAATTTCCAATATACTATTTATTAAATAACTTTTTAGAGTTTTTTGTAAATTCAGTTAATTATATTGAATTATTTTTTTATTCGTATTATTATTTACTTTAGTATGTTTTTTCTAGACAGAGAATAGGAGAGTCAACTATGAATGAAAATAGTAATTTAGTAACTTCTACACAGAGTATTGTAAAAGAGGCATTACATAAATTAGGTTACGATGATGGCCTTTATGAATTAATCAAAGAGCCAATGAGATTCTTTAAAGTTCGTATACCAGTTAGAATGGACGACGGTTCAGTAAAAACTTTTACAGGCTATCGTTCTCAACATAATGATTCAGTTGGACCTACAAAAGGCGGTATTCGTTTCCATCCAGATGTAGATGAAAATGAAGTTAAAGCTTTATCTATGTGGATGACATTAAAATGCGGCATTGTTAATTTACCGTACGGTGGTGGTAAAGGTGCCATCCAATGTGACCCTCATGATATGAGTAAGACTGAGGTGGAACGTTTATCACGCGGTTATGTTAGAGCAATTTCTCAAATCGTCGGACCTACAAAAGACATCCCTGCACCTGATGTGTATACAGATGCACAAACTATGTCTTGGATGATGGATGAGTATAGTTTAATGAATAAAGTAAACGCGCCAAACTTTATTACAGGTAAACCACTTAGTTTAGGTGGTTCATTAGGACGTGAACAAGCAACTGCATTAGGTGCAGTCATCACTATTGAAGAAGCGGCCAAACGTAAGAATATTAATATAGAAGATTCACGTGTTGTTATTCAAGGTTTTGGTAACGCAGGTAGCTTTATTGCTAAAATTCTTCACGATAAAGGCGCTAAAATTGTATGTATATCTGAAAGTCGTGGTGCTTTATACAATCCAGATGGCTTAGATATTGATCATTTACTAGAACTTAGAAAAGAACACGGTCGTATTACACCACTGTTCGATGATCTTATTACAAACGAAGAACTTTTCGAAATTGATTGTGATATTTTAGTACCAGCTGCTTTAGCAAACCAAATCACAGCAGACAACGCACCAAAAATTAAAGCGAAAATTGTAGCAGAAGCTGCTAACGGACCTACTACACAAGAAGCAACGCGCATCTTAACAGAAAAGGATGTTTTATTAATCCCTGACGTTCTAGCAAGTGCTGGTGGTGTTACTGTTTCTTACTTTGAGTGGGTACAGAACAATGATGGCTTATATTGGACTGAAGAAGAAGTCAATCGACTATTAAGAGAGAAACTAGTAGAAGCGTTTGGTAAAGTATACGAAATTTCACAAAATAGAAATTTAGATATGCGTTTATCAGCTTATGTTGTTGGTGTTAGAAGAACAGCAGAAGCAACACGTTTCAGAGGTTGGGCGTAAGATAAACAGTTGATACAACTAAGCTTAATATATTTTTAAATGAACTATTAAACCCCTCACTATCGCTTATAGTGAGGGGTTTTTATTGGATCTTCTAAGACAATAATCCAAGTACACACACCCTTATTGGATTTTCTATGACATTAATCCAAGTACACGCACTCTTATTGGATTAACTACAACAATAATCCAAGTACACGCATCCTTATTGGATTTTCTATCTCATTAATCCAACTACACACCCTCTTATTGGATTAACTACAACAATAATCCAAGTACACGCATCCTTATTGGATTTTTTATCTCATTAATCCAACTACACACCTTCTTATTGGATTTTCTAACTCTTTAATCCAAGTAAACACTCTCTTATTGGATTCCTGAGTCATTAACTCATACATGCCTCTTATTTCTTTCTAATTCAATAATAAAGCTGAAACACTAATAAATGTCTCAGCTTATTATCATTAATTTAATTTTTTATTCGCTTCGTCATCTACCGTTTTGTTACTGCTCAAAATAATTATGCTTCTTTAAGAACTTTTCCGCTATAACGGCTGGTTCTTCTTTTTTACCATCTGCTCTATAATTTAGTTCTTGCATTTTTTCAGTAGACACTTTGCCAATTAACTTTTCGATAGACTTTTTAGCTTTTGGATTCTTCTTCAAATACTCATTTGTTGCTAAAGGACTTGCATCATATGGTGGGAAGAAATGACGATCATCTTCTAATGTCACTAAATCATATGCTGCAATTCTTCCATCTGTCGTATAACCAAGTGCTGCATCGATGCTTTTATTCTTCAATGCATCATATACGAGTCCAATCTGCATTGTGCGTATATTTTTAAATTCAAATCCGTAAGCTTTTGCGAATGCTGGATAACCATCACCTTCACGTTTAATCCATGTAGCATCACTTGCTACTCTCAATTTATCTTTATGTTTCTCTAAATCTGATACTTTTTTCAAATTGTATTTTTCTGCTGTTTCTTTCGTCACAGTAAAAGCAAAAGTATTTTCAAATCCGTAAGAGTCGAAAAATGTTTGATTAAATTTATTTTGAAAACCAGCTTTAACCGCTTTTTCTGCTTTTTTAGTATCTGTAATAGGATCAGAATCTAATGCACCGACTAAATCTGTACCCGTATATCTTGTAGCAGAAATTTGAGCGTCATCATTCATGATTGCATTATGCTCAATAACAGCAGACCCGAGGTTATTTACAATAACAGGTTTAACTTCCCCATCAGTATCATGCTCAATTTGCAGTCGAATCATATGTGCCATAATTTGAGACTCACTTGTCGCAAGTGCTGTAATTTTCACAGTTTGAGGTGAAGCACCACCTATACCAGGCAATGTACAACCGCTTAATAATAGTGTACAAATCATAATTAAAGTAAATTTTCTTAGTTTAATAACTTTTCTCCTCCATAAGTTTTATATTTATATAATATTATATTATCACAAATAATTAATTTTGTTTTATAGCCTACATAGTGGACCGGTTAAAGACTGCCCATTATTATATTGTTTAGTTTATATTCAATATGACAACTGATATAATATGAATGAGATAAAAATAAAACATTTAACATATAGATGCATGGAGGATAAATGAATGGACGACTCATTAAGAAGCATTAGAAAGAATGAACATATACAATTAGCTTTAGATACTTATCAAGCAACGGGAACTGATTTTGATAAGGTTCAGCTAATTCATCAATCCATTCCTTCAATTAACAAAAATCAAATAGATTTATCTGTTAAGCTCTCTCATTTTACTTTTAAACATCCTGTTTATATAAATGCGATGACTGGCGGTAGCGAGCGTGCTGCACTCATCAACAAACAACTCGCTCAAATTGCGAAGGCTTGTCAAATTCCTATGGCTGTTGGTTCTACTCATTCAGCGTTGAAAGACCCAAATGCCGAATATAGCTTTACAGTTGTAAGAGAAGAAAATCCAGACGGTATTATTTTTAGTAACGTTGGTGCCGATATTGGCTATAAAAATGCGCAAAAGTCTATCGACCTCTTACAAGCTGATGCATTACAAATTCATGTTAATGCACCTCAAGAGCTTATTATGCCTGAAGGTGATACTGAATTTGAACACTGGTTAACAAATATAAAAGAGATTAAAGAACATATAAGCGTACCCGTTATCATTAAAGAGGTTGGTTTTGGTATGAGCGCTGAAACTATTCAAAAAGTTAAAAATATCGGTATCCAATATGTTGATGTGAGTGGTAGAGGTGGAACAAACTTTGCAGATATCGAGAATCAAAGACGTCCTTTAAAAGACATGGCATTTTTAAATATGTGGGGACAAAGTACCGTACAAAGTCTAATAGAAGCAAAATTATTGGCGACAGACATTCATGTATTAGCTAGCGGTGGCGTTAAAAATCCTCTCGATGCTATAAAGTGTTTAGTATTAGGAGCAGAAGCGGTCGGATTATCAGGCTACGTCCTTAAACAACTAGATGAATTTGGATTAGAACATACAATTGATAACATGAAGCAATTTATGGAACAAATGTATATCATTGCGAATTTACTAAATGCCTCGAAAATATCTGATTTAAAAGCAATAGACTACGTATTTTCTCCAGATTTACAAAGTTACGTTGATCAACGTACAAAGTCCATTAATGATAAGTTAAAATAAACATATCAGGGACATAATTATGAGTTGTTCCTTTGCTATATAAACCAAACTATGAAGTACACTCCTAAAGTTCGACATCAAATAACTTTAGGAGTTTTTTCTTATATATATAAACATTTATCTTTAAATTTTGTTTTCTAAACCTTTATATATTACCTATGTATACATATTGTTTATAAGTAATATTTCAACATCTTTTTTAATTTTTAATATATGATATTAAGTGATAATATAAAAGGCATATATAGAAGATATCTTTTATTATTTACATAGATTTAAATGAATAATATAACGATAAAGGAGAATGTGTTATGACTCATAAAGAAATTCCAACTCTTTACTATACAGAAGCTTCTAAAAGTGCAGTACCACTCCTTTCAGGTGAACAAAATTTACAAACAGTTACAGCTGAACCATGGTTAAAAATTTCAGACGAAGGACTTCAACTTGAAGGTTTATGTTTCGACAGAGACCATAATTTATTTTTGTGTGAAGTTTTTGGTGGAAAAATATTTCGCGTTGATTTACCCGAGAAGAAAGTAAATACAGTCTTTCAATCTGAAAAAACAAACCCTGCTGCTGTAAAAATTCATAAAGATGGTCGTTTATATTTATGTTATTTAGGGAATTTTAAAGATTCCGGCGGCATTATTTCAGTTGACTCTGATGGCAAAAACCCTCAAAGTATAGTTTCAGATATAGACACTGAATATTGTGTAGATGATTTAGTATTTGATAGTAAAGGCGGATTTTACTTCACTGATTTTAGGGGTTATTCAACAAATCCTCTGGGTGGCGTATATTATGTATCGCCCGATCATCAATCAATCACACCAATCATTCAAAATATTTCTGTCGCTAATGGCATAGCTTTAAGTACAGATGAACGTGTACTATGGGTTACTGAAACGAATGCCAATAGATTACATCGCATTTCATTAGAAGAAGATGGTGTAACAATTGAGCCATTTGGTGCTTCTATACCTTATCACTTTACGGGTCACGAAGGTCCGGACTCATGCTGTATTGATAGTGACGACAATCTTTACGTAGCAATGTACGGTCAAGGTAGAGTGCTTGTATTTAATAAGCGAGGCTATCCAATTGGACAAATTTTAATGCCCGGACGTGACGAAGGTCACATGTTAAGGTCTACCCACCCTGCCTTTATTCCTGGTACAAACCAATTAATCATTTGTGCTAATGATATTGAAAGTGGCGGAGATTCTTGGTTGTTTACAGCAAAAGGATTTGCAAAAGGTCATAATAGTTACCAATTTCATTAATGAATAAATGGAAATTTTAAGGTAAGGTCTTTGAATATATTTGACAGTAGTTTTATAATGGTAAAGTGTTATTAAAAATGAAAAAAATTTGAAAGTGCTAAAGGTGATTGAAGTATGACACAAACAGGATACGGGGAAGCAAATGGGAAAGTTATTTTAATAGGAGAACACGCTGTAACATTTGGACAACCTGCAATTGCTATTCCCTTTAAATCTGGTGTAGTTAAAGCAACGATAACATCATTGAAAGAAAATGAACGTTCTTTTATTAATAGTGATGTATACGAAGGGTTTCTAGATGAAGCACCTGAACATATTAAATTAGTTGTAACCCGTTTCATTAATAAATATGAAATACCCCAACCTATTAATGTTACATTTGAAACAAACTTACCGCCGTCTAGAGGTCTAGGTTCTAGTGCAGCGATGGCAATAGCTTTTATAAGAGCAAGTTATAATTATTTAAACAAGCCTCTTTCTGATGAAAAACTCATTGAAGAAGCAAATTGGGCAGAAAAAATTGCACATGGTAAACCTAGTGGTATAGACACACAAACCATTGTTTCGAATAAGCCCGTATGGTTCCAACAAGGTGAAGTAACGACTTTAAAACCTTTAGCTATAGAAGGATATATGGTTGTAATTGATACTGGTGTAAGAGGTTCTACTAAAAAGGCAGTAGAAGATGTTCACCGTTTATGTGATAATAGTCAAGAATATATGCAATATGTAGAACATATTGGCGTGCTTGTGCACGAAGCGAATCAAGCAATCAACAATAATGACTTCAATCAATTAGCGCATATTTTTAAGCTTTCTCAAGAAAACTTACGCAAACTTACTGTTAGTCATGATCAAATAGAAGCACTTCTTGAATTAAGTCAAAATCAAGGTGCTATTGCTGGGAAATTAACTGGCGGTGGTCGTGGAGGCAGTATGATTGTATTAGCTCAAGATCTTGAAACTGCTGAAAAAATATCAGCCAGTGCTCTTGAATTTGGTGCACATCATACTTGGATTGAATATTTAGGAGGTTAATCAGATTGAACAACTGTGGTAAAGCGCGTGCCCATACTAATATTGCTTTAATAAAATATTGGGGTAAAGCAGACGAAGATTTAATTCTTCCAATGAATAATAGTTTATCGGTCACACTAGACCGTTTTTACACGGATACGAAAGTCACTTTCAATCCAGAATATACTAAAGATACATTAATATTGAATGGAGAAGAAGTGAGTGATGACGAAGCTAATAAAATTTACCGCTTTATGGACCTCGTTAGAGAACGAAGCCAAACCTCCATGTATGCATATATTGAAAGTATAAATTATGTACCAACAGCCGCTGGACTTGCTTCGTCAGCAAGCGCATATGCAGCATTATCGGCAGCATGTAATGAAGCCTTACAATTAAACATGTCTAAGAAAGATTTATCTAGACTAGCTCGTAGAGGTTCAGGCTCAGCATCTAGAAGTATTTTTGGTGGATTTGCAGAATGGGAAAAGGGACATGATGATGAAACGTCTTATGCTCACGCTATCGATGCAAATGACTGGGAAAATGAACTCTCTATGGTTTTTGTCGTAATTAATGATAAATCTAAGAAGGTTTCTAGCCGTTCTGGTATGTCTCATACAAGACAAACTTCCCGCTTTTATCAATATTGGTTAGATCATGTTGATGAAGATATTCAATCTGTAAAAGAAGCAATTAACAACAAAGACTTTAAACATTTAGGTGAAGTTATAGAAGAAAATGGTTTACGCATGCATGCTACCAATTTAGGTGCTCAGCCGCCTTTCACATATTTAGTACCTGATAGTTATCTCGTGATGGAAATTGTTCACCAATGTCGCGAAGCCGGATACCCTTGTTACTTTACAATGGACGCGGGGCCGAATGTGAAAATTCTAACAGAGAAGAAAAATCAGCAATACATTTTAAATGCATTACTTCAACATTTTAAAGAAGAACAAGTAATTGCGAGTGATATCACGCACACAGGAATTGAAATTTTAGAATAAGGAAGAGATAAAATGATTCAAGTGAAAGCCCCAGGAAAATTATACATTGCTGGAGAATACGCAGTGACTGAACCTGGATACAAATCCGTACTAATAGCAGTAGATCGTTTTGTTACAGCCACAATAGAAGATACAAATGGAAATACAGGGTTAATACATTCCAAAACCTTGCATCATGAGCCTGTAACATTTATAAGAGCTGAAGATAATATTATTGTTTCAGATACTGATGCTGCTGAACAATTAAAATATATTACACAAGCAATCGAAGTCTTTGAACAATACGCGAAAAGTTTCAATATACCAATGAGACCATTCAATATTACAATTGATAGTAATTTAGACGATGCAAATGGTCATAAATATGGAATTGGATCAAGTGCTGCTGTATTAGTCTCTGTAGTCAAAGCTTTGAATGAATTTTATAACTTACAATTATCTAATCTATACATTTATAAACTCGCTGTTATCGCAAACATGAAATTACAAAGTTTAAGTTCTTGTGGTGATATCGCCGTCAGTGTATACACAGGTTGGTTAGTTTATAGTACTTTTGATCATGTATGGGTAAAAGAACAAATCGAAGCTACATCAGTCAATGAAGTACTTAAGAAAAATTGGCCTGGCCTTCATATAGAACCGTTACAAGCCCCTGAACGTATGGAAGTATTAATCGGTTGGACTGGGTCGCCCGCTTCTTCACACCACTTAGTAAGTGAAGTGAAACGTTTAAAAGCAGATCCTATATTCTACAGTCAATTTTTAGAAAAATCTCAAATGTATGTAGAACAGCTCATCCATTCATTTAAGACAAATTATATACAAGGCGTGCAGGAGATGATTCGACAAAATCGAAAAATCATCCAAAAATTAGATTCACTTGCTACAATTGATATAGAAACAACACACCTTAAGAAACTATGTGATATTGGTGAGAAATTTGGTGGCGCAAGTAAAACGTCTGGCGCTGGCGGTGGAGATTGCGGTATTACAATAGTAGAAAATAATATTAACAAACAAAAAATATACGACGAATGGACAAAAAATTGTATCAAACCGTTATTATTTAATATATATCACGGACAATAACTAAAGTTTTTAAAACTAAAAACGCCACATAAAAAATGAAATAAATTCATTTTTTATGTGGCGTTTTATATTAATTTTGATACTTTTTTAACAATGCCTTAGGTATATGACAGTAGTCGTTTGGGTATTTAGTTAATCTATCTTGATGTTCTGGAGCGCTTTTTATGTAGTTAGTTAATAACTTAATTTCTACAGCTATTTGACTGGCATCATCTCGACTACTTATAAACGCTCTAGCTTCTTCTAGATGTGCTTGTTCAGTACTATATAGACCTGTTCTATACTTTAATCCTTCATCTTGCCCTTGTTTATTAACACTATATGGATCAATAATTTCAAATAAATAATGCATTAAATCATTAATAGATACAATTTCAGGATTATAAATAACTTTCACACATTCAGCATAACCATCATACGGACCCTCTAATGTATGACTCTCTCCATTCGCTCTACCAGCTTCTGTATCTATGACACCTGGCAAAGTTTTAAAGAAAGCTTCTACGCCCCATAGACAACCACCTGCTATATATACAGTTTCCATAACTAATCCTTTCTTAATTAAAAATTAGTATTTAAATCCATTTTCCTCAACGAACGCATCTGAAACATCTCTTAATTCTCTCAATTCGCTAGGTGCATTATCTAAAGTCTTTTTACTCGTTTTTTCAAACATACGAGCGAACATTTCTAATTCAGCGTTATACAATTTTTCTGCTTGTTTATAGCCTTCTTCTGTTAAATCAATTAAAATAACACGTCTATCTTCTTTAGATGGCGTTCGATAAATCAATTCTTTCTTCTCAAGCTCATCAATAATATAGGTCATACTGCCACTTTTAATTAATACGTTTTTACTAATTGATAAGATAGATTGTGCGCCCCATTGATATAAAGCTCCTAATACTAAAAAATCATTAACTTTAATATTTTCTTCTCTACATATTTCAAAAAGCCCCTTTTGGACGTTTTGAGAAGCTTTTATAAGATTGACATATATGCTCTGTACTTGTCGATTCTCCATATTGCAAAAACTCCTTGATTATCATTTTCCATTCCAATGTTTTGTATATCTTATTTTTATTTTACTATAAATACCTAAACATTTGGTTAAACACCATTAAAATATAGAAAAAAGAGGTTAAAGAACCTCACATGTGTGAAATAATATCAACAACATGGGCACCTTAACCTCTTCAACTTACATATTATTTTATAGCTGAATAAGCAGCTCTTAAACCAAGTAAATAACTTTCCACTCCGAATCCAGTCATTTGACCTGTAACGATATCTGCAAAGACTGAATGATGTCTAAATGATTCACGTGAATGAATATTAGACATATGAATTTCTACAACTGGACATTCTAATATGGCTAATGCATCACTTGGCTCTATCGGTAAATTCATAGGTAATGCAAATAGCACAATATAAAATGTAGAAGCTGGTCCTGGTATTTTTAAAGAAACAAAAACATAAAAGACCAAAGTCGAAATCAGGACGAGCAATATACCAAATAGAAGTTGGTTACCAACTGTCAAAGTACCTAAAAACATACAAATAGATAGCAATATTGCAGATACGAGTACAATTTGTACTTTCGACTTGAACGTCCCTTTAATCGCATATATATGAGCTAATGTTCCTGTTGCTACAAGTAATCCTAAATCTGTTCTACCTAATAAATAACCAATCAAGATGGGAACAGCAATTAACAAACCTTGTCTAATACTTTTTTCAAATTCAATCGTTCAGTATGTAATGTCATCAAACTGGAAAAATACTTACTTATCATATGAACTAAATCTCTCACTGTATCCCTCCTTTTATAAGTGATTTTATTTGTTAATTTACACATAAGTACACAAAATTATTGTAGAACAACTTATAAATCATTACAATAAAACTCCTTTCACAACATTTTACAAAATTAAACAATTGAAATATGCAACTTTTTTGATACAATATAATGAGGATAAAATATGCCCTCATTTAAAAGGGACAACTACAAATTATAAACACTTAAAAATTTTACACATAATACTATTTAAAATATAAGAGGAGAATGAAAATGGATTACAGAGTATTATTATTTTATAAATACACAACAATCGATGACCCTGAAACTTTTTCAGCAGAGCATTTAGATTTTTGTAAAGACTTAGAATTGAAAGGCCGTATTTTAGTTGCAAACGAAGGTATTAACGGGACTTTATCAGGTACTAAAGAAGCAACTGATCAATACATGGAACATATGAAAGCTGATGAACGCTTCAAAGATATCGTATTTAAAATAGATGAAGCTGAAGGGCATACTTTCAAAAAAATGCACGTTCGTCCTAGACCAGAAATTGTTGCATTAGACTTAGAAGAAGACGTTAACCCTAAACAATTAACTGGTGAATATTTATCACCAAAAGAATTTAAAGAAGCTTTATTATCTGACGACACAATAGTAATTGATGCAAGAAATGACTATGAATATGACTTAGGTCATTTCCGTGGCGCAATTCGTCCTAACATCACAAGATTCAGAGACTTACCAGACTGGATTAAAGAGAATAAAGAAAAATTCATGGACAAAAAAATTGTCACGTACTGTACAGGCGGTATTCGTTGTGAAAAATTCTCAGGTTTCCTATTAAAAGAAGGATTTGAAGATGTTGCACAATTAGAGGGTGGCATCGCTACTTACGGTAAAGATCCAGAAACTAAAGGCGAATATTGGGACGGAAAAATGTACGTATTCGATGAGCGTATTAGCGTAGACGTAAACCAAGTAGAAAAAACAGTAGTCGGAAAAGAATGGTTCGATGGTACACCTTGCGAAAGATACATCAACTGTAGCAATCCAGAATGTAACAGACAATTCTTAGTTACAGAAGAAAATGAAGCGAAATATCTTGGCGCATGCTCACACGAATGTGCAAGCAAAGAAAACAACCGCTATGTTAAAGCACATAACATTAGCGACGAAGAAAAAGAAAAGCGCTTAGAAAACTTTAAAGAACTAGTTTAAAATATAATGATAAAGAGTTCGGGACATTGGTTAATGTCTCGAACTCTTTCTTTGTATTGGCAGTAATAGACTGGAAACTTATGTTGTACGTTCTTCTGTCAATAACGATGGTCTTGTTGACTATTCTCACTAAACGTGTCAATAAGAGTAGCCTTGTTGCCTTTTCTCATCAAACGTGTCAATAACGATGGTCTTGTTGCCTTTTCTTACTAAACGTGTCAATAAGGAGATTGTTATGTTGCTCGTGCACCTCGTTTTGCAAGATTTGCTACTTTATTAACACAAACAAAACAGTCCGGGACGTCAATCATTGTCTCGGGCTGTTCCGTTTTATTATCATTTAATATGCTGCTTTTCTATTCCTACTACTATAAACCATTATTATTAAGACGAGCATGCCACATATTAAATACATCCATTTAAAGCCTACTAAATCAGATATTGAACCCATCATAGCACCACCTAACGATACACCTAAGTCGGCACAAGCGATAAATAAGCCTAACAACATATTTCTACCTGCTCGTGGTAAGTCGAAACTTAAGTATGATGTTAAAGTTGGATAAATCATTGCCTGGGCAATACCGATTAAGATTGCACTACCATAAAATACTCCTATGTATATGTATAGTCCAAAAGCAACAATGATAGCTGCTAACATTAGAATACCTAATACTTTTAACATAAACTTTGGATGCCACAATCCATCAGATTGTATAAATTTTCTTAAATAAAATCTTGATAACACAACAGCAATTGCTTGGATCGTCAAGTATATACCTGCATTAGCAAATCCATATTGGACTGTAAATACATGAGTATATAAGCATTTATTTTAATTAATATATCAATATATTTTTAAGACTTCTTCCACTTTTCAGGTGTAAAAGCATCCGGTTTAACTGAAGCTTTTATACGCATTAAAATGTAATATGCAATCATCGTAACGACTAAAGATTGAATTGCCGGTAAACCCATTTGATGGATATATTGAGTGTAATAACCAACAAGCATACCTATTATCATGGCTATTGTAGCTATGATATTCCAGCGATTAATACTTTCCCATTCTCGATTACGAATAGCAAAAAAATCAATAAACATAACTCCAGCGATAGCAGGATAAACAATAGCTGTGAAATTTAAAAAGTCCGTGAAATAATGCAAAATTCCTGCTATTGCAATTGCTATAGCTATTAATGTACCTAATAAAGTTAATAATTGTCTACCTTTATGTGAGTTAACATTAAGTAAATTTGCAAACGCCAATCCCATACTGTAATTATTCACAAGTTGACTTGTCCATGTAGCGAACCATAAGATTAAAAATCCCCAAACAGGAAAACCTAACCCCATCATTACTTGTACTATATCAGGGTCACCAACACCTACTGACATTACCGCCCCAACTATAAACAAGGGGACACCGACAGCTACTATACCTAATGGTATTAAAATATTATCTTTCCAAGTAGGCTTTGCGTACCTTGTATAGTCTGCTGCTATGACCCATTGCGATACGTTTACACCAATTATTAAACTAATTGCAGCCATCACTGTCATTTGAGGCTTTGGTTGCCAGCTTAATAGATTATGTAACCCTGTATTGCTTAGTGCAAAGTATATACCTCCTATAACTAATAATAAACCTGCAGGTACAGCAATGTAATCCGTCCACTTCATTGATTGATAGCCAATAATTGAAGGGATGGCAAATAATAGGCCTGCTATAATCGTAATAATTGCCCAAAGAAACCAATCTTTTTGGTAATTGACACCAAACATTGCTGATATAGCGTTACCAGCTACTGCTGTTTGTAAAGCCCACCACCCTAAAGAGACTATAAATATAGTTCCACCTGCTATTAACCTTGCTTGTACATCACCAAAACTATTCTTTGCTATGACTGACGATGGTCTTCCTGTTTTAGCACCTATATATCCGCTAATGGTATTTCCTATCCACTGAAATACAACCATTGCCAACAGTGTAATCCATACAACATGAATCAATTTAAACGATCCCGCTAATGAAGCTCCTACCATAAGAACAGGTATTGTAAACTCTAAACCTCCAAAAATGACTGCAGGAGTGGACCAATGTTGTCGTTGAGACTTTGGAACACTTTCTAAAGGATTATCCGCTTTAGAAAAACTATTATTTTCACTCATAGATTCCCTCCATTAATGACTTATTTATAATTGTAAATTTCTTTTGCTTGCTGCAGAGTTATATATTCATTTTTGATATCTTTTTCTATCAACTTTTTAGCTCTTTTATGTGGATCGCCAAACCCTCCACCGGTTGCTGTTCTTAATATTACTTTATCTCCTTTATTTAATGGATACTGATTATACTTACCAAATGGCCCATCTAATTCACCATTTGATTTCTCTATTAAAAATTCATTATTTGATCCTTCATGTCCACCATCAGCTCCCCAAGTGTTTTGTTTATGATGCCCAAAACTACCTGTAAAGAATTGTCCATCAGTTAATGCTTTATAAGTTCGAATAACACCAGGACCTCCTCGATACTCACCTGCACCTCTACCATCTGTTCTCATACTATATTCTTCCACTTGGACGCCATAAGTATTTTCTGCAATTTCAACAGGTACATTGAATGTTTCTCCATCTGACACACAAAATTGACCAGTATCTCCATCAAAACTATTAGAAGCACCCCATCCCCCTACGGATGGTTCAACAATGAGGAAGTTTCCATCTTTATCTGGATGTTTTCCTCCCATTATTACAACACATACAGACAGTAAATGACCCGCCGTTAATCTGTCAGGAATAACTGGTGCTAATGCTTTCCAAATTGTTTCTGAGCCATATAGCATAGACTCCCAATACATAGAAACTGGTGCAGGACGTTGAGCTGAAATGATTGAACCTTTATCTGTAATAATTTTTAATGGTCTAAAAGCTCCATCATTTACTTCTTGGGATGGATTTGTAATTGCTAAAAAGATTGTCCTAACTGCCGATACTAGTCCTGTATAAGAACTATTAATTGGACCTTGTACTTGTTTAGAGGACCCTCTAAAATCACAAATAAATTCATCTTTTGTGATAGTTAATTTTAATTTAATTGGTATTTGTTCATCTGAAATACCATCATCATCAATTAATTCATCAATTTCATAAATTCCTTGAGGTAATTTTGATATTTCATTTAATGTAGATTTTTCACCTTGATCCAAAAATCGCTCCATACTTTCAAGAATAGATTGCGTTGTATATTTTTTACATAAACCTTGAATACGTTTTTCACCTGTTTTAAGCGAAGCAATTTGCGCTCTCATGTCACCAATTGATAACTCAGGAAAACGAACATTTGATTCAATCACTTTAACTAACGCCTTGTTTTCTGCACCTTTGTCATATAATTTCACGCATGGAAATTGAAGTCCCTCTTGATATACATCAGTAGAATTAGTAGACATTGAACCTGTATCTTTTCCACCTACTTCTGTCCAATGTGCTTTATTAGCAACAAATGCAACCAGTTCACCATCTTGGAAAATTGGTAAAACAAGTCCTACATCACACAAATGTGAACCTCCGCCTTCGTATGGATCATTAATTAAAAATACATCTCCTTCATTAATGTCATCTCCATACGTTTTCAAGGTTTCTTTTACCATGAAAGATAACATACCTATAAAACCTGTAACGCCATTACCAAGTGTTACAAGCTCTCCTTTTTTATTAGTTAAACCACATGCGTAATCTAACACCTCGTATATAATTGGACTCATTGAAGTTCTTGCTAAAGCTATGAACATTTCTTCACCAGTAGAAATTAAAGAATCTTTTATCACTTCATATGTGAATGGATCAGTTTTATAACTCATAATTATCTCCTCCAATATGAATAATCAAGTTTCCATATGAATCTTTAGTGACTGCATCTTTAGAGTTAATCGGTATTGTTGTAGACTTTTCTTCAATAATTGCTGGACCTTCAATTTTTTCTCCGATTGCTAAATAATCTCTATCATAAACTTTTACCTTTTTCCATCCCTCATTCTCAAAGTAGACTTGACGCTCCTCTTTCACTGAATCTCCTTTGGGTACAGTAATCTCTTTAATTGTTGGTTTTTCAATTTTACCTATTACACTAACTTTTAAATTCACTATTTCAGTTCCATTTTCCTCAAGTGCATAAGTATATAATTGTTCGTGCTTTTTATGAAATGCTTGGATTATATCATTAAGATTATTTTCATCCACTTTATCAAATGGCACTGTTACTTCTACAGGATGGTCTTGCCCTTCATATCTCAAGTCCATTAACTTTGTAACTACTATTTGTTGATTATTTACATCTTCATTTTTCAAAGTACTAACTGCTTCATCAACTAATTCCACAAATTTATTGTTAATTTCTTTGTAATTTAAATCTTTAGTATTAGTAAGATGTGTTTGAGCATAATCATGTCTTAAATCAGACATTAACATCCCCCATGAAGCAAACACACTTGAAGTAGAGGGAACTATTACTTTCTTCACGCCTAATTCACGAGCTAAGTCTTGAGAATGCATAGGTCCTCCTCCACCTATAGCAACCATCGTGAAATCACGTGGATCATAACCCTTTCTAACAGATATTAACTTTAATGCATTTAGCATGTTTGAATTCGCTATTTTAACAATTCCCATAGCTGCTTCATCTAGTTCTACATCCAAATGATCAGTAATTGATTCGTGAAATTGTTTTTTGACCTCTTCAATTTTAGTATCTGTATCAAAATTAGAAATATTTAACCTTCCTAATAACAAGTTTGCATCAGTAGTAGTTGGTTCTATTCCACCTTTTCCATATGCTATCGGTCCAGGTTCAGCTCCAGCAGATTTCGGGCCAACTTTAATAGATCCACCTTCATCAAACCAAGCTATAGATCCTCCACCATTTCCAATTTCAACAATATCTACTACAGGTACTTTCATAGGGTAACCAGCATAATTATTCGTTCTTTCCAAATGATAATCAGTTGTAACTTTAACGTTACTGTTTTCAATCAATGAACATTTCGCTGTTGTACCACCTATATCTAAAACAATTAAATTATTCTCTCCAATCATTTCTCCTAACACAGCGGCACCAAATATACCTGAAACTGGACCAGACTCTACCATATTTATGGGCGCTATTTTAGCGTGATCAAAAGTGCTTGTTCCACCGTTTGATTGCATTACATAATTTCTGCTACTTGAACTATTCTCTATAATATTTTTCTCTAAATTAGATAAATACTCATTAGCAATTGGTTTAACATAAGCATTCAACACCGCTGTAGAGGTACGTTCGTATTCTCTCCATTCATTATTCAATTCAGTAGAATAAGTAGTTAAAAATTCAGGGTATTTTTTATTAATATACTGAGCTATTTTCTTTTCATGTTCATTATTTAGATAACTATGTAATAATGAAATAGCTATAACTTCAACATTTTCTTCCTTAAAATAATGAATAATTTCATCAATTTCCTCAACATTCAACTCTTGTATAACTTCACCTTTATAATTCAGACGTTCCGTAACTTCACGGCGAAGATGCCTTTCAACAATTGGAGTTGGTTTTTTATATCTAACATTAAATAAATCTGGTCTATTACCACGTGCAATTTCTAACACATCTCTAAAACCTTTAGTCGTTATAAGACCAGTTTTAACACCTTTCTTTTCAGTTAAAGCATTAATAACAATAGTTGTTCCATGAATAAACATGTCAATGTCTTTTAAATTAATTTTAGCTTGTTCAAGCACATTGAATATCCCAGCCTCAAAATTTTTAGGAGTTGTATCTGCTTTACCTACGATAATATTTCCATCGTTATCTAATGCAACCAAATCTGTAAAAGTACCGCCAATATCTGTTGCAACTCTCATTTCCATTCTCCTTTCAAATTTAAAATATTTTAGGTGTAACTACACTTAATATAACTGCAGGATTTTGAGATTCATTAATATAATAATGATTCAAACTGGAAGGATAATGAATAATCTCACCCTCATGTACAATATGCTTAACATCATCAAGATAAAACGTTAATTCACCCTCGATAATGTAATACATTTCTTCACCATCATGTCTAGAAACTTCACTACAATCATCTGGATAAATAGTAATAATAAAATTCTCTAATTTTCTATTTTCAAAATCACTAGAAACACGTTTGAAATTTTGATGAGATCTATTTATCTTAAATGAATCAATTTCATCTGGAATAACATGAAAATTCGTTTCAATTTTAGGTTTAAAAAATGAAGTAATATCAACATTCAAAGCATCCGCTATTTTATTCAAAGAAGTAATCGCTATAGAAGACTCCCCTCGCTCTACTTGTGATAAAAAACTTGTAGATAAGCTGGTTTGACTACTCATTTGTTTAAGTGTTAATTCCTCTTTCATTCTAAAATACTTAATCATACTCCCGATTTCTTCCATAAAAATAACCTTCCTTTTACAGTATTAGTGTAATTTAGAACAATATAACACAAATAATACTTAATAAAAAGAATTTTCGGAAAATTCTAAATAAAAAACTAGCCACATAGGTTAAATAGACCGTCTGTGACTAGTTTTATTTATATTATTTTCAATAACTTCTTCTGATGATTTCCACTGAAATAATTCTGAAGCTTCTATTGAACAGGCCAGGACATAACTGTACCAGCCTGCTATATTTCTTCATTTATTGTGATAACGCTAATTTAATATGCGCTAAATGGTGTTCTTCATGCCATGATAATTTCGCTACTTTAAATGCTACTGAAGTTTCTCCGTCATCTTCATGCGTAAATTTACGTTTCAATTGTTCTTCACTTAAGTTTCTACCAATTGCTACAATACGTTCATTCATTCCTTCAAGCATTCTAATTGAACATTCGACTGGTAATTCATTGTCTGGCGTTTCTATCCATTTTTGTTGGTCAAACGCTGGTACAGTTGGCTTTCTATCATCTGTTAATGCGAGTTTTAAACGTTGATACATATTCAACTGTGAATCTGCTATATGATGCACAAGTTGTCTTACTGTCCAACTGCCTTCTCTGTATTTCTTGTTCAATTCTGAAGGGTCTAATTCGTCTACCGTTTCTCTTAAGCGATTTGAATAATTCCCGATTTCATCCAGCCATTGTTGGATATGATCAAATGTTACATGTTCTGGAAACTGTAGTTCACCTATTGGAAACCTTGCATCCATCTTTATCACCTTTTCTCTTTTTATATGAAACATTTTGATTACACTACTAATATTCTCTATTTTAAAGAATTTAAACGTAGTGTCATAAATAGAACCATATTAAAATGGATTTTTATTTAGCCACTGTCCGCCATCCATCGTCATACAAGCTCCATTTATATAACCCGCTTCATCAGAAAAAATATAACGTGCTAATCCAGCAATTTCTTCAGTTTGCCCAAATCTTTTTAAAGGTACACTATTCAGTGATTGTTGTCGTGCTTCTTCTGAAAGTGATAACTTTTTAGAGCCACCTGTATTTTCAATAGGACCCGGTGCAATTGCATTTACTGTGATGCCATATTTAGTTCCCCATTCCACTGCAAGTGTTCTTGTCATAGCGAGCACACCTGCTTTTGCGCTGGCCGAATGGATAACACCAGCACCTGCACCCCATGAATATGTTGCAACCATATTGATGATGCGGCCTTTATGCCCAGTTTTAATCCATTCTTTGCCTACAGCTTGAGAACAATACCATGTGCCATTTAGCACAATATCTATAACGGAATTCCACCCATTAATCGACAAATCTTCAGCTGCACATAAAAAGTTTCCAGCTGCGTTATTAACTAGTCCATCTATTTTCCCAAAAGTCTTAACTGTTTCATATACTGTATATTGAACTCTTTCTGGGTCTCTAACATCCATATCTATACAAAGGATTTGGCCTTCATACTGCTCAATCTCTTGCTTTGTCTTCTCGAGATTTTCTAATTTACGGCCTGTAATAACGACTTTTGCACCTTCTTCAGCGAATCTTTTCGCCATCCCTTTTCCCATTCCACTACTGCCACCTGTTACAATAATCACTTTATCTTTCATATATACTCTCCTTAGTAATACAAAATATAATTCTTATAGTAAGCGCTTACATATAAGTGTACAACATGTTTTCAGAAAGAACAATTGTAATTCATTATAGCAGTATATTAAAAAACAGAAGACACTCTTTTATAACCTCAAGAATGTCTTCTTCTATAATTAAAAGAATAAAATGGAGCCATTAGTTTAGTCGATATCCGAAGTGAAACACAAATAAACATTAGAAAAAGATAAGTTAAAAAAATAATTAATACGACATAATTGAAAAGTTCAAGAAAACTGATAACATAAAAGTATATACATGTATATACTTTTATGTTGGGAGTGAATATTATGGAGATATTGAATGTAAAAAAAATAAGAAAAGTAGGGAATAGTAGCGTAATTACCATTCCTAAAAATGTTATGGAAGCTATTAACATTCATGAAGGAGATGCAGTTGAATTTATTGAAGAAGATAATAAAATTTGGTTAAAACCAAGTAAATCAATCAATGAACACGATGATATATTGAAATTAGCAGATGAAATTAGCAATAAGTATGATGATGTCTTCAAAGGGTTAGTTGATAGATGATTAGATATTTAACCGAGAAAGAAATTATTACATTTAATATCTATGTTATTCAAAAGTATAGTCCTAAAGAACCTATAGGCGTAGTCGATGCAACTGCTCTAAATATGTTAGTAAATGCACCGAAACAATATGTATTTGGTATAGAACAATATCCAACACTTGCGTTGAAAGCGAGCAACTTATTTAGAAATCTCGTGAAAAAACACGTGTTTTATAATGGAAATAAAAGAACCGCATTTATGTGTTTAAATATCTTTTTAAACTTAAATGGTTATGAGTTAGAAGTTAATACAAAAGAAGCTATAGATTTTACTGTTATGATAGCAACACATGATCTACAAGAAGATGATATTGAACAATGGATCTTAAAGCACATAAAAATAAAGTAAGTTTACTGAAGAAATATTCTCATAGAAAAACACCTTTGCACGATTCATTTTAATATGAATTGTACGAAGGTGTTTTTAATTTATTCTCCTGAACCTACTTCTTCGCCATCTTCATCGTATTCTGTAACGACACCGTCTTCGTCAATAATATAAGAACCTACTAAGTTACCGTCTTTATCTAAGAATGAAAAGCCCCATTCTCCGTCATCATTTTTTTCTGGTTCTTTAAATGTATATTTGTCGGTATCTAATTCTTCTCCTTCATAAGATTCTACTTTATCTATCACATTGTCTCGCGTAACTTCTTCATTTTCATCGTCTTCATCCATATCATTGGATTTATTTTCTTCTTTAGTTGTACCATCAAACATTTCTACTACTCTTTCTATTTCTTCATCTGATGCATCATATAATTTCACAACTTTCGGGTTGTTTATAATGCTTTCAGATTCTTTTTGTGACCAATCATCATCTTCCAACCATTTTTTATCATGGAAGTGTGATGGCACATCATAAATTGAAATAGTACCATCATTATTATTTTTATAAACTATTTGCCCAGCAGCTGTAGGCGTACCTGCCAATCGTTGTACCCCTTTAGGATATTTGATAGTATGCTCTTTGTTATATGGATTTAAATATTCGCCTTCTATTGAATCATGGCTTAGTTCTGGTTTCATGCCGCTAGAATTGTCTGAATCTCTATAGCTTGGTAAAGCTGTCAGCCATACTTGGGCATAATATTCATCACTATTCGTATCTTCTTGAGATGTACTACTGTCATTCTTTGTCTCCAAGCTTTCTCCATATTTAATTTTATTTTCTAGCTCTGAAATTTTACTGTTATCTTTATGATTATTATATAAATCCGCAATATTAAAACTTGCGAATGCCTCACTATCTTTCACATCATTATAATCTGAAATAGGAGATTGGGTATATATGTAAACAACTTGGTCTTTATTTATACCTACTATTGTTGCGTAACTACCTTTAGAAGGTGACATTCCATAGAACTTCATACCATCAGGTTTATTCGCCATTTTTCCTAATTCTGGACTTTCCGATAATTCTACTTTATCTACAGAATGTTTTATTTCTTCACCAGATCCAGTTTTTTGTGTATAGCTGCCAGATAATAATTCATCTGCAGTTATGACTTCAGAATCTATTTCAGGTTCTAACAAAGTCATCGCAACACTTTGTGTTTCTGAAATGTTAGTTACTTCTTTATCTGAATTCGATTTAGAAGTTTCATTATTGCTGTTACTATCTTGTGCATTTTGATTCTTTTGTTCGCTTTTTTGTTCATTGTTACTTGAGTCTTTATTCTCAGGTTCATTACCTATACTAATACTACAACCTGCAATTGTTACTGATGACACTAATACAATTCCAAAATAAAATATTTTTTTCATAAAAGGCATCCCCTTTTTTAATTATTAGAAAATATTCACATCTATTGTAACAAAGATAATGGTTGTGAAATGTATAAATCATAATATTTAAAAATTATTAAAGATATGTTTTAGGAGAATCGATGATAAAAAAAGATGCTGAGACATTTATAAATGCCTCAGCTTATCTTTGGGAATAGGTACTCTAATACCTAGTTTTATGAGTTTGTAATTCTACTTCGAGTAGATAACCAAACAGTAACACGTTTGTTTTGTTTTGTAAATATTTACTAATTTATATTTTATTAAAATACAATTTGAAAATTCTAATCATCTTTGTTAAAGTATTAGGCGTTGTTTTTAATACTAATAAACGAGGAGGTTTATTTTACTTATGGAATCTCAATTGAACGAAAATAAGCCTAAAAAAGGTTATTCGCTAGTATTTACAATCAGTTCCGTAATTGTTGCTATAATCGTTTTACTAGGCGCAATTTTTCCAGTTAAATTTAATGACATTGGTGATAAAGCCACTGCCTGGATAACTGAAACACTTGGCTGGTATTACATGATTGTTGTAATAGCCATGATTTTCTTTTGTATTTTCTTAATGCTAAGTCCAATAGGGAAATTAAAATTAGGGAAACCTCATGAAAAACCAGAATTTAATACTGTTTCATGGTTCGCTATGCTATTCAGTGCTGGTATGGGGATCGGGTTAGTATTCTGGGGAGCAGCTGAACCTATTGCTCACTTCGCTGCACCTCCAAAAGCAGACCCTAAAACTACTGCAGCTTATGCAGAAGCGTTACAATCAGTATTCTTCGATTGGGGCTTCCATGCATGGGGCGTTTATGGTGTAGTAGCACTAGCATTAGCATATTTCCAATTTAGAAAAGACGAACCGGGATTAATTTCAAAAACATTACGTCCTGTATTCGGAAGATATGTAGATGGACCACTAGGTATTGTGATTGATGTATTATCTGTTATCGCTACTATCGGTGGTGTAGCCGTATCACTTGGTATGGGTGCGTTACAAATTAACGGTGGTTTAAATTATTTATTCGGCGTACCAAATAATATTGCCGTACAATCTATTATCATAATTATTGTAACGATTTTATTCTTAACAAGTGCTTGGTCAGGATTAAATAAAGGTATTCAAATTTTAAGTAACGTAAACATTAGTATTGCAGGTTTATTATTAATCGCTGTACTTATTATCGGACCATCAATACTTATGTTAAATGCATTTACAACTACAACAGGTAACTTCTTACAAACATTCCTACAAAACAGTTTCGACACAGGTATGTTTAATTCACAAAAAGCAGATTGGATGTCTGATTGGACATTCTTCCAATTAGCTTGGTGGATAAGTTGGAGTCCATTCGTTGGGGTGTTTATAGCACGTGTATCAAGAGGACGTACAGTACGTGAATTCATCGGTGGCGTTATGCTTGTACCTGTTCTTATCAGTTTCATATGGTTCAGTGTATTTGGTGTACTAGGTATTGAAACTGCTAAGAAACATCCAGCAATTTTCGATATGCCACCAGAAACAGCATTGTTTGGTGTATTTAATGAAATGCCATTAGGATTAATACTATCTATTATTACACTAGCATTAATCGCAACATTCTTTATTACATCAGCAGACTCTGCAACATTCGTATTAGGAATGTTAACGACACGAGGTTCATTAAACCCAAGCTCATTTATAAAAATTGTTTGGGGTGTCGCACAATCACTAATCGCGTTTATACTATTATTCACTGGCGGAGATAACGGACTAAACGCATTACAGAACACCGCCATAATAACCGCATTGCCGTTCTCGGTTATTATTATATTTATGATGATTAGTTTCTATAAAGACGCAAACAGAGAACGTAAATTCCTCGGCCTTACATTAACGCCAAAAAGAACCCGAGAAAGTCAAAAACTAGCAAACCTCTCAGATCAAGAACTATTAAACTTAATTAAAAACGAAAGAAAACAAGATAGATAATAATAAGAAAAGCTCTTCATTAGTATACAGACTAGTGAAGAGCTTTTTTATATAACAACTATTTCAAAATCGATAATTGTTCAAATTCTTTTGAAATAGCTTTTCCTATTTCAATCGAGCATGTTGCTGCTGGTGATGGTGCATTTAATACATGTAATGAATGCTTACCTTTCTCAAACACAAAATCATCTAGCAATGTTCCATCGCTTAACATAGCTTGGGCTCTTACGCCCGCTTCAATCGGTTCAATATCTTCCTTTCTTAACGATGGAATAAGTTTTTGTGCATTGTTAACGAAAGCACGTTTATTAAATGATCGATAATATTCTCCAAGTGCTTCTTTAATATTTTTTATACCCATCTTATATAACCCAGGAAATTTTAAAATCTCTAATGTTTCTGATTTATTTAATCCAATTTTTTTATAAGCTTCTTTTCTAAGACCTAATACAGCATTAGGTCCGACATCTACCCCGCCATCTATCATATTTGTAAAATGCACGCCTAAAAATGGTAACTCAGGATTTGGAACAGGATATATTAATGTTTGAACATACTTCTCTTTAGATTCATTAAGTTGATAATACTCTCCTCTAAACGGAATAATTTGAATATCTGTATTTACGCCACTCATCCTAGCAACTTTATCACTATATAATCCAGCACAATTTATAATGCTTTTTGATTTGAATTGTTGCTCATAACTATTAAGTACAATTTTATCCTCAGATGTTTTTATCGATGTAACTGGAGTATTAAAATTGATTTCGCCGCCTAATTCTTCAAATAATAATTTGAATTGTTCAGTCACCTTTTTATAGTTTACTATCGCGGTTTCTTGAACTTTTATACCCCCAACTGTTTGAACATAAGGTTCTATTTGGTTTACTTCTTCAGCATTTAATAACGTCACTTGAAGTCCATTTTGTAATCCTCTTTCATAAAGCGCTCTTAGTCTATCTAACTCATTTTTATCAGTTGCAACAATTACTTTGCCACATTGATTGTAAGGAATATTGTATTCTCTGCAGAAATGAATCATAGATTGTGAACCCTTTTTACTAAATTCTGCTTTATGAGAACCAGGCTTATAATAAATGCCGGAATGGATAACGCCACTATTGTGACCTGTTTGATGTTCAGCAAGATTATTTTCTTTCTCTAGTAAAAGAACATCCAAGTCAGGATTTTGAAGTTTTAAATGATAAGCTGTACTAAAACCTATAATACCGCCACCTATAATTATTACATCCCTTTGCATATAATTCCTCCTAATCACGTATACCGCATGCTTCTGCTACGACTTCAACTATATGTTTGACAGTTACTTCATTGCTTAACCCTTCTCTTTCTACTCCTAATTGCATTTGCATATGACAACCGGGATTTGAAGTGATAATCATATTAGGCTTTGCTTGTTGAACATATTCCATTTTATCATCCAAAATTTTCATAGATTCATCAAAATGTATAATATTATAAATACCAGCCGAACCACAGCATAATGATTGTCCTTCCATATCTACCATATCAAGGTCAGGTACCTTACCTAAGACGCTTTTTGGTGATTTAAATACTTTTTGTACATTTTCTAAATGACAAGATGGTTGATATACAGCTTTGTATGGCATTTTATAATTAAATTCTAATGATAAATCATCCATTATTTCTGAAATATCCCTTACTTTTTTAACAAATTTTACTGCTCTTTGATGCCAATAGCTGCCTTTTTTAAATAACTTGTCATATTCTTTAAGCGATGCACCACAGCCTCCAATCGTATTAACGATATAATCTATATCGGTATCGGCATATGCTGCTATATTCTTTTTAGCCAATTCGATAGTATCATTTGTTTCACCTGCATGATGTTGTAAAGCACCACAACAAGTTTGATTTGGTACTTCATGAACTTCTATATCATGTTGTTTCATAATTTTAATTGCTAAGTTATTGATTCTAGAGAAAAAGGCATCCATAATACACCCTTGGAAAAAGGCAACTTGTGTTTTTGTTTGTGTCTTAGTTTTATTTAC
Source organism: Mammaliicoccus sp. J-M40 (assembly GCF_022386395.1). Classification (NCBI taxonomy): domain Bacteria; kingdom Bacillati; phylum Bacillota; class Bacilli; order Caryophanales; family Staphylococcaceae; genus Mammaliicoccus; species Mammaliicoccus sp. J-M40. The sequence continues at coordinate 288,776 of NZ_JAJNIQ010000003.1, forward strand.
TTTTTCATTATCATGGATTTTACGTGTTTTTTTCACATCGGGTAAAGCTAAATTTAACTTACCATACTTTGTTTCTTTTCCTAAAAGATGATTTTTGTTTATTAAGTTTTTAGCACCTAGCTTCTCATAGTAATATAATGCATAATTTATTTTTCGAATGACACCTTTTTTAGGTAAAATATGTTTGAACGTTACATTTCGAGCTAACTTTTCACTTAATCCCATCTTTTTATCTTCTTTTATGACTTCAACTGCTGACATTAATATATCTCCGTATTGAACATTTGTTGGACATACTGTTTCACATGCTCGACAACCTAAGCATAGATCAATACCTTCACTCATATCTCCAATTGAGACCTTACCTTCAGCAGCCATTTTCACCAGATTAATACGTCCACGCGGAGAATGTTTCTCCTTTTCAAAAGCTATATAAGTTGGACATACTGGTAAACAATATCCACATTGAACACAGTCAAACGTTGCTTGATAATCTAATTTGTCCACTAATGTATTATTCATTTCGCAACACTAACCTTTCTTCTCCCTTTTCAGGAAATATCTTTCCAGGGTTAAGAATATTCTTAGGGTCTAATGCTTTTTTAATCATTTGTTGATAACGTACCCCCACTTCACCCATTTCTTTTTTGATAAATGCTTTTTTCATAACGCCAATACCATGTTCCCCCGAGAGCGTTCCACCTAATTCAATCGCATAATTAAAAATTTCTTCCACAGCATCTTCTGTCTTACGCACTTCATTTTCATCTCGCATATTTGTATTAATTGTCGGATGTAAATTACCATCACCTGCATGTCCAAATACAACGATATTTAAATCATATTTAGTTTTAATCTCATCGATTTTCTTAAACATTTCCGGAATTTTACTTAGTGGTACTGTTGCATCTTCTGAAATTTTAGTATAACCACTTTCAACTACTGCAGGTGAGACAAGTTTTCTAACTTGCCATAATTTATCTTCTGCTTCTTTAGATTCAGCAATTTCAACATTTTCAACATCTATTTCTTTTAATGCTTTTTTGATAGTATCCAATTCATCACCTAAATTCTCTGGATTACCATCGACTTCAATTAATAATATAGCTGCTGCATCTCTAGGCAAATCTAATCCTGCATAGTCTTCAACTTTATTTAATGCATTATGATCTAAAATTTCCATTTTCGAAGGTCTGACACCTGATGTTAATATTTTGGATATAGACTTTCCTGCTGTGTATAAATCATCAAATATAACCATCGCTGTTTTTGTATCTAAAGGCTTAGGTATTAAGCGTAACGTAGCTTCAGTAATAATACCTAGTGTACCTTCTGAACCTATTAACAATTTTGTTAAATCATATCCTGTGACATTTTTAATCGTTTGGCCACCAGTGCGTATAACTTCTCCATCTGCCATAACAACTTCTAATCCAATAACATAATCTTTTGTTACACCATATTTTATACCACGCGGACCTCCAGCATTCTCAGCTAAATTACCACCAATTGTGCATACCACTGAAGAAGAAGGATCTGGTGGATACATTAAATTATGCTTTTCTGCTAAAGCATGTATTTTTCCTGTAATCACACCAGGCCTTGTCTTTATGATTAAATCATCAGGATATATTTCAAATTCATCATTCCACTGAGAAAAATCAACTACTATACCACCTTTAACTGGCAAAGCTCCCCCTGACAAACTTGTGCTTGCACCTCTAGCATAAATAGGAATGATATATTCATCTGCTAATTTCACTACATTTTGGACATCTTCCGTAGATAACACTTGAACTACATAATCCGGCATATATTGACCGAACGATGCATCAAAACCATAAGAAACAAGATCTGAAACATCCATAAGTAATCTGTCCGCGAAAATTTCTCTTAATCTCTGTTCAATCTCCTTGCTTTTCATATTTATCACCTACACCTTTTATCTCCCAATTTTTTGCGCATTGTAACTAAATGTTCTTTCATAGCCTTTTTTGCATTGTATTCGTCTTGATTTTTTATAGCCTGATATATCATTTCATGTTCATGAATTACACTCTCTCTTTTTTCAACCATACCTATATTTAACTTTAATGAATATGATAAAGCATTTACATGAATATCCTGTAAATTTTCAAATGTTTTGATTATATATTGATTCTTAGTACTTTGAACAATACATTTATGGAAATTATAATCAGGATCTATTCCTAAAGCATATTCATCTTGATGTGTTTCTATATATTCATGAAAAGCATCTTCTATTAATTGCATATCTTCTTCAGTTCTTCTAAGTGCACAAATACCTGCTGCTTCAACTTCTATAATTGTTCTCATTTCTAAAATATCAAGCAAATCTTTCTCTGAGAATCTACCATAAGCATGCTGCCTAAACGTATCAGAAACGTCATGATTAATAACAAAGCTACCTTTACCTTGAAATGATTCAATATATCCGGCTGAAGCTAGTTTACTCAGTGCTTCTCTTATAGGATATCTACTCACTTCAAATTCTTTAGCTAATACTGACTCTGAAGGTAATTTATCACCAACTTTATATTTGTCATTTTTAATTCTTTCTACTAATTTATTAAAGATGACTTCTGATAAACGTTTTGAGCTAGCATTTTTCATTTATGTTACGCCTACTTTCCTGAATTTAATATAATGAACACTCATCAATAATATAACTCCAATAATCCCTACAATACTTGTTATAATTTCAGGGAATATTAACATTACTGCAAATACAATAAATAAAATTCTTTCTAATATATTCAACTTCGTAAATAAATAATTTCCCATACCAGTAACTAACGCATAAATACCTACTAATGAAATTAAAATTGCCACTATTAATTGGCCATAATTTAAACCGCCTGTAGTTGCATCATTTAGTAACAACTCTGGGTGATATACAAGTAAAAATGGAATTATAAATCCTGGTAACGCTAATCTTAATGCAGTCCAAGATGTTTTTACAGGATCTGCTTTTGCAATACCAGCTCCAGTATAAGCAGCAAGTGCTACAGGTGGTGTTACGTTTGACATCGCTCCAAAATAAAATACAAAGAAGTGTGCTGCTAGAGGTTCTACACCTGCTTGTACTAATGACGGAGCTACTGTAACAGCCACGACAATATAAAGAGCTGTTGAAGGTAAACCAAAACTCAAGACTATACAAGTTACCATTACCATAATTAATATAACTATTAAATGACCGCCTGCTATATCAATAACATTGTAAGCCAGCATAGAGCCAACACCAGTCATTCCAACTGTTGCAATCACTATTCCTACAGAAGCACAAGCTAAAGCAACTTGAATAGAACCTTTGGCTCCGTCTATTAGAGCCTCTAAGAAACTTTTTGGCGTTACCCGATTTGTCTTATCTGTTGTACAGTAAGAAGCGATAATCGAAGAAATTATTCCGGCGAATCCTGCAAATATAGCTGTCTTACCGATTAACAGAGCTACAATAACTACAATAATAGGTAATAATAATGCGCCTCTTTCTTTTAATACTTTACGTACTAAAGGGATATTTTCTTTACTAACTCCTTTTAAACCTTTCTTTTTAGCTTCTGTATCAATTGCCCATATTAAAGCAATATAATAGAATACAGCAGGGATAATACCAGCTAATACAATCGTTGTATAAGGAACACCTAAAAATCCGGCCATTATAAATGCAGCTGCTCCCATAATTGGTGGCATAATCATACCTCCAGTTGAAGCGGCAGCTTCAACTCCACCAGCGAATCGAGGAGTAAGGCCTATATTTTTCATTAATGGAATTGTAAACGATCCAGTTGTTGCCACGTTGGCAACGGCACTACCGTTTAATGATCCAGTTAAGGCACTAGATATAACCGCAACCTGTGCAGGTCCTCCACGGCGTTGACCTGCAATAGCTAAAGCCAAATCATTAAATAACTTGCTTGCGCCACTTACACCCAAAAATGCTCCAAATAAGATGAACAACATAATATATGTAGCAGCAATGGATAAAGTACTACCAAATATACCTTCAGTTGTCATATAAAATCGATATAAAAGTCGATTTAAACTAAAGCCAGAATGTGCAAAATCAATAGGAAAATAATTACCATACAAAGCATAAATTATTGCAAATATACTTAATAAAGGAATAAAAATACCTATTGTTCTTCTTGTTATTTCGAATAATACGATAATAGCTATAACTGCAAAAATATAATCTGTTGTATTTGCATGTGATGCTCGGTCAACATGTAACGTATTATAATTTAGAATGATATATCCAATTCCAAGTAACGCTAAAATTATAAATCCAATATCTATAATAGAAGGATGATGTTTATCAATACCTCTTTTATTCAACGGATATAATAAAAAACCTAATAACACTATCAATAATAAAAATATTGAATTTTGATGAAATGTTTGCAGATTTAAGAAACTTGAAGCTGCTAACACAAATAAAGATAAAATTATAGCCAAACCATTTAGGATGTATTTACTACCACCTTTTAATTCTCTAACAGAATCTACGATTTCTTTTTCTGGTTTATTTTTCATCTTGATAACCCCCTTTGCTTTCTTTTTCTTTAACTTCTTCAGGGATTAATCGATCATCAATTTTGAGACCTTTTTCTTTATAATAACGGTATGCACCTTCATGCAATGGAGTATTTAAACCATTTAGTGCAGTTTCCAACTTCATTTCTTTCGCAGAGTTATGTACATCAATCATAAAATCTCGATTTTCGTGCAACATTTTAGTTAAATTATAAACCATGTCTGCGTCCATTTCTTTAGTCGTAACTAAAATATTAGGTTGTGCAATTGTTTGAATATCCTTCTTTTGCTTAGGATATGTTCCTTTTTTTATTGTATAGCGATACCAAGTATCCACTTGACTGTTAATTTGTTTCATTTGCTTATCTGTCACTTCTAAAATAGTAGCATTTACCCCTGAAGCATACATATCAGTAATCGATGATACAGGTACACCTGCAGGTAACGAACCTCCATCAAGCCTACCATCTCTCATAGAAGAAATCGTTTCTTCATATCCCAAATATTCAGGAGATATATCTTTTTTTGATTGGCCAATACCTTTCAACATCATTAAAGTTGATTGTTCAGTACCACTAGCTCTAGGACCTACTGAGAAAGAACTTCCTTTAATATCAGCAATTGTGCCAGTTTCCACTTCGCTATTTTTTAATACAAAATGTTCGACATTAGGCCAAATCATGCTCATTGAACGTAAGGAATCATACTTTTCTCCTTTATAAATTCCTGTTCCTTGAGATGCTTGAGTAGAAATCAAACCTTGTAAAATTGAAAAGTCAGCTTCATTCTTTTTCATTAAATCAATATTTTCTACAGAACCTGCAGAAGATTGACCATTAAATTTAGTATTTTGACTTCGATAATGCTTAGTCCATAACTGTCCCATGCCAACACCTATAGGATAATAGGTACCCCCTGTTGACGCTGTCGCAATGTTATATGTTTTCTTTTTCTCAAAATTACAACCTGCCAATATAACAACTAAACATACTAGTAAACTGATCAAGCGAAACTTCATACTATATCCCCCCTAATTATAAATAAAGCGCTTTCACTTGTATTACAAGTTTATATTTCAGAGTTACATTTTTCAACATATTTCTGAATATTTTTTCAATTAATTGTATAAATAGGTGGTATTAACCCCTTTATTATATGAGTTGAATTATAAAATTTTCTTTTTATTTTCTTTTAAATATTTGCATTAAACAACCATATCAACGCTCTCGCTGCCTATTTGTACAATAATAGGCAAATAAATACAGTTAGGAATTATTTTTATTCAATTAGGGAAAATATGACAAATTTTCAATTTTTACGTTTATACTAAAGTTAATTCAAAAAGAAAAGGAGGTCCTTCAAATGGGTATCGCTGAAATCGTAGGTGGAATTGTAGATATTATTAAAACTATCATTAACAAATTCGCTTAATAACTAGCTTTTCTTTTAACATTATAAAAAAGAGGAAATCATCAGTTGGGTTGATGATTTCCTTTTTTAATTTTGGCTATACATTTTAGCTTCCAAATAAATCTCTGACAATTCTTTCGCTTGATTTGCCATCCTGATATTTAAAGTGCTTGTCTAAGAATTTTGGCACCTTTTCTTCTTCAAAGTCTTTGTTATCTAGTGATTCTATCAGTTCTTCGAAGGTTTCTACGATTTTACCAGGCACAAACGTTTCATATGGCTCGTAAAAATCTCTTGAAGTAATATAATCTTCTAAATCAAATGCATAGAATAACATTGGACGTTTGAACACAGCAAATTCATAAACTAGCGAAGAATAATCACTTATTAGAATATCTATGACAAACAGTATGTCATTTACTTCTCTAAAGTCTGATACATCTACAAAATATTTTTTATATTCTCTAGGAATGTTCAGTTTATTCTTCACAAACGGATGCATTTTAAATAAAACAACCGCATTGTTTTCACGACAATAGCGTGCAAAACGAGTTAAGTCAATTTTGAAAAATGGGTAGTGAGCACTTCGATGACCATTTCCTCTAAATGTTGGTGCAAAAAGGATAACTTTTTTCCCTTTAATAATCGGTAATTCATCTTCCATTTCTGCTATAATTTTTTGTTCATAGTCTTTATCAAATAAAATATCCGTTCTTGGTACACCAGTAGGTATAATATATTTTTCTTTAATACCAAATGCTTCACCGTAGTATGGGATATCATTTTCTGATGAAACATAAGCTTTTGTATAGTTTCTATGGTTAGGAGAATTGAAAAAAGGGCCTCCTTTTTTACCTGTACGACTAAATCCGACTGTTTTAAATGCACCCACTGCATGCCATAGTTGAATGATTTCTTGGCTCTTTCTGAATTTAATAGTATAAAGAAGTGGATGATAGTCATCAACAAATATATAATCAGCTTTTCCTAATAAGAATGGAAACCTAAATTTATCAATTAACTTTCTTCTTTCTGTAATATCAGATTTGAAAATCGTATGAATTTTATATTTTTCATCTAATTTTTTATCTAACATTTCATTATAAACAAATTCAAAGTTACCAGACATTTCTGCACGCGAATCTGAAGTAAATAATACTGTGTTCCCTTTTTTTAAGTGAAAGAATTTTGTAATATTAAATATTGTTTTAAAGAAAAAGTTACGTACTTTAAATGATCTTTTGTTATATTTACTTCTGTACTCTTTATATTTAGTTACTATCTTCTTTTCTTTTGGTTTTGGAGCTTGGAATTTAATGTCTAGTACAAACTCGTTAACTTCTCTAGAAATTTTAGGTATTACTTTGTAAGTTGTTTTTTTAGAGTCGCCGCCTCTTTTAAATTCATGCTTAAAGTAGCTTAATAAATAATTATTTTTTCCATTACGCGTTTCTATTTCTTCATAATGCTCTAATTGTTCTTCATCTAATTCATATTTTAATGGGTCTAATAATGTTTCATTAACATTTGCAATATAATCAAATTTACCTTTATAAACAAGCAAATATTGATCAGATGGTAAATAATTCCCATCATCTAATATAGCAACATTAAAACGTGCTATAAAATGATTACCATCTATTTTCACATCATTTGCCTGTAATTCTTTTGTTTCTGTTAAATTTCTAAGAATGAATCCATTACTTACTATTTCTATATCTTCAGCATAACCTTCGATAAAAAGTTGGATTCTTTCCCAATATATATTTACAACTTTTAACTTATACTTACTCAACTTTTCTTTCCACTCCTAAGCTAATCTCAGTCGTTACATTACCCACTTTATAACCGTTTTACCCCAAGAGGTTGACAGGTCAGATTCAAAAGCATCAACTGCATCATTTATAGTTCTTACTTCAAATTCTTGGCCTTTAAGTAAAGATAATTTTTCTATAACGTCTGGATATGTTCTATAAAATTCAGCAATATCTTTAAAATCTTGCGCACCACTTCTACTACTGCCTATCATCGTAATGCCTTTTTCCAACACTAAACGCGTGTTTACTTCAATAGGGTATTCGCTAACACCTAGTAAAGCAATACTGCCTTCTGGTGAAATTAAATTAATAATTTGATCGACTGCAGATTGACTGCCTTTTCCGCCGACACATTCAAAAGCATGATCAATTATTAAATCTTCTGGTACACGGTTAATATAAAATACCTCATCTACAAATGAGAAATGACTTAACTTAAAATCCGTTTTCCCAAACACGTAAATTTTCGCTTCTGGATATAACTTACGTAATAAAATAGATGTTATAAAGCCTAAATTACCGTCTCCCCATATGCCAAAACTGCCTTGTGTTTCTATAGATTTCTTCTGAAATCGTTGTATAGCGTGCCAACTTACAGACACGAGTTCTGAATATGAAACAACACTCAAATCTATATCATCCGGTAATTCAACGATTCTATCATGTTCCATAAAGACATAATCTTGCATAAAACCATCAAAACCACTTGATCTAAATTTACTACTTGGTAAATAGTTTTCACTGATGACTTCGCTTTTTTCAATAGGTGTATTCGGTACCATAATCACTTTCGTCCCGACTTTATACTCGCCTTTGTTATCGTATACAACCTCTCCTACGCCTTCATGTACTAATGACATAGGGAGTTTCTTTTCAAGAACTTGTTCATTACGACTACCAGTATAGTATCGTTGGTCAGCCGCGCAAATTGATAAATATAAAGGTCGTACGATAACTTTATCACTCTTAATATTCTCATTATTATAAGTCACTTCAAATTGACGGGGCGCTACAAGTTGATAAACCTGATTAATCACTCAACATCCCACCTTTAATAATAGAATTGGCAACTTTTAAATCATAAGGTGTTGTAATTTTAATATTGTAAAGTTCCCCATCTACTAATTTCACTTTTTTATTTAAAACAACGAGTATTTTACAAGCATCTGTTAAAATTTTTTTATCTTCATCAGATAAGTTATAGTAACTATTTTTCAATAAATTAATGTTAAACGATTGTGGCGTCTGGCCTTGATACATATGATCTCTTACAGGAATGCTTGAAATATCTTCTTTATTTTCAGATTCGATAATTGTATCTGTTGCAGGAATAACAGTATCAACTGCACCATGTTCAAGAACTAGATCAATGTTCTCTTTAATAATACGTCTTGTTAGGAAAGGACGAACTGCATCATGCGTTACAATAACATCTTCATCCGTTACTGATTTAAACTCTGAAATCGCTGCAATGATATTCATAATTGTTTCATTACGGTCTTCTCCGCCTTTTATTACTTCAACTCTATCGTCGTTAATATTAAATTTATTTAATGTGTCTTTGGTGTGAGAAATCCACTTTTGCGGTGTCGCAATATAGATTTTATCAAACTCTCTTGTTAATAAAAATTTCTCAACTGTATGTATAATGATTGGTTTACCATCAAGATCTAAAAATTGTTTTGGCAAAGGAACGTTTCCCATTCTAGAACCGATTCCACCTGCTAATATTCCAGCATATATCATTTAATTAACCCCCGCTTTTATATATTTTGATGATTTATTAAACTTAAATCCTAATAACCTAAGATTTAAATCTTAGGTTAAAAGCTTACTCCTTTTTGATTTTTTCTTTTATAGTTGAAAGTGCAGTACCTACACTTATACCCATACGCGTAGATTTTCTCTTTAATACTCGTGTTAGGTTATCAATTTGTTTATATTCTTTCTTAATTATTGCTTGTTGTTTTTTTACTTTCTTTCTTAATTCTTTATTCGTTTTATTAGTTTTATTTTCTTTTGACTCAGCTAATTCAGTATATCCAATTAACCTATTTGAAATTTCAATTGGTGATAACTTATTAATAGGTGCTAACATATTAGGTAATTTGATTTTTTCTAATTGTTTATCTAATGGTGGATTATTATAGTATTCATAATTATATATATGATCTAAACCATTTTTATTCAAAAATTCTATAAAGTTATCAAAGTTTCTAGCTTGCACTTTTTCAGGCGCATGAAAGTCAAGTCGCTCTACTAGCTCATCCAATGTTACCCCAGATTTTAATTCGCTCTCTTCTATATGTGTTAAATTATGATATTCAGCTAACTCTTTCATACGTGCATCTTTTGTTAACAGTAAACTAGGAGTGCCTGCAATTGTAGCTGTTATATTACCATGTAGTCTTGCCCCTACTGCAAAATCCATTTCTCCCATAAAATCTATCCATGATTTAGCATTTAAAGGATATCTCACTTTATCTTCTTCATAGTATCTATCATTTATAGTATTAGGATAAAAATCAGTATTTTCACCTAATTTTTGATTACCTAAATATGTCATTTTGAATTCTTTCATCCATTGAGGAATAAAATAATAGTTATCATATTTATCAGTAACACTTGTTATGAATTTCAAAACATGTTCTGGTGAAAGTTTAGAAGAATTTATTGCCACAGTAGAGTTTTCATGAAGATTTAAATCTTTGATTTTTAAATCTCTGCCAAAAGCATACATAGATGGACAGCCTATAACCACATGGTCTACTCCTTCTTTAAATCCAAGTGAAGTTAAGTAATCAGCTGTAATTTGTCCCCTTAAGCCAATTATGTTCGAACGCTCCAATACAGCATTAACAAAATCTTTAACTTCTTTATCAAATGAAAATCCATCTTCAACATTTTTATCTATAGGAGCTTTAACACCTGCACCAATTACAATGACTGGGATATTCAGTTTTTTAAATAATTTTGTATAAGCTTTTAAACTTGCAACAAATGTATCACGAAATGCATCTGCTAATGGGATAATATAAGCATCATAATTTTTATTAATATAATCAGCATCATTTTCGTTTATTCTATATCTATCAGGAACAATTTCTACATTTTCAGTTGTTAAGTTTCTATAAATACTATAGGCGTAAATTAAATTACCTATATTCCCTCCTATTAAATTATTAAGAATCATCTCTTCAGGCGCTTTAATTTCATTTGGAGCTATACCTGAACGTATTAAGTATCTCTTCAAAAACTTCCCCTCCTAAATTATTCACTTATTACATTTTATATCATTAGTTAACAAAAATAAAATGAATTATATATAATTTAAGTAGATATATAAAGTTTTTCATACGTTTTTATAATAACTTAAATATTTAAATACTATACTAATAAAGTTATTCCCTTTTTGAATTTATTGATTTTACTTTAAAAAACCAAAAACGCCATAATGTATCCATTTAGGCGTTTTACTTTTTTACTATTAACTTAAAATTAATTGAGTAAGCTCTGCTGACGTAATATTGCCAAAGTAATATTTTAAGTTTATTTCATCTAACGCTTTAATAAGTTCTGCTTTGACTACTTTTGTGCCTATTAATGCTTCTTCTACTTCTGTGATATCTCCTTGACCAAAGAAATCTCCGTAAATTCGACATTTGGCAATTCGATTTTGTTCTATGGATAATGTTATGTCGACTGTGCCACAATTGAATCGGTCACTGCGATTATATTCATATTTAGGTGAACGTCCGTAGTTCCAATCCCAGTTTTTATATTTTTTCGCTGCAAGTTCATCAATTGCATCCCAATCTTCTGCGCTTAATTCATATCGTTTCGCTTCTTTAATATCATCAATACCCATAATTTGTTCGACCATTAAATTTTTAAATTCGTCTATCGTAACATTTTTATATTTTTCATCTAAGTAATCACGAATATTGCCAACGCGAGCACGTACGGATTTTATACCTTTAGATTCAATTTTTTTACGATTTGGTTTAAGTACATTTACCATTGGCTCATAATCGACATCTAATAATAAAGAATAGCCGCCATATATACGATTGTTAATAAGCGTCATAGCTGCTCCTGATACTTTTTTATCATGAATTGCTAAATCATTACGCCCGCTTTGAATCACTTCTGTAGCTCCTAAATTATGTAGGGCATCGATTGCTGGCTCGTAAAACCTCTGAAAATCTCCATAAATAGAAGTATCTTTTTCAAGAATACAGCACATATTTACAGCACCACGATCAACATATACTGCGCCTCCCCCTGTATCTCGGCGGACAACTTGTATATCATGTTCGTCTACATAATCTTGATTAATTTCTATAGCTGTATTTTGGAAACGGCCAATCTCGACTTTCGGATCACAGTAATATGGAAACAAAATATCATCATCCAAGAAAATATTCTGACTTACATAAACTTGCATTGCTAAGGCTATTGCCCCGTCTGCAATATATTCTCCATTACGAATAGGTTCAATTAAATACATATCATCACTCCTAATTTTGTAAGATTTGTTGTGCATCTGTTATTAAAGTAGAAATGTCTTCTGTTAAATGTATTGTTCTATCTTCTATATTTTTAGGAATGCGATACGCTTTTTTGTTTAAAGTCATATAAACTGCATTTTCGTTATGGCGTGTCATACGTTGGAAAGGATGTTTCACAAATTGAGGTGTTGTGTAACCAATGCCAATTTCTATATAAAGAACTTTGTCATCTTGATGTTTTTCTAAAAATGCATTATACCGATCTAACTGTGCATGAAAGTCAGCATCTTCTACCATACCTACTTGTGCTTTACGTTTATTTATTTCCATAGGTGCATCACATTTCGGACAATGTGGAATGAGGTCCCAAGGGATTTTCATATCTTCTTGTTGTTCTACCATTTGTCTAATTGCATCATCATCTCGATACGTTTGAGCATGACAGTGTTGACTACATTGCCATAAAATATATTTACCTTGGATGTGGAACACTTTATCCATGTCATATTCAGCTATATCAAAAGCATTATCCGCATTAGTTGTTATAATATGGTGTTCTTTATCTTTAAGCATTTCTTTTAATGCAATATATGACTTACCTACAGGTTGATCTATATAATTTAATTTTACAAATCGACTTTCAAAAGCCCAATATTCTTGCCAACTTTCAAAAGGATGTAAACTCGCTTGTAACATATCAAAAAATCCATACTTTTCGATAAAGTCTGGAAAGTTCTTTGTAAAACGATCGCCAATATACGTGAAGCCATCAGAAGCTGACATACCAGCACCAATACCAACTACGACCGCATCCGCTTCTTTAAAAGCTTGAGCAATTACTTCAGCTTGGGTATTGTGGGTTTGGTTCAATGTTAATGCATCCCATGTTTCTTTATTCATGTTGACTGAGTGCCTCCTTATATAATTGGAAATCTTTATCTTTAAAAACATTAAAAATAACTTTTATAGGAGAATTTGTTTCATTTAAATAATTTAACGTTGTTTCGATTGCAATTTTTGTCGCCTCTTCTTGTGAAAATCCAAATACACCAGTTGAAATACAGCAGAATGCTAAATGCTTCAATCCATTTTCATCAGCCAGTTTTAAACAACTTCGATATGATTTCGCAAGCAAGTCTTTATTCATTTGTGAGACAGGTTTTCTTTGAACTTGTGGTCCTACTGTATGAATCACATATTGGGACGGTAAATTATATGCTGACGTAATTTTAGCTTTACCTACGCCTTCTTTTTTACCTTGTTTTTTAATAATTTCATCGCATGCTAAACGAAGCTGTACTCCAGCTTTTGTATGAATAATATTATCAATACAATTATGGTTAGCCTGCATACAACCTAAGAACTTACTATTAGCAGCATTCACAATACCATCTACTGCTAATGTAGTGATATCACCTTGCCATAAATAAATATTTTGGTTTAATTCTGGCTCCAAATCTTCAATATATGTTACATGCTTTTGGTTAAGTTCTGATAAATAAGCATCTTGTACTTGGATAAAAGCATCATCTATTGGTTTAGGGGGACGAACATTTTGGAGTCCGCGATACAGCTCCCACTTACTTCGTCCCTCATCAACAATAGGATTGTCTCCATGTGCTTCATTCCATAAATAAGCTGTGAGATAAGCGAGTCTCTCATCTTGTGTTTGTTTCATTTATGCCTCAGGTAATGCGTTAAATGCAGCTTCGTCTACATTTTCTAATTTAACTAACCAATTTTCTTCAGGTTTTTCAGAGTTTAAAATTGTTGGCTCATCTTCAGCTTTTTTATTACGTTCCACGATTGTACCTGCTAATGGAGATTGTACATCTAACACTGTTTTAGATGCTTCAATACTTACAATTTCATCGTCTACATTTATGTCGTCTGGTCCCATAAATTCTACATAACCTACAGTTCCAATATCATCTTGTAACTCCGGTGTCATTCTAAAAACATATTGATTATTTACTTTCTCTACCCATAAGTAATTCGCTAATTTTTTCATTAAAAATCTTCCTTTCATTTATAAATATATTTCTGATAATAGCTCTAAAGTTCTACATCTCTGTTTAATTCCTGGATGTAATGGTACTAATAAGACTTCATTTGCTTGGAAATCTTCGACAAGTCGATCTATTTTAAGTTTAACTTGTTCTTTCGTCCCTGCAATAACACGTGCACGATGTTGTTCAATCAAATGTTGATCTCGTTCACTTAATTTATATGATTTAGCAGTTTCAATAGATGGAAATCGACTGAATTCAGCAAACTGTTTTTTGCCTAGTAACCATACATCTAATGATTGTAACAAGTCTTCAGCTTCTTGTTCAGTATCTGTAACAATAACAAATGTTGTTATCATAACAGTGGAGCTCATATTTAATGATGTGCGATTAAAAGCTTTGCGATAAGTATCGACACTTTCTTTTGCACTATCAATTTGAGCTTGATTAGGTAATAAAAACGTACCTAACGTCAAGCCTATTCCTTGCTCAGCTGCAATCTGAGCTGATTCAGCACTTGTACAAAGTAGCCACATATCCGAATGATGAGATAAATGAGGTTGAGCAATTAATCCTTTATAGCGCTGACTTTCATCTTGATTCGTAATATAATGACGTATATCTTTGATACTTTGCTCATAATCTAGGAAGTCTGTTTTACCTTCATTCAAAGCACGTTTAACAATCGCAGTTCCTAAATTGCTACCAATGCCTAAATCCGTTCTATTTGGAAACAAACCTTCTAACAATCTAAAGTTTTCTGCTATTTTATACGGGCTATAATGTGGTAACATAACGCCACCAGAGCCTAATTTAATTCGCTTTGTTTCTGATAATAAATGCATCATCATTAATTCAGGACTACTGCAAGCAAACGCTGGCACATCGTGATGCTCTGTTAACCAAAATCTCTTAAAGTTAAGCTTGTCTGCTAACTTAGCCAGTTTCACAGTATCTTGCAAAGCTTCTTCAGCGCTTTTTCCTTCATCTATCACAGCGTAATCCAATACACTTAATTCAACCAAACCATCATCTCCAAGATTACTTACATCACTGCTAAAATCATGTTCGACTATATTATGCATGATGATGTATGAAATATCACATTTATTGCTTAATTCCCTTTTTGTCCAATATATATTATAACTTTTTTATCAGTATTTTGTTAACCATTTATGCAATTATTAAATTTCCAGCATATAAATATTCATTTAGCTATTTGTTTATTGATTATTAAATTTTTCAATGTTAATTTGAAAGTAATGAAAAGCGCGAAAGAGGATGTTATAACATGAATAAATACTCACCTTTATTAGAATCACTTCAATTGCCTAATGGCGTTGTATTATCAAACCGTTTTGTACTTTCACCGATGACAACAAATTCATCTACTAAAGAAGGTCATATTACAGAAGAAGATTTAAATTACGCCAAAAGACGTGCAGATTCAGCACCTTTGCAAGTAACTGGCGCAGCATACATAGAACCTTACGGACAATTATTTGAATATGGATTTAATATTTCTGACGATGCTTGTATACCGGGGTTAACTAAAGTTGCTAAAGCAATGAAAGGTTCAGGCAATAAAGCTATTTTACAACTTGCACACGCAGGTCGTTTTTCTAATCATGCTATTTTAAAATATGGACAAGTTTATGGCCCAAGCCCAATGTCATTAAATTCACCTATTAAACATGAAGTACTAGAAATGTCAGTTTCTAAAATAAATGAAGTAATACAACAATATGCTGACGCAACTTCGCGTGCTATTCAAGCAGGATTTGATGGTGTCGAAATATCTATAGCACAACGTTTACTTATACAGACATTCTTTTCTACATTCTCAAATGAACGAACAGATCAATATGGAAGAAACACATTAGAAAACAGAGCAAGATTCGGATTGGAAGTCATGGAAGCTGTCCAAAAAATAATCGATAAAGAAGCACCTGATGGTTTTATTTTCGGTTATAGAGCGACTCCTGAAGAAACACGAGGAGATAAACTTGGTTATACAATCGATGAATTTAATCAACATTTAGACTGGGTATTAGAAGTTGCAAACATTCATTATTTAGCTATCGCTAGTTGGGGGCGTCATATTTACCAAAATACAACGCGCACACCTGGTAAATATTTTGGCAGAAGAGTAAATCAAGTCGTATATGAACATTTAAGTGGAAGAATACCACTTATCGTTAGTGGAGGTATCAATTCTCCTGAAACAGCTTTAGATGCACTCCAAAATGCAGATATGGTCGGGATGTCTTCACCTTTCGTTACAGAACCTGATTTTGTTCATAAATTAAAAGAAGGCAGACTCGAAGAAATTAATTTAAATGTTACATCAGAAGAACTTGAATCATTAGCAATTCCAAAAGCAGCTTTTAAAGACATCGTACGCATGATGGATTATGGGGAAGGTCTAGAAAAGAAAGCACGAGACGAATTACGAAAGTTAGAAAAGAATTATGATGACTAAATTTCCTTAACAAAAGCTCCTAATTCGTTAAATAAAGTTTAACGAATTAGGAGCTTTTTTGAAAAATAGAGTTTCTTGCCCTCTTATATTCCCCATTTTATTAATGAACTTGAGTATGTCAAACCACCGCCAAAGCCAAATAACAGTAGTGTTTCGCCTTTTTTAATATCTCCTCTGTCTACTGCATCATCTATAGCAAGTGGTATCGTAGCTGAAGATGTATTGCCGTAATAAACTAGACTATGTAGCGTTCGTTCAAATGGATATTCACTTCTCTTACAGATGTTCTGTATCATTTTCAAGTTTGCACTGTGTGGTACAAACCAATCTACATCTTTCAATTCTACATTTGCTTTTTCAGCTACTTTTTCTATTTCTCTTGGTACCATTTTAATTGCCCATTTATACACTTCTTTACCATTTTGATTTACGAAACCGATTTGTTCTAAATCTTTTCCGAACATCGTTTTACTTACATCTGTACAGTATAAACTTTCAGCTAATTTTCCTTCTGAGCCACTTGTGGACGTGATAAAACTTGATTCTTCATCATTTTCTATTAAAAATGCACCCGCGCCATCACCAAATAAAACACATGTATTACGGTCAGAATAATCAGTGATTTTAGATAAAACTTCACCTGCAACGACAATAATTTTATTGTACATACCTGATGATATATATGCATTTGCCATATTAATACCATATACAAATCCTGCGCACGCTGCATTAACATCTATTGCAGCAGCATTTTCAAGACCTAGTCTACCTTGTACATATGAAGCTACACTTGGCGTTCTATAGTCCGGTGTTAAAGTTGAGACAATTATTAAATCCACATCGCTAATGTCTTTATTATATTTCTTTTCTAAATTTTTAATAGCTTCATAACATAAATCAGATGTAAATTCGTCATCTGCTGCTATACGTCGTTCTTTAATACCTGTACGTGAAATAATCCAATCGTCACTTGTTTCAACTAGTTGTTCCATATCTTCGTTTGTTAATACTTTTGATGGCTTATATGAGCCAACAGCTGTAATTTTTGCATGAGTCATCTTTTCCCCACCTCATCTTGATAGAATTCTTATTTTCTTTTTAAAATAATACTTTTGTTATTCATTAAATGATGTGAACTACTTTTTTATTATCGTACTATAAACAACTATACTCCTAGATTTTAAATTAATAAATGGTCATATTATATATTTTTTGTGTATAAAGTATGTTATTTGGTTTTTTCTTTTGCTCTGAATATGATTAAATCAGGATAATACGGGAATTAATAAATGGTCATATAAGTTTAAGGAGGTCACCTTATGAAGGCTATAACAGTTGGATTGATTCCTTCTCCAGATATGCCAAATAAATTGGTTGATAAAGTAATCAATCAACTAGAGGAAACTTTCAAATCTAATATAGATTCAAACGTGGATTGGCACTTTGAACAGGAAGTAGCTCCTATGATTGGCACATCTGAGCATATGGATGAAACACTTGATTTAATAAAAGATAAAAAAAATCAAAACAATTGGGATTATGTTATTTGTGTCACTGATTTACCGAGTATTTCTGGTAAAAAAGCAGTCGTATGTGATATAAACACAGACACACATTCAGCATTTCTTTCTTTACCAGCTCTTGGTGTAATTAATTTAAAGAAGAAATTGAAAAGCTTTCTAGCTTTTGTGCTTAATTACATGTATCGCAAAGAAGACGATGTTGATTTATTAAAAAATAAAGGATTTAAATTTGCTAAAATATCTAAAGTAACACCTAATGAGGACAATTCAACCCAAACTGTACGAATTATAATAGAATCTGCTGCTATAGGTTGGATTCATATTATTGCTGGAATGACTTATGCTAATGAACCATGGTCAGCAATAGGTGATTTCAAAAAGATTATATCTGTTTCATTTGCGACAGGTACGTATGTGTCTATTTTTTCAACGCCTTGGGATTTAAGTATTTCATATGATTATTGGCGTTTTATTTTATTAACGCTTTTATCTTTAATAGGGATGACTGCATGGTTAATTTATTCTTATAAGCTTTGGGAGCATCCTTCTACAAAAACACAAAGGATTTATCGAAATGCTTATAATTTAACAACATTTATGACGGTAGGCTCGATTACTATATTTCACTACCTTTTACTTTTTGTGTTACTCGGGATAAGTGCGTTACTTTTCGTGCCACCTGAGTTATTTACATCATGGACTTCTTTAAATAGCATACACCCAACTTTCATAGACTATGTTAATTTAATTTGGTTCATTACTTCACTAGGCTTTTTAGCAGGAGCTTTAGGTTCAACAGTTGAGAATGCTGAAAAAATTCGTCGCGTAACGTATTCTTACAGACAATACTATCGTTACGAATACATTTCTCAAAGTCAAAGTGAAGATGATAAAGAAAATGAAGAACAATATGAAGGTGAAAAACAATCGCATAGAAAGGAGGAGAAATAAGATGACTAAAAATAAAATGGTCATAGGTATAGTTGCAGCCCCTGGCCTCCCTGAAAATTTAGCTTATCAACTTGAAAATGAACTACCTGAAACTTTGTCTAAATATATAAATTCAGATGTTGAATGGAAAATTAGTTTAACAATCGATCCTTTAACGGGTTCAGCAGAATCTGTTGAACGAATCTATGAAAAAACAAATGACTACAATCATTCTAATGAATGGGCTTATACGATATGTATAACCGATTTACCAGTCTTTCAAGAAAAATATGTTGTAGCTGTCGATATTAATAAAGACACTGGTACAAGTCTTATTTCTCTCCCTTCATACGGTTGGAGACCAATGAAAAAAAGAGCGAAACATACTATCGTTGGCATTATTAAAGAAGTAAATGAGTACAAACATAAAAATAAAAATAAAGAACCAGAAACAAGCCATGAACTGATGAATAGCCAATTTCCTTTATCATCTCTTAAACGTACATCACACTATATAGAAAATACTAAATCAGAACACGTTCAATATTTAGTATCCAATAAAACATTTGGGGCATTTAGATTAATAAGTGGTATGACTTTTGCGAACAACCCGCTCAATATGATGTCTAGTTTAAGTAGTGTTGTGGCAATAGCTTTTACAACTGGAGCATTCGGTATCGTTTTTACAACAATGTGGAATTTAAGTTATGTTTATACAGAGTGGCGATTATTTTGTATGACGATTGTTGCAGTTTTAGGTATGATGATTTGGACAATTGTAGCACATCGTTTGTGGGAGCCTATTAAACAAAGTGAAGATCGTCGCATTACGAGATTGTATAATTTTACAACGGTTTCTACTTTAGCAATTTCATTGATTATTTATTATGTGACGTTATTGATTTTATTCTTAGTAGCCGCCCTTGTTATTTTACCGCCTGATTATCTCGGTCAAACATTGAAGATGGGCAGATCAGCAGACTTCATAACTTTCTTTAACCTTGCATGGTTCGCAGCATCAATTTCTACTGTTGCCGGAGCAATTGGCGCAGGCTTAAATAATGAAGAATTAATACTCGAAAGTACTTATGGCTATAGACAAAAAATGCGTTACAAACGCATCAAAGAATTACGAGAAGAAAAAGAACAACAAGAAGCTGAAATCGAAGAAGAAGACAAAGCAGAGCAACAAGAAAAAAAACAAGACAATAAAGATCAAACAGTCTATAACACGGATTAAAATCAAGAGAAATAAGAGTACCCGTATCAGTACGGTCAGACAACCCTTAGACTCCCTCTATGTAAATTCGTCTATAAATATTAAAATTGTCTCACGTGAAACAGAAATATTAAAAAAAGCCTTAGCTTAAAACCTAATTACATTAGTAGGTTTATAGCTAAGGTTTTTTATGAATTTGATAAATGAATTAATTTATCAGCGTTATCTGTGAAGATACCATCTATTCCCCAATTTGCGAGTTGATTCGCACGGGATGCTTTATTAACAGTCCAAACGTTAATTTCATATCCTGCTTCTTTAATCACACTTATTTTAGATTGCGTTAACTGAGATGAATCTTGAACATTAACAGTTTTAGAATGACAATAATCTAAAATTGTTCTCCAGTCTTCTCTGAAAGATGTTGTCCAGAATAAACAAGCTCGTTTATATTCCGGCATTATTTCATGCGATAACTTGATTAATACAAAATTAAAACT
Source organism: Mammaliicoccus sp. J-M40 (assembly GCF_022386395.1). Classification (NCBI taxonomy): domain Bacteria; kingdom Bacillati; phylum Bacillota; class Bacilli; order Caryophanales; family Staphylococcaceae; genus Mammaliicoccus; species Mammaliicoccus sp. J-M40. The sequence continues at coordinate 309,737 of NZ_JAJNIQ010000003.1, forward strand.
TGAAATAAGAACTTCAAGATTAGAGTTTAACTGAGCTAACTTTTCTTTAACTTGTTTAACCATACTATTGGAAAGTGCAGTTCCATTTGGTCCAGTTACACCTTTTAATTCTACATTCAAATTCATATTATATTCATTTGCTATTTCAATCACATCGTCAAATGTTGGCAAAACTTCATCTTTGAATTTCGAACTATACCAAGATCCGGCAGATGCAGATTTAATGTCACTATAATTATATTGAGTTATTTCCCCGGTCATATTTGTCGTACGATCTAAATAATCATCATGAATAATAATTAATTGTTCATCTTTCGTAATGGCTACATCAAGTTCCAACCATTTTACATCCTCAATTTCGGATGCTGCTTTGAAAGATGCAATCGTATTTTCTGGAGCTTTACTAGGCAGCCCTCTATGTCCATAAACGGTAAGCATTTCTTCACTCCTTAACTATATTGAAGGTTCTATTAATCTACTACCCTCTTTTTTTGTATTTTAGATATAAAGAACGTCCAACACAAGAAATATGAGTCTCTTGTAAAGGTCATTCTATTAGTTGATTAGCGGTTTAAAGCAAGTTATGTATTTTAACAACATCTTAATATTAATTTAACATCCCATTGCTATAATTCGAAGTAATCATACATAGGAGGTTCTTAAAAGATGAAAAGTGGAAGTTTGTTAAAGTTTGTCACAGCAAGTACAGCAAGTGTTATGTTACTCTTACCTGGTTCACAATATGCAGATGCAAGTGGAGCGGGAAAAGCACCTGAGCAAAACAGTTCCCAAGCCCAAAGTAATCAATCTATCAAGATTATGCAAGAAAAACCTCAAGTAGCGCCCGTGCCTACAAATAACAACCCAAATCGTATAATCGCTAATTTTAATGGTGATACAAGAACACAACTGGGTTTTAGTTGGTACACGACAAATAAGTTTAATGATGCAAAAGTATGGATATCAGAAACGGGAGATTTTAGTGACGCGCAAGTAGTTAATTCAAAGCCTAAAAAAGTAAATTCTAAATATGTCGAACGAGATAAAAACGGGAATTTCATTTTTGCTGATGTAGAGAAAGACGATGAAGGCGAAATTATTAAAGATAGTAATGGTAAAGAAAAAATTAATGGCTATTATACTGATGAGAATGCTAGCGGTGCGGAATGGACTAGCGGTGATAAACACGGTAAGTCTGAATTAACTACCGTTCCAGAGTATACATATAAAGCTAAAGCTCAAAATTTAAAGCCGAATACAAAATACTATTATAAAGTTGGTAGTGCGAGTGGTCCACAAAGTGAAGTTGGTCAATTCAAAACATCTGGTAACAGTGGTGATGAATTTAAATTCGTACAGTATACTGATACACAAAATGCTTACTGGAATGAACATGTAAGAAACGAAGCTCAATTCGGTGCTGATACAATTCAACAAGCAATTCAAACAGCAGGAGATCCAAATTTCGCATTACACACAGGTGATTTTGTTGAAACTGCTGAAGTCGAAGATGAATGGGTAGATTTATACGAGCGCTCAAGACCTTCATTTTTATCTGTTCCAGTCGCTTCTGCTCCAGGAAATCACGATGAATATGCTTTAAGTGAAGACGATGACAAATTATTAGGTCAATTTAACAAACACATGAACGTGCCAAAAGAAAATAATGCAGTAAATGGTGGTTCTTATTACTCATTTGATTACAACGGTGCACACATGGTTGTAGCAAATACAAATGACAACAAAAAATCTAAAGATAATCCTGATGAAAAAGCAATCGGCAAAGAACAAATGGATTGGATTAAAAAAGATATTAAGCAAGCAAAACAAAACGGTGCAAAATGGATTATTTTAAACCTGCATAAACCAATGTATTCAAAATCTTATCATGCACTATCCGATGAAGATGTTAATAAAATTAGAAATGAACTGACAAAAGAGATTGATGAATTAGATGTGGATTTAGTATTACAAGGTCACGATCATGTTTTATCACGAACTAAACCATTGGAGCATACTTCTACTAAAAATAGTTTTGTAAACGCAAAACCTGAAGATGCACCACAAGTTTTAGGAAAAGACCATGTAGAATATTATGATAATCCAAATGGTTCAGTCTATGTGTTGCCAAACACAGGTGGTACAAAAGCTTATGATGCTATTTATGATCGTTCATTAGAACACATTAAAAAAGTACGTCCTGAATTAGGAGATTTAACACAACAACAATTAGATCATTACAACAGCTTGTTCGCACTTGGCAATCAACCACATAAATCTAAAGCTTTTGATACTAGTCATGAAAATAATCGCGATTCATCCGAGCAAAACTTCTCAGTTTACGAAGTATCAGGAAACAAACTTAAAGTGAAAATTTATCAACTATACGGAGATATTAGCAAAGGAGAACAACGTGAAGTAAAATTAGTCGACGAATTTGGTATTTTGAAAAATAAGCAAAATAAATAGTTATGAATGAATTGGGAGTGGGACAGAAATCTTATTTTGATAAAAAGATTTCGTAGTCCCACCCCCTTATACATAAAGGAGTTTATTTATGAAAGCAATATTCAAATACATTTTTCTTACAATTAGCATCGTCGTTTTTACCGTCGGTTGTAGTAGCCAAAGCCAATCTCAACAACACGTTAAATCAGCACATACAACTCAAGCCCAAAAAACAGATATTAATTCATCAGATAAGAAAAAAATTAAAAAATCTATCATGAAATCATTAGATAAATATGCTCAAGAACAATCTTTAGCAATCTCTAATCGTTATTTGAGCTTCGGTGATTATGCTACTGGTGATGCATATACACTTACAGATGATGGTGAAATTCAAGTTAGTGATAAAGGCAAACCAGGCAAAAAAGCATTTGATATACACAATGTTGTTGGGGCTGTCTCATATCATTCAAGTAATGGCACAACTGGGTTTGATAAAGCAGCAGAAAATTTATCTAATATTGAAGGCTATCAAAATGTAGCAAATATGAATAAGCCTATTACAAAATATTTGTTTGCTGATAATGGTAAAGTTTATGCACACACATTTAATTCAGAAGATGACATTACTCTTTCAACAGGGTTCGCAGCAAAAGATCATAATGACAAAGATCCAAACTTAAAACCTAACTTCATTTTCAAAGAAATAAAAAATGAGACCTTAACAGAAGATTGGAAAAAAATTCTAAATAATAAATGATATTAAAAGGAATTTTTACACTTTATCACTCATATAAAAAGCTTATCTTTTGGTCGTAACCAATAAGATAAGCTTTTTACTGTTTTATTCAATTGTTTTTGTTTCTGATAGCTTCTTATACCAATATGCGCTTTTCTTTGGGTATCTTTCTTGTGTATCAAAGTCTACGTAGAATAATCCATATCTTTTTTCATAACCGTTTGACCAAGAAAACACATCCATTAATGACCAGATAAAATACCCTTTAACATTTGCACCATCTGCTATAGCGTCTGATATTACTTCTAAATGTTTCTTAACATAATCAATACGAGCATCATCATAAACTGTATTATCTTCAAATTTATCTTTATACCCTAGACCATTTTCCGTAATATAAATTTTCTTATAGTTTGGATAATCTGCTTTCACTCTCATAATTTGATCATAAAGTCCTTTAGGATATATCATCCAATCCCAATCCGTGCGTGGTACATCTACATCAAACTCACGTTGCCCTATACCTTTAAGTTGATATTTAGATCCACCTTTATTGCCTTTCGAATTATGTGTAATTTCAGATTCACCGTCAAATGCTTTCATCCAATCACTCATATAATAATTGATACCTAAGAAGTCATTTAAGTCTTTTGAATCATTTAATATTTTTAAATCTTCATCGCGAATATCAAGTTCTCCTCCATTGACTTCAAGTATGTGCTGAACACCTTGCATTGTTTTGTCTGAGTACTCGCCCAAGTATGTTGCATCTAAAATAAATTTATTATGGATAATATCTTCAAGTTCCGCTGCTCTCACATCTTCAGGGTTACTTGGATCATATGGATATTTAGTAGGAAGTGCATGAACAATACCAATTTCTCCTTTATACCCTTTTTCTTTAAATATTTTAATTGCTCTTGCGTGCGCTATCATCATATTGTGATGAGATTGAAATACTTTTTCGAAATCATATTTAATACCTGGAGGGAATTTACCTACTAAGTATTGACCATCTCCTATAGGTCCAATTTCATTAAATGTAGTCCAATAATTCACTTCTTCAAATTCATTAAAGCAAAAATCTGCATATTCAACGAAATAATCAATATTTTGACGGTTTAAAAAGTCTCCGTCAGAATGTAACGTTTCAGGTGTATCAAAGTGATGAAGCGTTACAAACGGTTCTACATTTCTTTTTTGACATTCTTTAAATAAATTATGATAATATTCAACACCTTTAGAATTCACTTCACCGTATCCATCTGGAAAAATTCTTGACCATGCTATCGAAATTCTAATTCCATTAACTCCAAATTTTTCACTAAGCTCTAAATCTACTGGATAACGATTATAAAAATCACTTGCTGGCTCTGCCGTATACCAATAATTCTCTTCTAAATAAGTGTCCCAAGCTACTCTTCCTTTTCCATCTGTTTGAGTTGCTCCTTCAGCTTGATATGCTGCAGTTGCGCCACCAAAAATAAAATCCTCAGGTAATTTTTTCATATATATCTCTATTCCCTTCTAATTATTGAATTGATTTTTTACAAACTCTAATGCGCCTTTACCATCACGCGTTAATTTAATGTATTCTGCACCTTCTGTTTTTGCTAATTTAAGACCTAATCTATCAACGTCTTGTTTAATATCTTCGTAGTTTGAAGCTACTTGTGGTGCAAGAACGATTAAATCATAGTCTTTCATAATGTCCATATGAGCACCATAACTTCCAGCTGCTGCCGTAACGTGTGCTCCAAATTCTTTAGCTGCTTTGTTTAAAGCGTTAGCAAGTAATCCACTCGTACCGCCACCTGCGCATAATACTAATACGTTTTTGGCTTCATCGTTGCTTAAGTCATTATTACTTTGTTCTTCATCATATTCTTGAGTTTCATTATTATTAGAACTACTTATAATACTATCAGCTTTACTTGTATCAAAATTTTCCTTAACTTTATCTTGTAGATTCTCAGATTGATTGAGTCCAGAAATTTCTTCTTCAACAATTTGTCTATCGTACACTCTAAGGAATGGGTAATAAATAATAATATCTACTATCACTAAAGTAATCGCTAAAATAAAGGACCATACTCCTAATCCTGTTCCCATCACAATTCCGAGAGGCGCTGGCGTTGTCCATGGAAGGTTAACACTAAAACTATGCATACCAACTAAATCAACAAATATTTTAAAAATCCATACGTTTGCTATTGGCGCTAATATGAATGGTATGAAGAACACAGGGTTCAACACTAATGGTGCACCAAAGAGAATAGGCTCATTCACTCCAAAGAATGTAGGTACTACAGATGCTCTTCCAATCGCTTTATTACGCTTAGATTTAGCTAGCCACATAAACATGAATGGCACGACTAAAGTAGCACCTGTTCCACCCATAGTTGCAATAAACATTTGTGTTCCAGAAGTTATGATTTTGTCTGCATGAGCACCAGAACTTAATAATTGATAGTTCGTTTCAATATTAGCATAAGTTATAGCAGCTATTGCCGGTTCCACTATTGAAGGACCATGAATTCCAACGAACCAAAATAATGCAAAAGCTCCAAATATAATAGTAATACCGACATAGCCGTCTGCTGCCGTAAATAATGGTGCGAAGAACTTGATGATAGCGTGAGCAACATTTGATCCTAATGCTGCTCTACTTAGTAAATCAAAACCATATAACACTAAAATAACTAAAGCGAATGGGATAATATCTTTAAATACTTGTGAAATATTTGGTGGAACTTCTTCGGGCATTTTTATCGTGACGTTTTTCTTAACACAAATGTTATATATTATAACTGTAACGAATGCAGATAAAAATGCTGTTAATAAACCTTTAGTACCTAGAAACTCACTCGCAAATCCGCCCTCTTTTATCGAATCAGAAGCTAAAAATAAAAAGCCACAAATCGATGCTAACATAGTAGATATAAAGTTAATTTGCTTTGTATTTTCTAATCTTCGGTTATACGAATCGGTTAAAGATTTAGCAGTAGTACCCGCAACTAACAATGCTACAATACCCATCGTGTATTGATAAGGCTTCATAAGTGCATCTTCAATACTCTTGCTCCATGTAAAACCAAATACGTTTGGTACATAAGCTATTAATAAGAAAATACTTGAAAATAAAATTACAGGCATTGCTGAAATAAAACCATCACGGATAGCTCTTAAATAAATATTTCGAGAAATTTTTTCAAAAAGTGGCTTAGCTTTTTCAATTTGTGCGATAAGTGCTTCCATAATTATCAGCTCCCTCTTTTATATAGTTCAACGATATGCTTCATCATATCTTTCAGAAGCAGAGTAGTCATAAGGTGGTCTTGACCATGCATCATCGTTACACTATATGCAATGTCTTCGCCAGATGCTTCTTTAGCTAGCAAATCAGTTTGTGCATTATGAGCACTTACAATACATTGATTAGCTCCTTCTATTAATTGTTCTGCTTCATTGAAATCCCCTTGTTGTGCAGCGTTTAATGCTTCTAGTAATTTTGATCTAGCGTCTCCTGCATAAGCGACTATTTCAAAACCTAACATTGTTGTTTCTTCACGATTCATGGTTAACACTCCTTTAATTCGTTCTTATAATTTCTCCTTAACTGAAAAAGCTGTTTGTTTAATCACATTATTCAATGCATTAATATTATTAAAACCTTCTGTTTGCAACCATTTTCTAGCCGCTTCTTCCCCTTTTTCTATGTAAATAGGTACGACTCCTGCCCAAGTTGCTCGTCCACAAAGTACACCATTGAATTTAGCACCTGATGCATGTGCAAATTCCAATGTTTCTTGGAATAATTTTGCAGATACACCTGCACTTAAATAAATGTATGGAAGGTTTGTTGAATCTTCTTGTTCTCTAAAATATTGCATAGCTTCTTCTTTCGTATATACAATTTCACTTTCTCCAAATCCTTCAACGTAATTCATGTTTACAGGAACTTCTACTTTTAATACATCCACATTAAATCTCTCTTCTGAGAATACTTTCATAGCGCCATTAACCTTTCTAGGTTTAACTTTAGCGAATTCAACACTTCCGTTATCAGGAATATTATCGTCATAAGTTAATACTTCTAAGAAAAATGGAATATTTTCAGCTACACACTCAGAACCAATCCTTTCTATATATGCCTTTTTCTTAATATTGATACTTTCAGAATCATCAATGTCATAATATAGAAGGAATTTAACAGCATCTGCACCTTGCTCTTTAATCCTTTTAACTGACCAATCTTCTAAACAATCTGGCAATCGCCCTTTAGTGTTCACATCATAGCCTGTTTTTTCATAAGCTAATAATAATCCTGATTCACTATTACGTACTTTAGAAGCTGGTAAACCATATTCTGGATCTAGCAATATTGAAGAAGCATATTCTGTTAAAGCTTCAGAAACTAATGTCTTTAAATTTTCTATTTGCTCTAAAGTTGGTTCTGTATCTTGATACTTAGCCATCATACGTTTTAAAGCGCCTCGTTGATCGAACGCTAAAGCTGATATGATACCTTTCTCATCGCTTAAACGCCTTAATTGTTCAAATTTATGATCTATTTTATTCATTTGTTCACACCTCAATAATTTTGATTTTGTTATAAAGGTCATCGTAGTTCTTTAAATTGATATAACCCGTAACTGTTTCTTGTGCGTTTAACATACCTAGAGTATTTGCCTTTTTAAGTATTTCTTCATTCGTTGCTTTATTAATTAAAGCAGACGCAAAACCAGCTATCATTGAATCGCCTGAACCAACAGGATTCACAACTTGGATTTTAGGTATGTCCACTTTGTAATATTTATCTTTATGTTTAGCGAATACACCATTTGAACCTAAAGACACAACAACCCATTCGATATTTTTAAATATTGGATTCGATACTGCTTGTTTCAATGAATCAATATTTTCATTTATTTGTTCTCCAAGTAATTCAGCGATTTCATCGATATTCGGTTTAATCAACAATGGTTTATATTGACCTCTCAATACTTCTGTAAGCGCTTTATTAGAACAGTCTAAAATTGCTGGAACAGAGTGTTTATCACAGGTCTTTATTAAACTTGAATAAAAATTTGGTTCCACGCCTTTAGGTAAACTTCCGGATATCACAGCAACGTCAGATTTACTCACGAGTTCTTCAAAATGTTCATTAAAGCTTTCTATTTCTTCAGTACTAATAGTAGGTCCACCTTCAAGTATTTCTGTTTGGTTTCCTTCGTGTAATATAGCGATACAATTTCTTGTATTGCCTTGAATTTCAAAAAAGTGATTTGCTATATTATGATCATTCAAAGATTGTTCAAGAAATTCTCCGAGTTTACCACCTTTTAAACCAGAAGCCACAACTTGTTCATTTAACTGGTTTAAAACTCTCGTTACATTTAAACCTTTTCCACCAGCGGTTTTATTCAATTTATTTGTTCTATTAACATGATTGATTGATAAATTATCCAATTGATATGATATGTCTACTGAAGGATTCATCGTAATCGTTAAAATCATAATAATATTCCTTTAATCATGATATTCACCTTTATCCCACTTCTCTAAAAATTCATCAAAGAAATGAGCGTCTGTTTGGCTTTCACTTTGACCTTCTAAATATTTAATTTTAGAAATAAGCTTTTTATTCTCTTCTGTAGGTTTATATTCAGCTTCAATAAAAGCTTCAATAATATCGCACATTAATAATTCACCAATGATTTTGCCTCCAAATCCAATCACGTTCGCATTTAATTCTTCTTTAGCATAAATAGCAGAAGTCATATCTCTTACTAGAGCAGAACGTACACCTGGAACTTTATTAACAGCATTATTTATACCAACGCCAGTCCCACATATACATACACCCAAATCTGCTTCTCCAGTTGTTACTGCTTCTCCGACCTTTTTTCCGTAAATAGGATAATGTGTTCTCGCAAAATCATAAGTACCACAATCAATCACTTCATGACCAAGCGTTTTTAAAAATTGTGAAACTGCCATTTTTGTATCTGTAACAATATGATCACAACCAATTGCAATCTTCATCTATATTTCCTCCTCATTTAGCACATTTTATTTAACATATCGACACGAATTTGATGTCTTCCACCATCATATTTAGCGTTAATAAACTCTTGAACAATGTTAATTGCGAGTTGTTCTCCAACAATTTCTGAACCTATCGTAATCATTCTCGAATTATTATGTTCCCTTGTCATATATGCTGATCTTTCTTCGGAAACTTCAGCAGCAATCATGCCTTTAATTTTTGTTGCTACCATGAAACTGCCTGCTCCGTATGCATCTATTGCAATACCTAAATTTTCTTCATTTGTTTGAACTTCTTTAACAACAGCTAAGGTCGCATCTACGAAGTCAACATCATTACCTTCTGTAGCATCTACAACTTTATAATTGTTTTTCAATAAATATTGTTTGATACGTGATTTTAGATTTTTCCCATGCTCATCTGAACCAATTACGACATTCATTCAAATCTCCCTTTCTATTTGTTTATTTCATGTTACTTTAAACAATATAAACGCTTACAAAATGATTATGTTTAGATTATAAACTTAAACGAACATATAATCAACATTTATTGTTCGATTTTGTTTAAATAATATAAAAAAGACAAAATCTGTTTAGATTTTGTCTTTTATCGTTTAGTTCTTGTTTATATAATGACTTCTGTATAATCTGCTATTATTTTATTTTTGTCTTCGTCTTTACCATCAGTTATGACACCGTTTAATGACTTCAAATCACAAAATGAAACGAAATCTTCTTTTCCTATTTTTGATGAGTCAACGAGCAAATATTTCTCTATAGAATTTCTAAGCGCTAATTTTTGAGTGTATGCTTCTTCATGTGAAGATGTCATAACATCCATTCCTTTTACGCCATTAGCGCTGAAGAACATTTTACTAAATCTCATTGTTTCTAATGCACTATTCGTCATATCTCCTGCAAATGATTCTGTAATTTCTCTCATTTCTCCACCAATTAAATAGACCTTGAAATATTCATTTTTCTTTTTAAACAAAATATTAAATACAGGCAAACAGTTTGTTATAACTGATAAATTTTTATTATGAATTTCTTCCGCTAATAATTCTACAGTTGTACCTGGCCCTAAAAACACTGTGTTTCCTTCTTCAATAAGAGTAGCTGCCTTTTTAGCTATTTGTTTTTTCTCTGCAATATATTGTGTATGTTTCTCTTTATGTGACATTTCTTTATATTGAAATGCTGAGTTACTTCTTGCCCCACCATGTATTTTGGTTAATATGCCTTGTTCATCTAATTCAGCTAAATCCCGTCTTATTGTCATATCAGAAACATTGAGTTCTTCAACTATTTCAGCAATTCTTATTGATCCTTTTCGATTAACTAAGTCAGTTATTTCGTCTAATCTATCATATTTATTCAATTCTTATGACCCCCTTTATATTATTGTTCGTTTTACAATAAAGTTGTTTGAAAAAGAAACATTTACTTATTAATATATCAGACTTTGTTTGATTATGTTTAATTTTTATTAATATTTAACAAATTAATTACTTTTATAAAACTAACTTCATTTGTTGTTACTAATTTTCATTTTTCAATACTTATTCATACATTTTTACTTGAATTTATAAATTAAATGCCAACAAACTTCTAAAAGTGTTGCATTATTCAACACAAGTTTAAAATTATTGGTGTCTTCTTATTGTATAGAGTGTTAGTGTAATCTTATCAAACCGAAATGAAGTATGAAGTGGTGCGCTATTCATAAATATGGATAGTTTTTTTAATTTACCATTCAATTTGTACTGACATTTAGAAATATTTTAGGAGGAAATCGTTTTGGCGAAATTTTTATACAAGCTAGGAACATTTATAGCTCAGAAAAAATGGTTAGCGGTATTTGCTTGGATTATACTAATAGCAGTTATCGTATTACCTTTAACGTTAAATGCACCAAAGTTTGATGATGATATTCAAATGAATGGTTTAAAATCACTAGATACTAATGAAAAAATTAATAAAGAATTTCATCAGGATAGTGAAAAAGCATCAATGCGTATTGTCTTTCATTCCCAATCTGAAAATGGGATAAATGATAAAGACACTAAAAAAGATATTGAAAAAACGTTAGACGATATTAAACAAGATGATGATGACATCTTAAATGTCTCTAATCCTTATGAAAGTAAACAAATCAACGATGACAAAGATACTGCAATTGCAGATATTAATTACGTTGTATCGCAAACTTCATTAAAGGATTCTTCTAAAAATAATATCATGCACGAATTAAATAAATTAGAAGATGATCATAATCTACAAATTGAAACGACAGAAGGCACATCATCTGATGTAGATATCGGTGGTATGTCTGAAGTTATCGGTGTCATTGTAGCATTTGTTATTTTACTTATAACATTCGGTTCATTAATCGCTGCTGGTATGCCAATTATCAGTGCTGTAATCGGACTAGGTTCTAGTATTGGTTTAATAGGGCTACTGACTTACGTGTTCGATATACCTAATGTCACACTGACACTGGCAGTAATGATTGGTCTTGCCGTCGGTATTGACTATTCACTATTTATTCTATTTAGATATAAAGAAGTATCCAAAACTGAAAAAGATCCAATTAAAGCAATAGGTATGGCAGTTGGGACAGCTGGTAGTGCCGTTATCTTTGCTGGTATCACAGTAATTATTGCTGTTTGTGGTTTATCTCTAGTAGGTATCGAATTCCTAGCAGTAATGGGTTATGCATCAGCTATCAGTGTTCTATTCGCTGTATTAGCAGCATTAACATTATTACCAGCGTTTATCAGTATATTCCATAAACATATTAAAATTAAAAATAAGAAAAATACAGATAATAAAGGGTACGATACACCATGGTCTAACTTTGTAGTTGGCAAACCTGTTATCGCTGTTATTTTAAGTTTAGTTGTTTTAGGTTTAGCGATTATACCTGTCGCACAAATGCGCCTAGGTATGCCTGATGACGGTATGAAACCTGCAGATTCATCTGCATATAAAGCAAATGAATTAGTCTCTAAAGAGTTTGGAGAAGGTTATAACGGTCAAATTGTTATGTTAATCAATACAAAAGACAATGGTAGTGAAAATACAATTAAACGTAATCTAGATAATGTTCGAGACGACTTAGAAGATCTAGATAGCGTCGACAAAGTATCTTCACCACAGTTAACAAACAACAATAACTATGCATTGTTAGCAATAACACCTGAAGAAGGTCCTAATGCTGTTTCAACAAACGATTTAGTTTATGACTTAAGAGATTATGATGACCAAGCACAAGACAAATATGACTTTAATACTGAAATTTCTGGACAAAGTGTTATTAACATAGATATGTCTAAAAAATTAAATGATGCTATACCAGTATTCGCTGGCGTTATCGTAGCTCTAGCATTCGTACTATTACTATTCGTATTCCGTTCAATCCTTGTACCATTAAAAGCTGTTCTAGGCTTTGTTCTATCATTAATGGCAACATTAGGATTCACAACATTCGTTATGCAAGAAGGTTTCTTAAGCGGATTATTCGGAATTGATGCTACAGGTCCAATCTTGGCATTCTTACCTGTCATTACAATAGGTCTCTTGTTCGGTTTAGCAATTGACTATGAATTATTCTTAATGTCACGTGTTCACGAAGAGTTCAGCAAAACAGGAGATAACGCACATTCTATTAAAGTTGGTATTAAACAAAGTGGTCCTGTAATTGTTGCAGCAGCACTTATTATGTTCAGTGTATTCATCGCATTCGTTTTCCAAGATGATGTAACCATCAAGTCCATGGGTATTTCTCTAGCATTTGGTGTGTTATTCGATGCATTCATCGTTCGTATGACACTGATACCAGCACTTACAAAACTATTCGGTAACGCTTCGTGGTATATGCCTAAATGGTTAGACCGTCTCTTACCTAAAATAGATGTTGAAGGTCACGCTTTACAAGAAGGTTCAGAAGAAGATACTCATAATAGTACTTATAACTTTGGCGTAGACCCAAATAACCAAAATGTTGAACAAAGAACAACTAATTTATTCAAAGATTTATCAAATGATTCTTCAGATCAAATGATACTATTCAATGCATTAATGCTTTACGCAAAAGAATATAATCCTTCCGTTTATGACAAATATATTAATCAGGAAGATTTAAAAGAAGATAATCAAGAAGACTTGAATGACGATAATAATGAGTAAAGGAGGTTCTCAGATTGTTTAAAAATAGTAAATTCAAAATAATTGGCCTCGTCACAACACTAATGATTGCAATGATATTAAGTGCTTGTGGAAGTGGAAGTTCAGAAGAAAATTCTTCTACTGATCTAGGCGGAAAAGAAATCGAAATTCCGTATAAAGGGGATAATTCAGCAGCACGTTCACTTGTTATCGCTGAAGTATTAAAAGATGTAGGCTATGATGTCGTAACTACGCCGGTACCTGCTAGCGGACCATTGTATTCAGCAACATCAGAAAACTCTAACTCGTTTAACGCAGCTGGTATTTTTCCGTCAACAGACAAAAGTTATTTAAATAAATATGATAACTTAGAAGTTTACGATGACAAAAATATAATTGATGAAGCAAATGTTTCATTGGCAGTGCCTAAATATATGAAAGATGTAGACTCAATTGATGATTTAAAAAATGATAATGATTTAGGAAAATCAGTAGATTGGACAATCACGGGTACAGATAATAGAAACGGTGTTATGAAAGAAACAAATGAAGCATTAAAAGATAATGATTTCAGTGATTGGAAACTTGATAAATCTTCAGATGAAGAAATGTTAAAGACAATTCAAGAAAAATATAAAAAACAACAACCTATAATCTTCACTGGAACTCAACCCCACTGGATATTCGAAGAAATGGATTTCAAAATGTTAGACGATCCGGATAAAATATATGGCAGTGGTAAAGAACACGTAAACTTAGTATTCAATAAAAACTTCAAAAACAATCATCCAGCAGCTTATAAAATAGCGACACGTATTGCTAATGATTGGAATGAAGATGACGAAAAAGAGTTATCTAAAAAAATCTATGTGGATAACGAAGACCCACAAAAAGTAGCTGAAGATTACGTTAATAATCATGAAAGTAAAAAAGATAAATGGACTGAAGGCATAAAAGAAAATTAATGTTATAGGTCTAGGGAGTAGGATTGAAAAAATTTGATACAATCACTTTTTCAATCCAGTCACCTACTGCCAATTTAATGATAGAGCCCGAGACAATTGTTTATGTCTCGGGCTCTTTTTTTGTATTTTATTTAATTTCTTATTTTATATAATGGATTTTATTTGTTATAAGTCGATGAATACATTAATATAAGCTTATGAATTCCGTAACCAAAAAGGAGAATTTTACAGTGTATTCGTCTGCGCAAAAAAGAACAGTCCAACACATTACTCAAATTTCTTTTGACTTATTGCATGAAACAGATTTTGATCAACTAACTGTTCAAAAGATCTGTAAAGAAGCAGAAGTTAATCGAAGTACATTTTATCGTTACTTTGAAGATAAATTTGATTTACTCTATCATATTACACAATACATAGCAGAACTTTTATATAACGAAGTAAAAGCTTCACGTTATGATTCTTTATTCGAAGCTACAATCCATTATGTATATAACAATAGAGAGCTACTTAATCACGTAATTAATACATCACATCACGTAGATGTCTTTAATGAATTAACCAAAATAAGTAGTAGACTTTTACAAGAGTTTGCTCCGGTTAATGATGACCCGATATGTAAAAAAGTACGAAACTCAAGCCATCCAGATTTAGTAAGTGATTTCTATGGCAGTGGGATTATACATGTAATCAAACAATGGCATAACAATAAATATGATTATACTATTGAAGAACTATTAGAAATAGTAGAAGAAGGCCCAGACAGTATTTTTGAGTAGAAAACACTACCTCAAAAATACTGTTTTTTTAGGGTTTGAAATTTTATTAATGATTCTGAATGTTGCACGTGATGCTCGTCTTGCAACATTCAGTGCCTTTCTACCTCCAGAATTCCCAACGATTATACTTAAAACTATATTAAAATAGGTTCAGCTAATACTCCCCTTCTTTTTTTATAATATTCTTATTTCTCTCAAAACCTTATTGACTTGAATGTCTATAAAAATATAAGATAGTTCATATACAATGCAGTTTGTAATTAATTTATTCATAATTAATTATATTATTACAACTTTTTTGTAATTTTATAGGTTGTAGTGAATAAAAATCACTTACTATTCCGCTAAAATAATAATGGAGGATACATACAAATATCATGAAAACAAAATTAACAATAAAAGAGAATATTTTTATTGGATCCATGCTATTTGGTTTGTTTTTTGGAGCAGGCAATTTAATCTTTCCGCTTCATTTAGGCCAATTAGCTGGTTCTAACGTATTTACCGCGAATTTAGGGTTCTTAATTACTGCAATTGGTTTACCTTTCTTAGGTATTGTTGCTATTGGAATATCTAAAACAAGCGGTATTTTTGAGATATCTTCCAGAGTCAGCGTGATCTATGCTTATATATTCACGATTGCTCTATATCTCGTAATCGGACCATTCTTTGCTTTACCAAGGTTAGCTACGACTTCTTTTGAAATTGCTTTTTCACCTTTTATTTCAAGTTCGTCTAGTACATTATACTTATCTATTTTTAGCATTTTATTCTTTGCAATAGCTTGGTTTTTCGCAAGAAAACCTTCCAAAATTTTAGATTATATTGGAAAGTTTTTAAATCCAATATTTTTAGTTTTACTAGGTATTGTTATTCTTTTAGCTTTTATAAATCCTATGGGTGGTATTTCAGAAGCGCCGATCGATCCTAAATATGACAAGAGTTCATTATTATCTGGTTTCATAGATGGTTATAATACACTAGATGCTTTAGCTTCACTAGCTTTCGGTGTAATTATAGTCTCAACAATTAAAAAATTAGGCATAACAAGTCCGAATGGTATTGCTAAAGAAACAATTAAATCTGGGACAATTAGCATTGTTTTAATGGGTGTTATTTATAGCTTATTAGCTTTTATGGGAACAATGAGTCTTGGCCACTTCAAAATCAGTGAAAATGGCGGTATTGCTTTAGCTCAAATTGCTCAATATTACCTAGGAAATTACGGCATTATCATTTTAGGTTTAATTATTATTGTCGCATGTTTAAAAACAGCTATCGGTCTTATCACTGCTTTTTCAGAAACATTCGTAGACCTATTTCCAAAACAAAATTACTTAGTATTAGCTACAGTAGTAAGTATTATGTCATGTGTGTTTGCAAACGTTGGATTAACTAAAATTATCACTTATTCAACACCTGTACTGATGTTCTTATATCCACTTGCAATCACTTTAATATTACTAACACTATTCAGTCCTTTATTTAATCATTCAAGAACGGTCTATCGTTTCACTACATATTTCACAATGATTGCTTCTTTTGTAGACGGAGTTCAAGCGAGCCCTGAAGTATTCTTAAACACAAAATTTGCTCAAGTTGTTATTTCATTCGGTGAAAAATGGTTACCATTTTTTGATATTGGAATGGGCTGGCTACTTCCGTCTATTTTAGGTTTTGTAATTGGCTTAAGCGTATATAAACTAACTAAAAATCAAAATAAAGAAATTCCTGCTTAAGAATAATAAAACGCGCTTTCAAATTGAAAGCGCGTTTTATTATCTTTTTATAAGTGCTGTTAATTCTGCTTGGTATACTTTTATGTTTTTATCATTAAATGTTGATAAACGAACAGTGAGTAACCCTTGTTCATCATTTAATACTTTCTTATTAATGACTTCAACTCGCACACTTAATACATCTGTTGGATATACTGGTTTAATAAATTTAACAGCTTCCATCTTAGTGCCAGCAATTACATCATCACCATACTTACCCTCTTCCACCCATAATTTGAATGATAAAGCGAGCGTGTGGATACCTGATGCTATAATACCTTGAAACATACCTTGACTAGCTTTTTCATGATCTAAATGCATGTATTGCGGATCAAACTCACTAGCAAATTTTTTAACATCATCTTCAGTTAAAGCATATGGTTTTGTTTCAAATATATCACCGATGGAAAATTCATCTAGTTTCATGATTCATTTCCTTGTTGTTTATAGTTTCTAATATGACCTTCGATACTATCTAAATATACTTTTGTATATGGATCTTGCGTTAATTCTTGCTCAAGGTCAAATTCTCCATTATCAAAGCGATTAAAGAAATGTTCGTATTCTTCTACAGTCAGTTCTTTTCGAGATTTAAGCATATCTAAATGTCTTTCTTTATCTAACATTTTCTCATAGCCCGGTACAAGTGAACCGCTGAATATTTCCCCTACTGCTCCTGATCCGTAACTAAATAAACAGATTTTTTGGTCATCTTTAAATTCGTGATTTTCAAGTAAAGATATTAAACTTAAGTATAATGAACCTGTATAAATATTCCCTACATCACGGTTATAGTTAACAGAATCTTGATATGCATCCATCAATCTATTTTTTGTTGAATCTTCTACGTTTTCGCTTAAAATAGTCTTAAAGGCTTTTTGTCCCATTTTAGTAAATGGCACATGGAAACAGAATGATTCAAAATCATTTAAACCATATTTAGTTCTTTTAGTGTATTCATTCCAAAGTGTATTGAAAGAATCAATATATGCGTCTTTAGATAAAGCTCCATCAACTACTGGATATTTTTCAGACGTTGGACGCCAGAAATCATATACATTTGTTGTATGTGCAACACTGTCGTCGTTTAACGTCAAAATTCTAGGGTTGTGGCTAATTAGCATTGATACTGCACCAGCACCTTGTGTAGGTTCTCCACCAGAGTTTAAACCATAACGTGCAATGTCTGAAGCAATGACAAGAACTTTCTTGTCTGGACGATTAGATAAGAAATCTTTAGCTAATTGAATAGCTGCTGTAGCTGAATAACATGCTTCTTTCATTTCTATACAACGTGCAAATGGTTGTATATTAAGCATGCTGTGTATTTCTATAGATGCTGCTTTAGAATGATCAACACCAGATTCTGTAGCAACGACTACCATTTCGATATCTTTTTTGTCTTCTTCAGTTAACATATTTTGAGCTGCGTTGACACCCATAGAGATGATATCTTGGCTCACGGGATTTACAGCCATTTTTGTTTGGCCAATTCCAATCGTAAATTTTTCTGGTTCTATTTGACGTGCTTTTGCTAAATCAGTCATACTGACATAGAAGTTTGGGATATAAAAATCTAATTTATCAATACCTATTATCATAATAAATTCCTTTCGAGGTTTATTTTATAATAAAATCATATCAAATGAGGGTATTTAATTACAAATATTAATTAATAAATTTATAAAAGGAGATACAATTCATGAAAAAAGTTGTTATCGTAAGTGCTCAAAGAACACCTGTAGGAAAATTTAGAGGGAAATTAAGCCGTTATTCAGCGGTGGAACTTGGCACTTTTGCCTTAAAATCTGCTATAGATAAAATTCAAATAGATCCAGCTCAAATACAAAATATTATTTTCGGGAATGTTATTCAATCTGGCAGTGGTCAAAATCCTGCTCGACAAATCGGTATTAATTCAGGCGTCCCATACAAGACGCCAGCAATGACAGTAAATGAAGTATGTGGATCTGGCCTAAAATCTATTATTTTAGGTAAACAACTCATACAGTTAGGAGAAGCTGAGGTTGTAGCTGTTGGTGGTATCGAAAGCATGACAAATGCTCCAGAACTTATTTTAAAAAAGGATACTGCTCCTGTAAAAAGTTTTATGCATGATGGTTTAACAGATGTATTTAATCAAATACCAATGGGTTTAACTGCTGAACGTATTGCTGAAAAGTATGAAGTAAGTCGTGTAGACCAAGATGAATTTGCGTTAAATTCTCATTTGAAAGCTCATGAAGCAATTCAAGCAGGTAAATTTGATAAGGAAATTGTTCCACTCGAAGATACAAACGGCGAAATGATGAATGCTGACGAATTAGTTAGACCTGAAAGTAACATGGAAGATTTAGGTTCTTTAAAAACAATCTTTAAAGAAGACGGCACGATTACAGCTGGAAATGCATCAGCATTAAGCGATGGCGCATCTGCTTTAATCCTAATGGATGAAGACTATGCTAAAGAACACAATTATACAATTTTAGCTACGTTAGGAGAACATTCAGAAATAGGTTGTGACCCTTTATATATGGGATACGCACCTTTTTATGCAGTTGAAGCATTGCTCAATAAAGTTAACAAAACTATCGAAGATATAGATTTAGTAGAAATGACTGAGGCTTTCTCAGCTCAAAGTATACCAGTTAAGAAAAATTTAAATATTCCAGATGAGATTTTCAACATATATGGTGGCGCAATTGCTTTAGGACATCCGTTAGGCTCCACAGGGTCAAGATTGGTTACAACTTTATCTTATGCACTACATCAAGAGAATAAACAAACTGGTATCGCGACAGCTTGTATCGGTGGTGGCTTAGGTATTGCTTTAATGATAGAAAGAGGAGCAGATCAATAATGGAAAAATTAACAAAAGACTTTAGACATTTATCTCGATTAGAGAAAATTGAACAACTCAAAAAACATGGTTGGCTAAATGAAGAATCTGAACAAATCCTACACAATCATTCTGTAATAGATAAAGAACTATTAGATAATTTAATTGAAAATGTTATTGGACAAGGTACTCTGCCAATAGGTATATTGCCAGAAATAATAGTAAACGATAAAGCATATGTTGTTCCTATGATGGTTGAAGAACCTTCAGTCGTAGCAGCTGCAAGTTATGGTTCAAAACTTTTTAACAATACGGGCGGTCTAAAAATCATTAAGACTGGAACAACTAAATTAGGACAAATTGTATTTGATCAAGTAAACAATACAACAGAATTAAGCAAAAAAATATATGCATTAGAAGAACAAATCCATAAAGTAGCCGACAAAGCGTATCCGTCAATCAAGAAAAGAGGCGGCGGATATCAAAAAATAGAAATAGATGAATTCCCTAAAGAACACATGCTTTCCTTAAAAGTCCATGTGGATACATGCGATGCAATGGGGGCTAACATTATCAACACTATACTTGAAGGTATTGCGAGCTACTTAGAAACAGAACTCGATAACAATGAAATATTGATGAGCATCCTTTCCAATTACAACACAACATCTGTTGTACGTATCGAGGGTAAAATCAACATCAAAGATTTAGAGAAAAATGGTATGAGTGGAGAAGAAGTTGCATATCGTATGGAAAGAGCATCTGTATTAGCTCACATAGATCCATATAGAGCTGTCACACACAACAAAGGAGTTATGAATGGTATTAGCTCAGTCGTGTTAGTTACAGGCAATGATACAAGAAGCGTAGAAGCAAGCGCACATGCATATGCTAGTAAAGATGGACAATATCGAGGATTAACAACATGGAAATTTGATAAAGAAAACAAACAACTTATCGGCAGTATTGAACTACCACTAGCAATCGGAACAATAGGTGGTGGTATCGGGCTGTTACCAGCATCAAAAGTTGCATTAGACATACTAAACGTACAAACATCACAAGAACTAGGACACGTAATGGCAGCAGTTGGGTTAGCACAGAACTTCTCAGCATGTAGAGCGCTCGTTTCAGAAGGCATACAACAAGGACATATGAACCTACACTATAAATCACTCGCGATTAAAATAGGTGCCAAAGGAGACGAAATACACGCTGTAACAACAGCCTTAAAACAATCATCTAACCCAAATCTGACTACAGCTGAAGAAATATTAAAAGAAATTAGAAGTAAATAGTAAGAAAATAGTAAGAAAATAGTAAGAAAAAGAGCTAGGGAGATAAATCCTTAGCTCTTTTTTGGATGGGATTAATCAAAAAAGCAAGAGTTGTTACTGTTGTTGGATTAAATATTATGTGAATACACGTAGAGGATCTCTTGTTGGATTTTCTATCTCATTAATCCAAGTAAACACCTTCTTATTGGATTTTCTATCTCATTAATCCAAGTAAACATCTTCTTATTGGATTTTCTATCTTATTAATCCAACTACATACCTTCTTATTGGATTTTCTAACTCATTAATCCAACTAAACACCCTTTTATTGGATTTTCTATCTCATTAATCCAACTAAACACCCTTTTATTGGATTTTCTAACTCATTAATCCAACTAAACACCTTCTTATTGGATTTTCTATCTCATTAATCCAACTAAACACCCTCTTATTGAATTTTCTATCTCATTAATCCAAATAAACGCCCTCTTATTGGATTTTCTACCTCAATAATCCAACTAATCCTGTTTTTATTGGATTTTCTGCCTCAATAATCCAACTAACCATACCTTCATCGAAATTCTTCAATATGTGGTTCTAATAAATACCATAATTTATTACTTAATTCATCTATAGAACATGGTCTAGATTTTTCTATCCACCAAACAATTACGCCTACAATCGCCGATGCTAGGAATTGTATTGTTATTTCATTATTTTCTTGTTTAATATTCGACTTAAATTTATCTGTTAGTGTCTGTTTCAGTACGTTTAAATCTGATTTTTGTACCAATTTCTTAAGTATTTCGTATTGTTTATCTATAACTTTAAATATTTCACGGATGCTTTCCTGTGCATCATCTCTCTCGGACATGAAATTAGCACATTTTTCAATTCCCTCTGCCATTATAAAATCTATTGCGTGGTCAAGGATGTCATATTTATCGATAAAATTTAAATAAATAGTACCTCTATTAATATTAGATTCTTCTGCTATATCTTTCATAGATATTTTAGCAATATCCTTTTCTTGCATTAATTTTATAAAACTTTCAATAATAAGTTGTTGTGATTTTTCTTTCCTCTTATCCATAATAACTCCTTTTTTCTCAACAATTTTTAATATGTGTGCATTAAACATCATTATCTACTTTTTGTTTATTGAGTTTACTCTTTTACAATGATAACTTCAAGTTAATGAACAAATGTTTATTAACTGAGAGGAGAACAAAAATGAATATACTCATATATGGTGCTGGTGTTCAAGGACAATTTTTGGCACATGCACTTAACAAACGTGACAATAATATTACTATACTTGCAAGAGGTAAGACTTACGAAAACCTACAAGAAAGAGGTGTCAGATTAAAGCACTTTCTACAAAAGAAAAATTCAATCGACCATTTTAACTATATAAGTGAATTATCTGAGACTGACCAATATGACATTATATTTGTGACAATGAAATACTCGGACTTCTTTTCCGTTGTACCTGTATTAGCAAAAAACATTACCCAAAACATTATTTTTGTCGGGAATAACACTAATCCACAGAAACTTCGTAAAACAGTTCTTGAACAATCAAATACAGACAAAAATATTTCTTTTGGCTTTTTAATGACTGGCGGTAATAGAGATAAAGCAAAGACAACTGTTCTTAAATTTAATGCCGGAGAGTTAAAAGTAAGTCATCTTGAAGGACAAATACCATTTCATAATATACTCGATGAGATATTTAAAGACTTATCTATAAAATTAACTTACGAAGCTAACTTTGAGGATTGGCTTATCTCACATGCAGCAATGATTATACCTCTGAATACCGGTATAATGTTGAAAAATCAATATAAAGGAAGACAAAAGCAACTTATTAAGAAAATCATAAATTCATACAACGAAATACACTTATTATTAGAACACAGTAACTATAAAATCATCCCAAGAGCACAAGCTACGCTATTTAAAAAATTTAAATTTATCGCATATCCTCTACTGAAAATAATTTTAAACATTAAAATTATGGATCAAGTCCAAGGTTCAATGAGTGAAGTAGATTCACTATATGAAGATGTTAAATTACTAAATACGCAAAGTGTAATAACAACTAGACAATTAGATCGGATAGTTAAAGAAGTAAATATACTAACTTAACATTCTCGTTCATAGACATGATTTAAATAAACAAGTGAATTAAATATAAAAATTGTTGAGCGGTAATTTTTTATAATAAATTATATAAAATTGATGAATTTACCACTAAATAAAAATACTTTTGCATATGCAAAAGTATTTTTATTTTTTCGAATTTTTATTTTGGTTATATTTTATAGAAATAGCAGAATTTATCAAACTAAAATGGCATTAATTATTCAAAAGGACACAATATGTCTTTTTGAAATGTTAGTTTATTTTTATTAGTTAATTAAATAAATTTTAAATTAAATTTCTTATAACTAAAATTATATGAAAGGAAGAACTAATAATGTCATTATTTGATAATACGTGGAATAATATCGAAGAATTTTGGAATAAGACAAATATTAATAATATATCTGAGCAGTATATTAACTTAAAAAATGAAAATATTAATAACTTAAATAACAAATTTTCTTGGATTCATGACGAAGATAAACCTTTTATCAATACCGATAATTGCAAAGCGGCTGATTGGGGCATACCTAATCAAGTGTTAGGTAATCTTGAAAATGCAAAAATCATCATTGGACTATTTAACCCTAAGAGTCATATGTCGAATAGCCAAGCTAATAAATGTTTATCTGTAAATGAATATATCAAGAATGAGTTAGCTGAAAGTCAAAATGATTATAATTTAGAAGCTCACGAATTCTTTATAAATATTGAAGATTATAAAAACCACATCTTTTCTAAAGATAATGTTATATCTCAAGAACTTAAAAGTTTATATAAACTACATAACGAATCAGTGCCTATTCTAGATCAAAAGCAAACAGAAATAAAAAAAGTAGCTTATTATTATAGTTTATATTTTAGTAAATCTTTTAATAAGCCTTTTAGAGAAGTAAATACTTATTATAAAAATATGTTCGATAAAATAAATAAATTAAAAAGTTATTCAAGCTCTAACTATGACATTGAAAATGAATTTTATTTTCATTTAAGCACTATGAGAATATGTAATGTAGAACTTGTACCATACCGGAATAAAAATAAAAATGACTTGAAAGTAAAAACTGATAAATTACCAAGTAGTATATTTATTGCGAAACAGATCATTAATTGTATTTTAAATGAAAAAGACATTAAGAATAAACCAAAAGTAATTCTTCGTTCTATTAAAGATTGGGTAAATGTTATGCAAAAAATATGCGAAAAGCTCGACATCAACTTTAATAAGGAGATTGCTCCATATTTGTATTCATTTAAGTCTCAAAATGCTGCTTTATCTCAAAATAATATATTACCTTATACCACTAAAAATCAAAATGTTTCAGAAGTTATTAACCTTATTTATCAAGAAATTTCATTAACTAATTTTTATCAGATAATATCTCAACGCTTAGAAGATATAAATTAAGTAATTATTTTTAATATCATTTTTGTTACAATTTATTATTTATGATATTTTTTTATTAAAAAGACACATTTTGTCCACTTTAATTTTTATATTATATATTAGGAGTTGTTTACGTTGGATAAAGCGACACGTGTACTAACACTACTTACTCGTTTATTAAATGATGATGTAGTAAATACTTTTGAGTTTAGTAGAATTGCTGGGGTATCAAGCAAATCGATTCAAAGAGATATCAATGATTTAAATAATTTCTTTTATGAAAGTGATTATTGGAATAATAAACATACAAAAGTTGTATATAGTCGTAACTTAGATGGTTATCAACTTTCTAATGGCTCTTATTCGAAAAATAGTTTAGCTTTATTAAGTTTATTAATTACAATTAAAAGTTTAACACCTATTCTACATAATAATGTATACAATTTATTCTTGGATGAAATTTCTAAAAATCGTTTAGAAGATAAATTTGTGTTAAAAAGCGTATTAAATCATTTTAATATACGTCCCGATATTTTACCTGGTGAACACCTTATGACTTTGCAAAAAAGTATCGCCAAAAAATTAATGGTACGTATTACTTTAGATAAAAAAATTGTAATAAAGCCTTTATCACTAATATATATGCATTATGACTATTGGTTTACATATGAATATCAAAATAATATTTATACTATTAAAGTTCGAGATATTCTTGATATCCGATTATTAGAATCAAAATTTGACGAAGCCAAGAATAATAAACCTTTCAAATTTGAAATAGACAAATCTATTTGGAAACAATTTGAACAACAATATTCTATTCAAAAAATTTTAAAAAATGAAGGCAATAAAATTATTACTGAGGTATCATGCACTGATTTAGATGCCTATTATATCGCTTACCAACTTGCACCTTTAGCACGTATGTTAGCACCAAAGTCTTATATCAATAGCTTTATTGATCGTTTAGAAACAATAAAAGGTCTATATAGTTAAAGGAGATGAAAATGTTGAATAAGGAACAAACATTGCATGATTTAGGATTTTTAATTAATGCACATCAAAAAGTTATAGCTGAACAAGATACTATACGTGCTTGTAGAAATACAATAGCCAATGAAAAAGAAGCAATCAATTATAAACATCGTCGCAAGCAAATGATCATATTAAATTGGGTATGTCTTCCACTATTATTTTTTACTTTTATAGGTTGGAAATTTTTCGTCATTCTTTTAATTTATATTATTTTATTTAAAAAATTTAAATTAAAACCTTTTGCCACAAAAAAATACAAAAATGAAATGAATGAACTAGAAAATACTGTTGTAATACCTAGTTTAAATCAAATCAAAAATTCTGAACAACTTATCCCAAGGATTAATAATCTTATTTTACAATCTTCTGAATATCAGCGTATTCCAAATTCATACTCTCACTTAAATGCACTTGTAAATTTATTTATATATTTAAGAGATGGTAGAGCTGATAACTTAAAAGAAGCAATTAATTTATATGAAACTGAACAACATAGAGCACGTATGGAACAGAATCAGCAAGTTATGATTAGTAATACAGAACAAGCTGCAATTGATGCATATGCCGCTAGACAAAACTCTGAAATAGCAGCTGCTCAAAGTGCTGATGCTGTGAATAATAGTAGAAAGGCCAGTGCATATGCGAGTGACAATAATGATTTATTAAATAATAGAAAACAACCAGAATATAGGAGGTATTAATAATGAACAAGTTATTCATTCTTTGTTTATCAAGCTTATTTTTATTAACTGCATGTGGTAGTAAAGTTGATGGTACTTATTCAAATAACGATATGAGCATTACTGCAGACAGTGAATCAGGTAATGCTTCGTTACACCTTAATGCAATGGAATCTGAAGGGTTTTTAGGTATAGGTGAAAGTGATGGAACAATTGATGGTAACATTAATCCTGATGAAAAAGTTATGACCTTTAGCTTAGAAGGAGAACAGATGAAATTAAATTATAAAGTTAAAGGTGATAAATTAGTCATAGAAAATCCAACACAATACGGTAATGAAGACGACACGTTAGAATTAACAAAAGAGGAATAAAACTCAACATTGAATAAATAAGATACAAGAGTAACATGCGCAAACATGTTACCCTGACAAGCACGTTCGAAAGACGGTGCCTTTGTGTGATTTTGTAATAACCATCCGCCAAAGTTGGATGGTTATTTTTTTGTTTCATTTTGATAATTGCGACCACTAGACTAATCAGTGTTAGTATGAATATACTAATATTGATTAGTTTTTGTCTCAATAAATATTAAGGGTGTATATCAATGCTTACTGATCTAATAATTGCTATCGTGTTAATTACTGTTTCAACAATTCTTTCTATATACATATCAATAACAAAGAACCTCAATATAATCTCAGGTATTGAATCAGAGAAAATCCCTGCAAATAAAATTAATACTGTTATCAAAATTTTTAATACTTGTTTGTTAATTTCTACTATTTTAATAGCTACTAGTCTTTTATTCATTGATAACAATATAGTGTTAGGAATAATATTTTTGTTTACTGGTATGGTTGTCTTATATTTGTTTTATATTTACTACATGAAAATCATAAAGAATTAATTTTTTTATTTCTAATGATTACGAATACGATATTAAGGATGCTTATTAATATTCCAGCTAATATAACAAAGTTAGATCCTAACGATGCTATAAAAATACCACCTAAGAAAGTCCCTACTGTAGTTCCTAAGTTAACAGATGATAGAAAGATCCCATTTGATAAGTCAGGTGCATCTGGAGCCGACGATGTAATGACATATTGTGTAACGTTAGCAGATATTCCTGCTAATGTCCCCCATATTATTGAAATAACAATCATTAAAGCAAAGTATTTTCCTAAACTAAACATAAGTATATAAGTTACGGTTAGCCCAATTGCCAAGAAAAACATAGCTTTTTTGGGGATACTCGTTAATAGACGACCCGCTATAATGTTACCTACTATATTAGATGCTCCATACAGAAACAGCACTGCAGTTACTGAACTACTTGATGCTTGTGTAACAATATTTAAATAATCTGTTAAATAACTGTATACACCAAATACTGCCGCATTAAATAGAAATGATACTGTAATTGAAATCCATGTTAAAGGGCGTTTCAATACACTTAGTTGACCACCGTAACTTGTTGAAGTTTTCGCTGGCATTTTTGGAACAAAGAGCAAAGTCATAATAAGTACGATTATATTAACTACTGCAAAGAATAGTAAAGCTACTTGTAAATTAAATTGTGTAGCTAAGAAATTCACGATTGGAACACCAACAACCATCCCCGCTGATACTCCTATAAATACACGTGCCACTGCTTTAGGTGCATCTTTTTTATCTACTGAATCAGAAGCGACTGAAAAAGCTAATGATATATATACTGGATGAAATATAGCCGGAATTATTCGAGCAATCAATAATACTGTAAAGCTTGATGTAAATAATGTTACAAAGTTACTAATAATAAAAATGACAAGTACAAAAATCATAACTTTCTTTCTGTTTATTTTTGATAATAACAAAGGCATAACTGGACCTGATATTGCTATACCTATAGCAAAGCTAGAAACAAGCCATCCTGCAGTTGATACACTTACATCAAACGCATCTGCAATAATAGGTATGAGTCCAATAAAACCCATCTCTGTGTTCAAAATACCGAATACACCTATAGTGAGTATAAGAATAACCAATTTATTATGTTTCAATACATCACCACTCCTGAATTTCTTGATATATAAAGTGTAGTGTGTAAAATGAGTTATAACAAATACTTTTAAATCATCATTAGAAATGCCTAAAAGGTATAACGAGGTGTATAAATGGAATTAAGAATACTAAAATACTTTGTCACCATAGCTAAAGAAGAGAATATTACAAGAGCCGCGAATTCATTACATGTTACTCAACCTACCTTATCTCGACAAATTAAAAATTTAGAAGAAGAACTAGGTGTATCTTTATTTAAGAGAAGCAATCACAATATACATTTAACAGAAGAAGGACAACTTTTTAAAAAGAGGGCCGAAGAATTACTAGCTATGTCACAAAAAATGCAAGATGAATTTAAAGTGATAGATAAACAAGTGGAAGGCAATATTTATTTAGGATGTGGCGAGACGAAAGGTATGCAATTTATTGCTCAAATCTTTAAAAATATTCAAACTACCTACCCGAATATCAATTTACACATATACAGTGGTAATGCTGATGATATTGCAAATAGATTAGATAAAGGTTTATTAGATTTCGGTATCCTTATACAACCTGCTAATTTAACAAAATATAAAGCATTAACATTACCTTCATACGATAAATGGGGAGCAGTCGCTAAAAGAAATAGTCAATTAGCAAAAAACAAAACCGTAACTAAAGACGATTTGATAGACTTACCATTATTATGTTCTAGACAAGCAATCGACCCAACTATCGTTAATAATGAATTTACAGGATGGTTTGGAGATATGTTCGACCAATTAAATATTGTATCTACTTTTAACTTAGCTTATAACGCTGGACTGATGGTTAAAGAAAACGTAGGATATGCATTAACTTTAGACAGCATCATCAATACATCAGAAGAAAGTGACTTATGCTTCATACCATTCGAACCAGAACTTATAGCAAAACATAACATCGTATGGAGAAAAGACCATAGTTTCTCCAAAGCTGCACAAGTATTTCTTGATAAAGCAAAAGAGCTTGAAACGACTTTTTAAAGTTATTTCAAGCTCTTTTTATCTATACTTTATTTTGTGATTTTTACTTTCCCTACTGAATTGTCTTTACTTTTTGCTGCTACTTCAAATTTTA
The DNA here is from genome assembly GCF_022386395.1 of Mammaliicoccus sp. J-M40. Taxonomy (NCBI): domain Bacteria; kingdom Bacillati; phylum Bacillota; class Bacilli; order Caryophanales; family Staphylococcaceae; genus Mammaliicoccus; species Mammaliicoccus sp. J-M40. Next base: position 339,189 of record NZ_JAJNIQ010000003.1, read on the forward strand.
AACCATGGTTTGGCACTAAGACGCCTGCGTCTTCTTGCCCTTTATTTGAATAGTCTTGGCTATCATCGAATAATGGATTTTTCTTCGTTTTATTATCGTGTAGTTCGTATCCTTCTTCATTTTTTAATTTTAATTTTGGTTGGTGATCTAAGATAAATGCTGCATCTCTAATTTGGAATTGCGTTGCTGCCGGGTCATCTTTGAGACCTTTTTTCTTCCAGTTTAATGTGTTTTGATCTGCATCCACTATACTTATAAATCCTTGTCCTGGATGGTCTTTTACATTATTATCAGAAAAGCTTTTATCTACGTACCAAACTGTTAATCCGGTATTATAAGCCATCGTTCCGCCACCGCGTTTAATGTTCTTTAATCCTTTGTCTGGTCCAGTATAGTTTCTCCATTGTAATAAGTAATAATTTTCATCGTAGCGATTTCCATCACTTTGGGTAAATCCTTGTAGTTCAAAATCAGATTCACTTTCTGCATCATCATTTAATATTTCTTTTCCATCTTTTGATGTTACTTTAATTTGGTCGATAAACCAGCCTGGATATGTTTCATATTTATCTGTAACGTATGAGAAGCGCAGTTTAATCTTTTTACCATCGTATTTAGATAAATCAAATTTAGCATCTTTATACTCGTTAGATTTACCGTCTATACCGTTACCTTGGTTTTGTCCGCTTCCTTCTGGATCATCATTGTTTGTTATATTGCCTTTAATATTCTCCCAATTTTCACCGTTGTCTGTTGATACTTGTACGTAACCATAATCAAACCCTTGTTCAATATCGTACCAAGTTTTGAAGTTTAACTCGCTTGTCTTAGCTGAAGTTAAGTCTAAATCTGTTTCCATCGAATATTGTGTATCATCTTTCGCGCCACTCCAATATGCTTGCTTACCTTGTACAGGTTTTTGGAGCAGAGTTGATTTGTCAGGAAGATTAACTTTTATTGCGTCGTTATTCGTACCTTTCGTTGCTGCTTCATCTATTAACTCTGAAGTTTCACCTTTAAATTCACTTGCATTAATTTCACTTCCCGTTTGCCAATTACCACCGTGTTGTTCTTGCAACATTTCTTTCATATATGGATCAAACCCAGTAGGTTCTGTTCCTGGTATTGCACCAGCCCAACTGCCTGAAGACATAATTGACCAGAATGATACCGGCTCACCTTTACCTGTATATTCTGTGTCATATTCGTCTGGTAATCCTAAGTCATGTCCGTATTCATGGGAAAATACGCCGGCTGCCCCATCTTCTGGTTGTATCGTATAATCAATAGCTGCTAATTTACCATCAAATTGGTCTAATCCTGAATTAGTTCCTGGTATTGTATAAGGCTCACCTTTTTCATCAAAATCAAGCGACCATCTATGTGACCAAATTGCATCTGTTCCAAGTTTACCACCACCTGATTCTTCACCTGGACCAGAGTGCACAATCATAATATGATCGACAATTCCATCTTTTTCGTCATACACTCCATCGCCATCTATATCATCACGATCCCATTGGTCATAATCACTTAAATCGATACTAGGGTCTTTTGCTGCTTGTTCCAATGCTTCTTGCACTAATTCTTTCGGTTTACTATCGCTACCACCTTCGTCTGGTGCGTTACCCCCATAATAACTAGCTGGGTGTTTTGCTTTATACCAACCGTGTACTTGACCATCTATATCATAGCTGCCACCTGATTGATTTTGATAATATTGCTTCATGCTCATCAAGTTTTTACCATTTGGGCCTTTATATCCTTTCTCTCCAAACACCATATCTTGAAAATGAGAAACAGGGTATTCGTCATAATACATATCTGTTTCATCTTTTGTAATAGAGCTATTTGGATAATCTGGAAATTCCATTGCTATAACTAATACTTTATCTTTACGAACTTTACCAGTATATTTTTCTTCTTGAACTTTATCTACTCGTTTACCATTATTCTTTTTCTTATACATTTCTTTTTCATTTTTGTTCAATTGACCTAAACGTTTACCATTATTACCTTTTTTATAGCGCTTATCAAAAAGTCCTTTATTAGGTATGTATTTTTGATGATATTGTTCTCCTTTACTATCCATATATCGTTTTAATCTTTCTTCTTTTTCTTCAGGCGTATTCGTAGATTCAATAACACCTTCTTGTTCTAAAGTTTCAAGTAAACGATCTTCATTTGGTGCGACTTGGTTAGCAGAAGCGCCTTGTGATAAAAAAGGAAGTGCTATTATTGTACTTAAAGAAACACATGTTAATTTTTTAAACCATGAATTCACTAAAAATCCCCCTTATTTGTGTAATATAAACATATTATATACAATAATCCATAAAATAGTAATGAAAAATTCAAATAATTCAAATAATTATTTTTAGTATATAAAAATAATACACCTCCATATTAGTTCGTTATTATACGAAAAATATGGAGGTGCTTTTATAGATTAAAATTTGATTTTTATTCCACTATAAATTGATGTGCTTTTAAATCTCTAACAGCATTATCTAGAATCTTTTCAGTATGCGCTGAAATCGTATGCAAATGTACATTGTCCGTTAAATGAGCTAACATTTGTCCTTCAAATTTATTCATTGCATGTATAAACTTATCTAAATCGTCTTGTGTTTCTATCATTAAGTTTGCTTTTATATTCCCATACACAGGATGATCAATTGCCACATCATCAATCATGGCCCCGTTATCTATAATTAATTGTAGTTCTTCTTCCATTCTTTCATTGTTATGCTGGCATACAATAACACGTTTATACGCTTTACCTTGAGGCGTATTATTAATCACATATCCTCTGCTTGTAGAATTAATAATATGTTCTTGAGATTTGAGAATAGAGATATCTTTCACAATAATTTGTCGTGAAACACCAAATTGTTGGCTCAACTGTTTACCACTAATTGGCTCATTTGTTGATTCGAGTAACTGCAGAATTGCTTTCCTGCGATTAAAGGGATTATTCATGTCGCTAGTCTCCTCTTAAGATTGTTTTTAAATGTTCAAAGCAATTATCTATATCTGCTTTTGTCGTATATTTACTAATTGAAAAACGAATATATTGGTCATACGTCTTTTCTGCTATTGTATCTATTTTAACTTGTAAACCGTCACTTAACAATGCTCCGTGACCACAAGCTGTACCTGTCGATATACATATATTTCTATTAGATAAGTATTGCATAATATATTGCCCTTCAAACTTTGGAGAAAGTAAAGCTAAAATATGAGGTGCTTCCACATTGTATACTATGGGTGTAAACCTTAATTCGACAGCTTGATTCAATAAATATTGTTTCATTTTCTTCATGTGATTAATATCATCATCAATCGATAATGCTTTTGTCATGGCTACAATACTTGGTGAATCTATCGTGCCATTTTGTGTATTCATCTCATGAAAGTAATAATCATTTAATGGTTTTACATATTCGTGGTTTATTAACAAGCTACCCGAGCCCTTAGTTCCGTGAAATTTATGACTAGAAAAAGCATATGAAGTAAACAATTGTACGTTTATATCTTCTAATTTATGAACAGCTTGAACGCCATCAACATGTATAGGAATATGATTTTCCATTGCAATGTTACTCAAATCATTTATCGGCAAAATATACCCAGTCTCTGAATTCACATGTTGTGTAATAATAAGAACAACTTCATCCGTTACCAGTTTTGTTGTTTTCTCCACATCAATTTCTCCGTTACCGTCTAAAGGCAAGTCTAAAATTTCGAATTTCGACTTATACAGTTCTAATGCAGCATGTATAGAAGGATGCTCGTATGGTGATACAAGTATTGTTCCTCTTTCTTGATATTCTAAATAACTACGTATTGCAACTTCATTTGCATGAGAACCGCTTCTTGTAAAAATAACTTCCTTATCAGTTTCAAAATATTTTTTAATATATTGTTTACATGATTCCAATAATTGATTTGTATGTTGTCCACCTATATGTAAACTCTCTCCATTATAAAACGCTTCTCTTTGAACATCTTGATATACACTTAATACTTCATTATCAGGTATCGTAGTTGATGCATTATCTAAATAAATCATTTCAAAACTCCTCTTGTTATTTTTCTTTACATGTGTCAATATAATGTATATAAAATATAACATATATGTAAAGTAAGGTGTAAACTTGAGAAAAGTTATAGTGATAGGTTCAGGAATTGCTGCATTATCAGCCATTAAAGCCTTAGGTCCAAATGTCGAAATTCATTGTATTACAAAAGATAAACTTAATATGCATAATAGCAATTTAGCTCAAGGCGGTATTTGTTTTTCAAAATATGAAAATGATTATGGGAACGCACATATACAAGATACATATACTGCTGGAAATGAATTAGGTGATTTAAGCATCATCCAATCAATGATTCAACAAAGCCATAACATTATCCAAGAGATGATAGATGATGGCTTAAATTTTGATAAAAAGTCCGAACAAACTTGTTTAGATTTTGCTATGGAAGGTGCCCATTCAAAAGCACGTATTCTACACATAGGAGGCGATCAAACAGGTTCTTATATTACTAAATATCTCATTCAACATTTACCGTCAGAAAATTTAACTATTTACGAAGAAACTGAAGTGATTGACTTATTAAGAGACGTTTCACATGAAATATCCGGTGTCGTTGCGCTTGATAAGCATGACAACAAATTAGAAATCATCGCTCATGACGTGATTTTAGCTACTGGTGGTTACAGTAACTTGTTTCCTATCAATTCTAGCGCGTCTCAAACAATAAACTCAGGTCATATAGTTGCATATCATAGCAACATCCATCTAAGACATATGGAAATGATACAATTTCACCCGACTTTACTAGGCACTAACAACGAAACATATGGCTTAGTTTCAGAAGCAGTAAGAGGGCACGGCGGTATATTAGTCAATGAAATTGGTCACGAGTTTATGAACGACTTACATCCGCTTAGTAGTTTAGCACCACGAGATGTGACGAGTAGAGCTATTTTCCAGCAACAAAAAGAAGGTCACCAATGTTATATCAACATAAAACATATTGACCACTTCCCTACTAGATTTCCAACGATATATAAAAATCTAGTTAAACATTTTCCGGATGCATATCATAATCAATTGATACCTGTTTCTCCAGGTGCACACTATACAATGGGTGGCGTTAAAGCGCATTTAGACGGTACAACTGAAGAACCACACTTCTATGCTATTGGTGAAGCCTGCAATACAAATTTTCATGGTGCTAATCGATTAGCTAGCAATTCACTTTTAGAAGGTCTTGTTATGGGAAACCTTTGTGGAAGAAAAATAAAAAACTCTTCAACCAGAGAAATACAAAGCATTCAACTATGTAGGTTACAAATACCTCTCATTACAGCACAAGATTTTCATGCGTTACGAAATCAAAGTTTTGAAGTATTAGGTATAGAACGTAATGGCCAAAATATACAACGTTACTTAAAAGATATTCAACTTTGTCTTAGAAATTCAATGGTTACAGATGAATGGAATAAAGAAAATTGGCAAAGGTATGTAGAAATAAAAACTTTAGAAATGGTAAGTTTATCAGCTTTAAATAGAAATGAATCTAGAGGTGCTCATTTTAGAACGGATTACCCGCATAGCCAACCTCAATTACAAACTATTGATATAGAAATCACAATGGAGGATAAATTTCATGCTAAACAAGTTGTATGTCCAAGAAAAGCTCAAACAATTTTACCTTGAGGATAATCATTATGGTGATTTATCTTCAAGTGTTTTTGATTTAAATCAAAAAGGTGAATTAACTCTTATCAGTAAAGCTCAAGGTATTTTTTGTGGAGAAACAATCATTCAAGAAAGCTTTAAACTAATTGAAAGCAATGTTCATACGAATATATTAGTTAAAGACGGTGAAATTGTAGAAAAAGGACAAAAAATCGCAATTATAAAAGGTTCTATCACAACTTTACTTACGATGGAACGCATCACTTTAAACTTAATACAACGCATGTCAGGCATTGCCACATCAACTCATCACATCGTACAAAAAGTTCAAGATACAAACGTTAAAATAGTTGATACAAGAAAGACAACACCGGGTCTCGGTATGTTTGAAAAACATGCTGTTCACGTGGGCGGTGGATACAATCATCGTCGAACTTTAAATGATGGATTGATGTTAAAAGATAATCATATTAGTTTTAGCGAATCTATACAAGACCTCGTGTCAAAAGCAAAGCAACTAGTCGGTCCAATGGATAAAATAGAAATCGAAATAGAAGATATAGATTCATTACAAGAAGCAATTAAAGCAGAGGTAGATATCATTATGTTTGATAATTGCAAACCTGAATGGATAGCACAGCATATTCAAGATGTACCTAGTCATATTAAGACGGAAGCTTCTGGAAACATCAATATTGATAATGTTCTAGAATATGCTCAAACAGGTGTTCATTATATTTCGATAGGTTCTTTATTTTACAATCAACAAGCATTAGACATTTCAGCAAAGGTGGTTATTTAATTGTTTAATCCTACAATAGAAAAAGCACAGTCTATACCAGATCAATATTTAAATATGACAACGGAACAACTAGAAGAGAAAATACGAATAATCAAAGCTAAATTAGGTGACCAGTTATTTATGCCAACACACCATTACCAAAAAGATGAAGTCGCGCAATTTGCAGATATAATGGGAGACTCTCTAGAACTAGCAAGAATATGTAAAGAAAATACAAAAGCTAAATATTTTGTATTTAACGGTGTACATTTTATGGCTGAGACTGCAGACATACTAACGTACGATAATCAAAATATATATTTACCAGATTTATCTGCAGGTTGTTCAATGGCAGATATGGCAAATATCGACCAGGCATTATATGGCTATGAAGTATTAACACAGCGTTTAGGTGATAACATTTTACCTCTTACTTACGTTAACTCTACAGCAGCTATTAAAAAATTTGTAGGAGAAAATGGTGGTTCTTGTGTGACAAGTGGCAATGCTGATAGCGTTATAGAGTGGGCATTGGACCAAGGTAAGCGTATTTTATTTTTACCTGATCAACATTTAGGACGTAATACAGCATATAAACTAGGAATAAAACTTGAAGAAATGGCAGTTTGGGACCCTATTCAAAAGGTATTAGATTATGATGGCAATGAAGATGATATTAGAATTATATTGTGGAAAGGTCATTGTTCCGTTCACGAAAAATTTTATCCAATACACATTGAACAAGCACGTAAAAAAGATCCAAATGTAAATGTCATCGTACACCCTGAATGTCAATTCGACATTGTTCAAATGGCAGACTACGCGGGGTCTACTAAATATATTATCGACAAGATTAAAAACGCTCCAAAAGGCTCTAATTGGGTAATAGGAACTGAAATGAATCTCGTTAACCGTTTAAAAACAACATATACTGATATCACCATAAACTCACTTAATCCACTTATGTGTTCATGCTTAACGATGAATAGAATCGACTTACCACATCTAGCATGGTGCCTAGACAAAATACAACAAGGTCATCTTGAAAACATCATTAAAGTTGATGAAGAAACAGCATATTATGCAAAGCAGTCATTAGAACGTATGCTAAGTATCGTTTAAGATTTAACTCATATATACTGGGTATAGTTACAGTGAGGTGATAGAAATGGATAAAACTGAAATCCAAGATAAAACTGAAAACATTTTAAATCAATCACGAGTAGGTGTATTATCTACAGCTCATCATAACGTACCAAACAGTCGTTACATGATGTTTTATAACGACGATTTGACACTATATACAAAAACAAGCAAAGAAACGACAAAAGTTGAAGAATTCAGGGATAATCCGAAAGCACATGTATTACTAGGATATAATGAAACAACGAACCATAGCTTTTTAGAAATAGATGCTGACGCAGAAATTATAGAAGTTCAAGAAACAATAGATTGGTTATGGCAAAACCAAGATAAAACATTCTTTGACTCTAAAAAAGACCCAGATTTATGCGTTATAAAGATTAAACCTAAAACTATAAAACTTATGAATGATGATGATGTAGAGACACCACAGGTTATCACTCTATAATAAAGCTTTTATATTAAATAAAACCTGAAAAATCTTTTAAGATTTTTCAGGTTTTTTATTACTAATCACTTCAAGTAACTACGTGTCACAATAATGTTTAACAAGTATAGAAATAATATATGACCCACTATCCAAATAACATGTTCATTTAAGCTATATTGAAATATATCCCTTTCTGACATTTTTATAAGAATTGGATATAAAACAGTAAATATAATAAAGAGAGTTGTTAAAAAAATAATTTTCAATTTATTGAAATTAACGTAAATAACAATAGTGATAATTACTATTATGAAAGTAGTTAAAAAATGATAACTCAATTCTTCTATTAAAGTTATATTTTGATAATTTCTTACAAAATCTACGTTTAATAACAAGTCAGCAGTATGGTAATTTGTTATTAAATCAATAATTACGAATAAAAAATACGTAATACATGTAAGTATTAAACTGATAAATAATGGCATTATAATTAAACGTGCTTTACCCATTCATACATCTCCGATACACAAAACAAAATTTTAAATCATTAAACATTGAGCCTTTTACTACTCTGCTTATTATATTGATTTATTCTTTTCGGCCTCACACTTTTATACCATTTTAAACACATTAAAAATATAATAAAGAGTTCTATTACATCTCCACCATAGTACATGACCATTGCGCCTTTTTCTGCTTGATTCGTCTCTACCCCTGAAGGAGGATAAGGATAAAATGACTTAGATAATATTTGGTGCAAAGTGACTGAAATCATCATAACAATAGCCCTGTAACGAAATGAATAAGGATTTCGTACTGGATCTATATATAGCATGATAGACGTAAATAAGTATCCTGCTAGAAAAATATGAATATGAACTAAATAATAAATTAAAGCAGAATGATGCATGTACATGAATAAATCAGTCCTATACAATAATCATAAACCGCCAGTATTTAAGACAAGTGCTGTTACTGGATGCATTATAAATTTGACGTAACCAGTATTCATAAACGAAGTTAACTTTCTCGCGCTTTTTGTAGGTAATGATTTTAATAACAACGTTATCGGAGCTGCAAGCACCATTAAAAGGGGTGCTAACATCCCTAATAGTATATGCCCATACATGTGGTTAACAAAATGATGATGCATTAAACTCGCCATTGGTTCAATCATTACAATTGAACCACTACAAACACCAATTACCCATAAACATGTTCTATAAAATGGCCAACTTCGTTCTTTCAATGCCATTCCAATATACGAACCAATTAAGGATAACGCTATGATAACAATAGGCAAAGAATTAAGAATTATCATGCTTTATCATCTCTCTTTTTCGAGACATTAAATACCCAACGATAATCATTAAAGAACCTGTAACAATCCAAACTATATCATAAGTAATGACATTATCTACGTAGCGAATTTGGTGCATTCTCAAAATTTTATGATTAATAATGCCGTCATATACCTGGAATGTGCCCATTCCCATTAATACTCGACCAATCCAAAATATCCAATTCGTGCTGAATTTTCGTCTCGCATCTGCCAATAAAAACAAACCAAAAATAATAAAAAATCCACACATTGCGTTTAACACACCATCAGAAAATAAGCCTACTTCTCTCGTCATTTGGTCATAAAAATGATGCCACTGTAAAAACTGATGAAAAACCATTTCGTCTATAAAACCCGCTAAACCAAAGCCAAACATAAGTCCGGACCACCTATGTTTTTTATCGTAAAGTTGGCGTTCATTATGCATCAAAATACCCCCTCGAAAATAGCTCTTATTCTAACAAATACCCTCATATGTTTAGTGTAATCTCTCTCTATTTTAAGAATACTCATCTAAACCATTCGAATTGCTGTACAGGAAACTGTACAATAAAGCGAATGATATATAAATCGGTAAGGTAGTTAATTTTTATACATAGTTATTCGTGTAATATTATTTATACTCATAACTTTTATCATTTAACATTTACACTCAAAGGGTATATATTTACTATAAACAGCTTCTGATTCAACACATTTGTATCTTCATTAAAGTGTGCAAACATATTTTTAGGAGGGGACGGGTATGACAAATGAAACAATCACAATACATACGAAACAAGATATCGTCGATTATGTAAATGAGCGAAAAACAACAAAGCGTACGTCACTACTACTTATTATAGTATTAGGGACTATTTTTTTAGACGCTTACGATTTAACGATTTTAGGTACAGCTACTGATCAGCTTACAGAAGAATTTAATTTATCCGCAACATATTTATCTTTTGTTATGACTGCTATGCCTTTTGGTGCTTTAATCGGTGCAGCTATTGGTGGTTTTTATGCTGATAAATTGGGCCGCAAGCTTATTCTATCCATTTCATTAATCTCCTTAATTATAGGCGCTCTCGGTGCAGCGTTATCGCCTACCCCATTCATATTACTCTGTTTCAGATTATTGATGGGATTTGCAATCGGTATGGACAGCCCTGTTGCTTTCACATTCATTGCAGAAATCAGTAATAAAAAGGATAAAGGTCGTAATGTCAATTATTGGCAAGTTGTCTGGTATATTGCAGTGGTATCATCTGCACTGATTGTGATTCTGCTATATGAATTAGGTACTGGCACTTGGTTATGGCGTTATTCAGTAGGTCTTGGTGCTGTATTTGCAACGATTATACTAGTTTTGAGACTTTTTTATTTAAGTGAAAGCCCTACTTGGTCCATGAAAAACAAAACACTTACTCAAGCTACAAGAGAACTTGAAAAGAACTACAATATTAAAGTGAAACTTGAACCGAATAAAGGCGAAGATGAATCTTACCGTAAAACAGAAGTAAAACATCCTTTAAGAACATTATTCAACAAACGTTATCGTAAAAGAACAATATTAGCGACTTCAATAGCTACATTGCAAGGTATGCAGTATTATGCAATTGGATTATATATTCCTTTAATTGCTATATACATTATTGGTGACAATAAAATTGAATCATTATCAGGTACAGCTTTGATTAACGTTGCTGGTATCATTGGTGGTTTAGTAGGTGCATTACTGACAACTAAATACGGCGCACGCAAACTAACGATGATTGGTTTTAGTATTGTAGGTTGTTCAATGTTAGTCATCGGATTCTTTTACGGACACACATATACATGGTTAATTGCACTCATGGTAGCATTCTTCCTATTCGGTCATGCAGGTGGTCCAGGCACACAAGGGAAAGCAATTGGAGCCTTATCTTATCCGACTATTTTAAGAGGTAAAGGTACCGGATTTGTTGAATCAGTTAGTCGATTCGGCAGTATGTTTGGGACATTTATATTCCCAATTATTTTAGCTAACTTCGGGCTAAATAATACAATGCTATTTTTAGCCGCTGTGCCTATACTTGGTTTAATTATTACTACCGTTATTAAATGGGAGCCAGTTGGTAAAGATGTAGAACATGAAGACCAATATATTGAAAAAGTATAACAACAAAACGGAGCGGGACAGAAATCTCATTTTAATAAATAGATTTCGTAGTCCCGCCCCGGCAAGGATGACTAGGGTTGGAAAAAGCTTGATATAAGCACATTTTCAACCCAGTCAGCTACTGCCATTATAATAAAAGAGGCTGAGACATGTATTTATGTCCCAGCCTCTTTACTACTTCGTAACTGTATTTTCATACGGTACATTTCCGTATTCTTCAGTTTGTTTATTCTCGTTAGGCTTATCTTTTTCCCATATACTTTCTAGTTCTTCTAAAGTTTTACCTTTAGTTTCAGGTATGAATTTCCAAACAAATATTCCTGACAGTATACTCATTGTTGCATAAAAACCATAAGTCATTGTACCGCTGATATCCATCATAAATGGATAAGTTGATGTGATTGTAAAGTTCGCTAACCACTGAACTGCTACTGCTATAGCCATCGCACTACTTCTAATACGGTTCGGGAATATTTCTGATAATAATACCCAAATAATTGGACCCCAACTCATCATAAATGAAGCAGTATAGATGACCATAAATAGTAATGTGATTACACCGAATATTCCATTTGCTGTTAATATACTCATGCCTATCATACCGATAGCCATTCCTGTTGATCCAATGATAAGTAACGGTTTACGTCCAAATTTATCAACATAAATTATAGCAATTAATGTGAATACCACATTTACTAATCCCATAACGACAGTTTGAATCATTGAAGCATCACTACCTGCACCAAGGGTTTCGAAAATTCTCGGTGCATAATAAAGTGCTACGTTTATTCCAATAAATTGTTGGAATATAGATAGTAATATTCCGATGATAATGACTGTTTTACCAAAACTAAATAATGGTGCTTTTGTATCATTTTTCTTACTTTTTGTAGATAATATATCTTTCAATACTTTTTTAGCATGCTCATTTGATGAATAAATTTTATTCAGAACAGTTAATGCGTCTTTATCTTTATTAGCTAATATTAAATACCTAGGTGTTTCTGGTACCAAGAATAGCAATACAAAGAATACGACAGCTGGTATTGCTTCAGTCATAAACATATAACGCCAACCTATTACATCAACCCAATTTTGTGATTGACCAAATGTAATACCATAGTTTACAAAGTATACGACTAACATACCAAATATAATTGCGAACTGGTTCCAAGATACGAGTCGTCCTCTAATTGATGAAGGAGAAATTTCACTAATATACATTGGAGAAATAGCAGAAGCTAAGCCTACTCCTATCCCACCTATAACACGGTATATATTAAACATGACTAACAACCCTAAACTTGATTGTCCTGCATCAAAGAATAGAAATTCTGGATATCCTGATAAAATTGCTGATACTATAAATAAGATTGCAGCAACTTGTAAAGATTTTTTACGACCTAAACTTCTTGAAATATTTGAAGACAATAATCCACCTATAATACACCCGATTAAAGCACTTGATACTGTTATTCCGTGGATAAAACTACCATATCCTGATGTAATATACTTTTGTAATGATTGTTCTGCCCCAGAAATTACTGCTGTATCATAACCAAATAATAGCCCACCAAGCGTTGCGATTAGTGCAATTTTAAAGATAAATCTCTTATTATCATAACTACTCATTACCCCATCTCCCTAATTCGTTATTTAAATTGAGCTAAGTGTTTCGTTAGTGGCTGAGTTGCAGTATAAATTTGTTTATATATATTAAATAATTTTTGATATGATTCATTATTTTTTGAATCTGGCGTGACTTTTTCATGATAGTTAATCCATGATTGGCTAATATCTTGAAATGTATCAAACCAGTTTTCGCCCATTGCAGCTAACATTGCAGCACCATATGCTGGCCCTTGTTCTTCTGTCCTAGTCATAATAGGCGCATTAAAGATATCCGCTTGTATTTGTAACCATTCTTCATTTTTTGCGCCTCCACCAATAGAAACAATTTCTTTTATATCGACATCTTGATTTTTCATAATCTCGATACTTTCATTAATAGAGTAAGTAACACCTTCAAGTACTGAACGTTTAATATCCTTTTGCGATGTATTAGCATCTAGCCCAATAAAGCTACCCCTGACAGATGCATCGTTATACGGTGTACGTTCACCTAATAGATATGGTGTATACAAGAGTCCATTTGCCCCTATTTTAGATTGTGAAATATCTTGTAAGAATGTACTAAAGTCTTCATCTGGGTTAAGCAATTGCTTCAGCCATTCTAAACTATAGCCAGCTGAAAGTGTGACACCCATAATATACTTTTGATTTGGCACACAATGACTAAAGTAATGCATGTTACCGTCATTTTCGTAATGTTCACTGTTCTCAATAGAAAGTGCAACGCCCGATGTACCAATGCTTACAAGTTGTTTTGTTTCATCTGTTATACCAGAACCAAGTGCACCACAGGCATTATCTGCGCCACCTTGATAAATATTTATTTCCCAGTCAATATTTAATTGATTCTTAATATCTTCTTTTAACACACCACTTTTTTGATGAGAAGGAATCACTTCTGGGCATATGTTCGAATCAATATCTAATTGATCTAATAACGTTTCAGACCATTTTTCTGATTTGATATTATACATAATCGTTCCAGCAGCATCTGATGGTTCTGTGAAAATATTACCCGTCAATTTATAGACAACATAATCTTTCGGCAACATAAATTTATGAATCTTTTTATAATTATTAGGTTCATTATTTTTTAGCCAAATTAATTTCGGAAGTGTGAAACCTTCAAGTACAGTATTTTGTGTTTGTTTAAGTAAGAATTCCATACCTAAAGTTTCTTTAATTTCTTCCACTTCTTGTGAAGTACGTGTATCATTCCATAAAATAGCTGGTCTTATACTATCACCAGATTCGTCAACAACGACTAATCCATGCATCTGCCCTGAAAAGCTAATACCTGTGATTGATTGTTTATCAAATTTCTTTAATAAGTGCGTTAAACTATTCACTGTTGCTTCGTACCAAACATCTGGATCCATTTCACTGTAACCAGACTTTGGATGCGTCGTTTTATAACTGATGCTATGAGAATCAACGACCTCACCATCTTTATTAACAACTATGGACTTTAATCCACTTGTACCAATATCAACGCCAATTACATAAGTCATAATTATCATTCTCCATTATTGATATTTAGAATATATTGATTGATTTGTGATTTTATTACTTCTAAGTGATCTGACTCATTTTCAATTTTTTCTATTTTATGTGCATATTTTTCTAATTCTTTAAATGAAGTTGTTCCTTCTACAATTTCCTTACCGATACCTTCACTAAATGATTTATATTTTTTATTAATGATATTTTCGAAGAAGTTATCTTCAATCATTTTATGAGCGACTCTTAATCCAAGTGCAAATGTATCCATACCTGCAATGTGCGTTAATAGTAAGTCTTCTTGTTTAAATGATGTTCTTCTTGGCTTAGCATCGAAGTTTAGACCACCTGGGCTTAAACCATCATTTTTAAGTATTTCGTACATCGCTAATGTCGTGTCATACACGTCTGTAGGGAATTCATCAGTATCCCAACCTAGTTGAGGATGACCTTGATTGGCATCCACTGATCCTAACATTTGATTATCGCGTGCATATCTTAGTTCATGTTGGAATGAATGACCTGCTAAAGTAGCGTGGTTTGCTTCAATATTAAATTTAAATACATCATCTAAACCATACTTCTGTAAGAAAGCATGAGCTGTTGCAACGTCTGTATCATATTGATGAGTAGTTGGTTCTTTAGGTTTAGGTTCAATTAAGAATTGTCCTTCAAATCCTATTTCTTCAGCATAACTTTTAGCCATCTTGAAGAAGTTTGCTAAATTATCTAGTTCTAACTTCATATCGGTATTTAATAAACTTTCATAACCTTCACGACCACCCCAGAATACAAAGTTTTCTGCGCCTAACTTTTTAGCAATTTCTAAAGATTTTTTCACTTTCGCTGCAGCGTATGCATATACTTCAGCGTTAGAAGATGTAGCTGCTCCGTGTACAAAACGTTCATGTGTGAAATTATTAGTAGTATTCCATAATAATTTCTTGCCTGTTTCGTCCATTTTTTCTTTAATAAGATCGACTATTACGTCTAAGTTTTCATTTGATTCTTTTAAATTAGAACCTTCAGGAGCAATATCAATATCGTGGAAACAGAAATATTCAAGATTTAATTTTTCCATGAATTCAAAAATAGCATCCACTCTTGCTTTAGCTTTGTCCATCTCATTTAAGTTATCCCATTCACGTTCAGCCGTGCCTACACCAAATGGGTCTGAAAGATCTGCAGTAAATGTATGCCAATAAGCGACACTAAACCTTAAATGTTCAGCCATCGTTTTATCGCCTATTTTTTCTTCCGGATTATAATATTTAAAACTATAAATGTTTTGTGATTTTGAACCTTCGTATTTTACTTTATCTATGTCGAAATATGTCATTGTAATCCTCCTAATGATAGTTGGTTAGTTTATTAAACAAACTAACTTTAAAAATAATATATCATATACTATCATTTATGTAAACGCTTTCTATATTAAAAAAAGAACTTGTTAGAAATCTTATAAAAGATTTCTAACAAGTTCTTTTTAAATATGAATATCTAATTGAATGTCTTCAATTTGTAGCACTTTTTGAATGATTGCTAAAGTTCCGCCTAACAAAGTAGCATACTTCACATTAGAATTTAGCTTGATTTGAATTTCATTTCGAGAATACTGTTTAAACTGTTCTTTAATTTCTTCTAAAATTTCTGGCATTTCATTAATTAACGGACAGTTAACATAAAAAGCATTTGGATTAAATTGCGTGTTTAAGTTATGTATTAATATAGCAATCTTATTAATAAATTGCTCCATCTCTTGCACAACTACAGAGTTTCGCTCTTTATAATATTGAATTAGTTTACTAAGTGTTAACGCCTCACCTAATTGATGGCTTAAATTTTGTAGTAAAGCTTCTTGAGAAAAAATATCTTCAATCTTATGATAAGTTTCCACATTATTGCTTACTTTTGATACAAGTGTTTTTCCAATCTCACCCGCTTCACCATTGGCACCGCGATACAATTTATTATTAATAATTAAGCCCGCACCAATACCTTTATGAATGCTAAGCGCTATAAGGTTATTAATCGATAAACTATGCTTAAAATTACGTTCATACAATGCAGAAAGATTTGCCTCATTTTCGATCATCACAGGAACTTTGGCAAATTCTTTTAGCATTTCTGTTATAGAAGCTCCATCTGTCTTGTGGAATGGTAAATAAATGACATTTTGATCATTATCAACGACACCATGTATAGATACAGACATACCTAATAAACCATGAATAGTGTCATGTTTTTCACGAACATCAACGTGCTCTTTCAAAATATCTAATATACTACTTACATTATCATTCGGTAATTTATAAGATTCGTGTTGAATCACATTACCATCAAAGTAGTTATACATCACTTCAACAGAACTATACGTCAAATCTAACGAAATAAAGTAGCCATACAGATGATTAACCTTAAGTAAGATCGGTTTCCTTCCGCCACTTTTCGTACTGTCACCTTCACCAACTTCGCGCACTAAAGATTTACTCTTCAATTTATTTAAAATACTAGAAATGGTCGCTTTATTAATTCCTAGATTCTTTGATATTTCTGTGCGTGAAATATTTTGATGATTAAAAATTTCTTTTAGCACTAATTTTTCATTACTATTTATATTTAAAAATAAGTTATTTTCCATAATTTAAGACCCCATATGCACTTTGAATGTTCTATTTTAAATATCCATTTTATTATATTTATTATTTTAACACATATTAAAATAGCCAAAAGTTTTATCCTTATTTAATATATACCCTCTATTATTCATATTTGTTCAATTTCTTGTATGATATCATTGATATTATATACATCAATCTAAAATCACTTTTTATATAACTGAAAAGGAGCATATAAATTTATGAATATTTTAATTTTAGGAGCAACTGGTCGTGTTGGTCATGAGATTTTAAATCATGCGATTAATGACGATCACCATATAAATGTATTAGTTCGTAATAAAGAAAAATTAAAAACTAAATATAACCAACTCAATATAATAGAAGGCAATGTGTTAAACAAAGATGATATTGCCCAGGCAATAAAAGGTGTAGATGTTATATTCAGTGCATTAGGTACTGATGGTACAACTACATTAACAGAAGCTATGCCTCTTATTATTGAAGCAATGGAACAAGAAGGCGTTAAGCGTATCATTACTATAGGTACAGCTGGCATATTACAAAGTAGAACTGACATCAATCTTCTACGTTATGAATCAAACGAATCCAAAAGAAAAACGACTCGTGCAGCGAAAGAACATCATAAAGTATATGAACTACTCGACCAATCAACCCTTGAATGGACAATTGTTTGTCCTACGTATTTACCTGATGGAGAAAGAACTGGCAAATATCGAACAGAGAAAAATTATTTACCTGAAGATAGCGTTAAAATCTCCGTACCAGATACTGCAGAATTCGCTTATCAACAGTTGAATAACGATGAATATGTTAAATCGCGAGTCGGTATTGCGTATTAAATAGAAAAGCCCGGGACATAAATAATTGTCCTGGGCTTTATTTTTGAGAATAGCTGAAAAGTTTTTTGAAATAAAAAATAAGTGATTTGTTGTTCATTATTTTCAGCTCCAATTTTTATCAACATTTCTTTTTTATAAAGTTCTTGGAAGGCTTGTTATCACTATTTATTGTAAACCATGATTGTAGTTATTGAACAATAAAATCAACAAAAAATCATTTTACTATATACCTATAGGGGGTATATGTTATACTTTGATTATCAACTAGTTGTTCTTTTAAATTTTATAAATTAGGAGGTTCATTATCATGAATAAAGATAACAAGCATGATCATGAGCATCATAGTCATCAAGGACATGAAAATCATGAAGACCATGATAATCATAGTGACCACGCTCACCATCATGGTAATTTTAAAAGTAAATTCTTTATTTCATTAATTTTCGCAATACCCATCATCATTTTATCACCAATGATGGGCGTAAAATTACCGTTCCAAGTTTCATTTACAGGTTCAGATTGGATCGTATTAATTCTAGCTACAATTTTATTCTTTTATGGCGGAAAGCCATTTATTACAGGTGCTAAATCTGAGATTTTAAGTAAAAAACCTGGAATGATGACGTTAGTTACACTAGGTATTTCAGTTGCATATATTTATAGTTTATATGCATTTTATATGAATAACTTTAGCTCTTCGTCGTCCCATACTATGGACTTTTTCTGGGAGTTAGCTACTTTAATTGTCATTATGTTATTAGGTCACTGGATTGAAATGAATGCAGTTGGTAATGCTAGCAATGCTTTAAAGAAAATGGCGGAACTTTTACCTAATACCGCTATAAAAGTAATCGATGAAGACCAACGTCAAGAAGTGAAAATATCAGATATTGATATTGATGATATCGTTGAAGTTAAAGCTGGTGAAAGTATACCTACTGACGGTATCATCGCACAAGGTGAAACTTCCATTGACGAATCATTAGTAACAGGGGAATCAAAACTCGTTCCTAAAGCTTATAACGATGAAGTTATTGGTGGTTCCATCAATGGCTCAGGAACTATTCAAGTTAAAGTTACTGCTACCGGCGAAAACGGCTACCTTTCTCAAGTAATGGGATTAGTGAACCAAGCACAAAATGATAAATCCAAAGCTGAATTATTATCTGATAAAGTAGCAGGTTATTTATTCTACTTTGCAGTAAGTATCGGCTTAATTTCGTTTATTGTATGGATGCTTATTCAAAGTAATGTTGATTTTGCACTTGAACGTCTTGTAACAGTACTTGTCATAGCTTGTCCTCACGCATTGGGATTAGCGATTCCTTTAGTTACAGCACGTTCTACATCTATAGGTGCACACAATGGTTTAATTATAAAAAATAGAGAGTCTGTAGAAACAGCTCAACATTTAGATTATATAATGATGGATAAAACTGGCACGTTAACTGAAGGTAATTTCTCAGTTAACCATTATGAAAGCTTTAATGAACAATTAACAGATGAAGAGGTATTGAGTCTATTTGCTTCATTAGAGAGCAATTCCAATCACCCTCTTGCTACTGGTATAGTCAATTACGTTAAAAGTAAAGCCATATCCTATTCTAGCCCTAAAGAAGTTAACAACTTACCAGGTGTTGGTCTAGAAGGTACTGTTAATAATAGAAAATTAAAAATAACAAATGTAACTTATTTAGATCAAAATAAATTTGATTACAACAAAGAACAATTTACCGACCTTGCTAAAGAAGGCAATTCCGTTAGTTATTTAATTGATGACAACCAAGTTATTGGCGTTATCGCGCAAGGTGACAAAATTAAAGAAAGTTCAAAACAAATGGTTTCTGATTTATTATCTAGAAACATCACACCTGTCATGCTTACAGGTGATAATAATGAAGTTGCTCAAGCAGTTGCCAAAGAGTTAGGTATTGATGATGTACATTCACAATTAATGCCTGAAGATAAAGAAAAAATTATTAAAAACTATCAATCAAAAGGTAGTAAAGTCATGATGGTTGGCGATGGTATTAATGATGCGCCAAGTCTTATTAGAGCCGATATTGGCATGGCTATAGGTGCAGGTACGGATGTAGCCGTTGAGTCTGGCGATGTCATACTTGTTAAAAGTAACCCATCAGATATTATTAGTTTCTTAGACCTTTCTAAAAACACAATGAAGAAAATGGTTCAAAACCTTTGGTGGGGTGCTGGATACAACGTCGTTGCTGTACCTCTAGCAGCTGGAATATTAGCTGCAATAGGATTAATTTTATCCCCTGCTGTTGGCGCAATACTCATGTCATTCAGTACGATTATCGTAGCAATTAATGCTTTTACATTAAAATTAAAATAAAAGATAGGAGCTTTCAAATTATGATTAAGAAATTCAGTTTTATTATACTAGCATCAGGACTCGTATTATCCGCTTGTTCATCAGATAAAGAGGCAGAAGATAAAAAATCTAACAATCATAAAGAAGAAGAACATATGGAGCATAAAAGCGATAGTAAAACACCAGAAAACATGAAGAGTACAAATGATGGTAAGTTTAAAAAAGGTGATAAAGTTACAATTACAGAAGGACATATGGCAGGGATGAAAAATGCCAAAGGTACAGTGAAAGAAGCTTATAAAACTTATGCTTATGAAGTAAGTTACACACTAACAAACGGTGGCGACAAAGTAAATAATCATAAATGGGTCGTTAACGAAGAAGTAGCCGACGCACCTGAAGATGGTTTCAAAAAAGGTGACACTGTTAAATTAAAAGCTGACCATATGTCTGGCATGAAAAATGCAGAAGCTAAAATTGATGATGTAGAAGAAACAACTGTTTATATCGTAGATTATCAATCAACAGATAATGATAAAATGGTTAAAAATCATAAATGGATGACGGGCGATGAACTAAAAACACGTTAAAAATATCGGAATAAAAGAGCTAAGGACATAAATCCTTAGCTCTTTTTTGTATGGGATTGATCGAGTCGATATTGTTGTTGGATTTTCCATGACGTTAATCCAGGTAAACATCATCTTATTGGATTTTCTAACACAATAATCCAAATAAACACCTTCTTATTGGATTTTCTAACACAATAATCCAATTACACATACCTTTATTGGATTTTCTAACTCGTTAATCCAAGTAAACACCTTCTTATTGGATTTTCTAACACAATAATCCAAGTAAACACCTTCTTATTGGATTTTCTAACACAATAATCCAAGTAAACATACCTTTATTGGATTTTCTAACACAATAATCCAATTACACATACCTTTATTGGATTTTCTAACTCGTTAATCCAAGTAAACACCTTCTTATTGGAT